>JAFXNB010000099.1 GCA_017529935.1 Selenomonadaceae bacterium
GCACTCGCGGGAGTTATCCGCGAAACCGGAAGTGCCGAGATGCAGGCGATAGGTGCCGGAGCGCTGAACCAAGCGGTTAAAGCAGTTGCCATTGCACGCGGCTTCGTGGCACCGCACGGCGTAGACCTCATCTGCATTCCTGCTTTTACGGACATCGAAATTGACGGGAGTGAACGCACTGTTATCAAGCTCATAGTCGAACCGCGTTAATTCCTCACCCCGCCTTTTTAGCTGATAGCTTTTAGCTGTTAGTAATTAGTTTTTTTGAAGCCGTAAAGTAACGGAGGGAAAATTTAATGGCCGGCGATTTGCACACCCACACAAATTTTTCGGACGGATCTTACTCGCCCGAAGAACTCGTGGCGGCAGCGAAGAAAATCGGTCTACACTATCTGGCTATCACCGATCATGACACGATTGACGGCGTTCGCCAACTTTATGAAAACGGGCTCTATCCGGATAGAATCGTTAATATAATTCCGGGCGTCGAGCTCAGCGCGAACCACCCCGAAAGGGACATTCACATTGTCGGCTATAACATTGACATTTATAACGAAGCCCTTTTGGAAATGATTGACAAAATTATTGAGGCACGTTGGGAGAGATTCAGCGAAATTATCAATATCCTTCAAACAAAGAAGTTCAATATTCGCGAGGCTGACGTTTTGAAAATCGCGGGCACGAGCCGCTCAATCGGGCGGGCGCATATCGCTAGAACGCTGGTTAAAATCGGCGCGTTCAGAAACGTTCGCGAGGCTTTTGAAAAAATGTTGGGCAAGGGAAGCCCCGCCTACGTGCCGCGCTATCTGCCTGAAGTCGACGAAGTTATTGACGAGATTCATCAAGCGGGCGGCGTGGCGACTCTGGCGCACCCAAAACTTGTCGGCGATGATGATCTTGTCGAGGAGCTTTGCAAAAAATTGGACGGGCTGGAAGTCTATTACCCCTTCCATAAGCCCGACGAGACGCAACATTATTTTTTCCTGGCCAAGAAATACAATCTGCTGATAACGGGCGGCAGTGACTTTCACGGAGCCGCGTCACGCTTCGTAAACGAGCTGGGCGACTTCACGATAAACGACAGCTTAGCCGAAAAGTTTTTCGTCAAGCCACCAAATTAAAATCAAAAATAATCCGTCACACAATCGCGGCGGGTTATTTTTTTGTGGTATAATGTCCAAAAAAGTTTAAGGAGGAATAACCATGAGCATATTGGGCGCAGCAGTTGTCCCGCACCCGCCGATAATTTTGCCTGAAGTCGGGCACGGCGAAGAGCAAAAAATTTCAGCGACGGCGAAAGCTTACAAAGAAGTTTCGCGCAGAATCGTCGCGCTTGCCCCTGACACGATAATAATCACCAGCCCGCATTCAATCCTGTACGCGGATTATTTCCACATTTCGCCGGGCGAGGCGGCAACTGGCAACATGGCGCAATTCCGCGCCCCGCAAGTTGCTTTGGCGATAAATTACGATACGGAATTTGTAATGAAACTTTCAAACAGCGCAATGGCGGCGGACGTTCCTGCGGGCACGTTGGGCGAAAGAAATTCTTCGCTAGACCACGGCACGATGATCCCGCTGAGATTTTTGCAGGAAGCGGGGCTGGACTTCAATCACGTAAAATTTTTGCGAATCGGCTTGTCAGGCATGTCGGCGGCACTGCATTACAAATTCGGGCAGACGATAGCGCGCGTGGCTGACGAACTCGGACGGAAAATTTTTTTCATTGCGAGCGGCGATTTATCGCACAAATTAAAATCGGACGGACCTTACGGCTTTGTCGAAGAGGGACCGCAATTTGATTCGCAAGTCATGGAGAATTTGGGCGGCGCGAACTTTTTGCAACTGCTGACAATGGATAACGCAATGTGCAATCGGGCGGCGGAATGCGGCTTGCGGAGCTTTTGGATAATGGCGGGCGCACTCGACAGAAAAGCTATCCGCGCCGAAAAATTATCTTACGAGGGCACGTTCGGCGTTGGCTACGGCATTGTTTATTTCAACATTGACGGTGACGACGCGGGCAGAAATTTTGCCTATCAACTGGCGAAGTTCAAAAAATACGAGGCGGAGAAGCGCAAAGCTAACGAAGACGCTTTTGTTAAATTGGCGCGCTACAGTTTGGAGACGTTCGTTAAGACGCGCAAGCCCGCAACTTTGCCCGCCGACTTGCCCGAAGAACTTATCAATCGCCGCGCAGGAGCCTTCGTGAGCTTGCACAAGGACGGGAATCTGCGCGGGTGTATCGGCACGATTATGGCGACGCAGGATAATCTTGCCGAAGAAATTTTGCAGAACGCAATTTCCGCCTGCTCCAAAGACCCGCGCTTTGAGCCGGTGACGATTGACGAGCTTGACGCCCTTGAATACAGCGTCGACGTTTTGGGCGAGCCGGAAAGAATTTTCGACGTTAAGGACTTGAACGTTAAACGTTACGGCGTGATTGTCGAGAACGGCGCACGCAGAGGATTGCTCCTGCCCGACCTTGAGGGCGTCGACACCGTCGCGGAGCAAATCGCAATCGCCAAACGCAAGGCGGGCATTCGTCCCGAAGAAAAAGTTGCGCTGTGGAGATTTGAAGTCATTCGCCACCACTAAGGAGGACGCGTCATGAAAAAATTTTTTGCGGCGATAATCGCGCTCGTTGTATTGGCGACTGTCACGGCATTTGCGGAATCTATTACAAATTTTTCTGTGTCAAAATACGTCGGCAACGCCAAGACAAAAAAATTTCACTACGTCGATTGCTCCATGGTCGACAAAATGAATCCCGCGAACAAAGTTTTCATGAGTAGCCGCGAAGAAGCGATTAATGCCGGCTACGTTCCCTGCAAACGTTGTAAACCCTAAGGAGATTTTATGGACAAGTTAAAAGTAATTTTTATGGGCACGCCCGATTTTGCCGTTCCGAGTCTCGCCGCGCTTATCGATAAAACTCAAGTCTTGTGCGTCGTCACTCAACCTGATAGACCCAAGGGGCGCGGTCATAAATTTCAGCCACCGCCCGTGAAAGTTTTTGCCGAGGAAAATAATCTGCGCGTGATTCAACCTCTCAAAGTCAAAGCTCCGGAAGTCGTCGCCGAACTCGCCGCGCTCCAGCCAGATTTAATCGTCGTCGTTGCCTTCGGACAAATTTTATCGCAAAAAATTTTAGACATCCCGCGCTTCGGTTGCATAAATGTTCACGCGTCGTTATTGCCGAAATATCGCGGGGCGGCTCCGATTGAATGGGCGATGATAAACGGCGAAAAAGTCACGGGAATCACGACAATGCAGATGAACGCGGGACTTGACACGGGCGACATTTTGCTCCAAAGCGAAGTAAAAATTCCCGACGAAATGATTTTGCCCGAACTGCGCGAACGGCTCATGACGGTCGGCGCGGACTTGCTACTCAAAACGCTGTACAAATTGCAAATGGGCGAACTTCAGCCGATAAAGCAAGATGATTCGCTGTCGACGTATGCGCCGCTGCTGAAAAAGGACACGGGGCTGATTGATTGGCAAAAACCTGCGCGGGCGATACACAATCTTGTACGCGGACTGTACGGCGAGGCGCGTGCGGGCAAGTTCAAAATTTGGCGGACACAGCTCGCGGCGGAAAAACTTTTGCCCGGAGAAATTAAAATCGCCGGCGGAAAATTTTTTGTTGGGACGGGCGACGGCTCGCTGGAGATTTTGGAAATTCAAGCTCCCAACGCCAAGAAACTCAACGCGGCAGAATTTTTGCGCGGAAATAAAGTTGGTGAAAATTTTTGGACGAGCGAATAATCGCGACGATAGAACAGAGCACGGACGATTGGCAATACAGCTTGCGCCCGCGCCGATTGGCGGAATATATCGGGCAGGACAAAGCTAAGGAAAATTTATCGGTGTTCGTGAAGGCGGCAGTTAAGCGGCGGGAGGCACTCGACCACGTGCTTTTATACGGACCGCCGGGGTTGGGCAAAACGACTTTGGCGGCGATAATTGCAAACGAATTGGGCGTGAACTTCAGACAGACATCGGGACCGGCAATCGAACGGACGGGCGACCTCGCGGCAATCCTGACGAATTTGCAGGAGCGCGACGTTTTATTTATCGACGAGATACACCGCCTGAGCCGCCAAGTCGAAGAAATTTTATATTCGGCAATGGAAGACTTCGCGCTTGATATAATCATCGGCAAAGGACCGCGGGCGCGGAGTATTCGCGTGGATATTTCGCCGTTCACGCTGATTGGCGCGACGACAAAAGCCGGCTCGTTATCGCCGCCTTTGCGTGACAGATTCGGAGTAATTTCGCGGCTTGAATATTATTCGACGGAGGCATTAGTTGAAATCATCACCCGCGCCGCGCAGATTTTAAAAATCCCGATTGAACTCGGCGGCGCACAGGAAATTGCACGACGTTCACGCGGGACGCCGCGCATTGCCAACAGACTTTTAAAACGAATCCGCGACTTCGCGCAGGTTGAAGGCTCTCAAGTTATAACAAATGAAATCGCCGATAAAGCTCTGCTCGCGTTGGAAGTTGACCGCGTTGGACTTGACCACACCGACCGGCGCATGTTGGACGCCATGATAAAAAAATTTCGCGGGCGACCCGTGGGTTTGGATACACTTGCCGCCGCAATCAGCGAATCGCGCGAAACTATCGAGGACATTTACGAGCCGTACCTTTTGCAGCTGGGTTTTATCATGCGGACGCCGCGCGGGCGTGTCGTGACGGAGGCGGGCTATTTGCACATGGGCGTTGCCTATCCAAAATCAAATGATGTCCCGACGCTCTTTGACTTTGAGGAGGCTTGAAAAATTTTTGCTTGCCGCCGCAATCAGCGAATCGCGCGAAACAATCGAGGACATTTACGAACCGTACCTTTTGCAGTTGGGCTTTATCATGCGGACGCCGCGCGGGCGTGTCGTGACGGAGGCGGGCTATTTGCACATGGGCGTTGCCTATCCAAAATCAA
>JAFXNB010000100.1 GCA_017529935.1 Selenomonadaceae bacterium
AGAAATGCGTAGCGGAGCATACTCCGGATCCATGCCGTGCTTGACGGCGTTTTCTACAATCGGCTGAAGTGTGAGCGGCGGCAAGCGAAAATTTTTGTGCGGCGTATCGTATTCTACAAAAAGGCTATCCTCGAATTGAATTTGTTCAACAGCAAGATAAGCGCGAGTGTGTTCCAATTCGTCGGAAAAGGGAACAGTATTTTCGCTGGCAATGGCGGTAAAATTTTTTCGGAGATAAGTCGTAAAATCCAACGTGACTTGTTGCGCCTTTTTGGGGTCTTTGGCGCAAAGATAGTAAATACTCATCATGGCGTTGTAAATGAAGTGTGGTCGCATTTGCAAAACCATAATACTTGCGCGTTGATGAGCAATTTCCCGCTGTTGCCCTACATATGACTCAATCTGGTCGTAGAGAATAATGGCAAGCATTGCGAGCGTAGAGACGCAAATGCCTAAAACGGCGAGTACGGTATTAGTTTCGATAATTGTGCTATTGACGAGCAAGGCGATTTGCAACGGGATCAGATGAATCAGAAAAGCGATATAGTATTTTCTTGGCAATTTGTCGCGTCTCTTTATAACGCTTGCCAGATTGAGAAACATCACCGCGAAAATAGGAGTCACCAGAAGCAAATACCAAGAAGCGCGGATATATTGGTTATCCGGTGTGAAATAATATAGGAACGTCGTAAACTGCGCGATTGCCAATAGGATAAAATATATTATCCACAGAACGACGACGGTGCGAAACAGAGGACTTTTTAGCCAATTTTCCCCACAAGTGCGTAACAGATAAGCCGTAAACATGGGCATCGGTATCGAAAGGAGCAGATATTCAAAGTAAACGGCAATTTTTGCCGCCAGTGCCATGTTCGGATCATCGTAAACCAAAAGGTCAACGGAAAAGTCAATCATACACAGCACGAAAATTGCAAACATGGCGACGAAGAACCTTTTGTTCCATTGATTCGGGTTGGGAATGATGAGGGTAATCCACAATGTCAGCATCGTCAATACTAGCATCGCGCCGTATATGAAAAAATAAATTTCCTTCAAACTCAATCCTGTGCACCTCCAAACGAAAACGGATAACGGAGGTTTTTTAATTGCGCACGAACATTTTCTGTCGCAATCGGCTTGAGTAGGAATCCGCTTGCTCCGGTGCTCCACGCGTCGAAGGAATATTCGATGTACGCAGTCAAATACACCACATTTGTGCGCGGATTAATCGTAAGCAACGTGCGGCAAAGGTCAAGCCCGTTTGTTTTTCCCAGCTCAATATCCAGAAAAGCCAATGCAATCCGATTTGCCTTCGCGTATTCAATCGCCTCCGACGGTCGAGTAAAGCCCGTGATTATCGCATTAGGCATTACTTCTTCCAATATCGGCAAGGCTCCTGCGAGAAATATTTTTCTGTCGTCGACCATGATGACATTCTGAGCGTCGTCACTTTCCACCGCCGCTGAAAGCAATATATTAACGTCTGTGTCGAGACATTTGGCGAGTCGAGAAATCATTACGGCATCAGGCAGACGGCTACCGCTTTCCCAGCGGGCAACTGTGGAACGGGTCACATACATTCGCTCTGCTAATTCCCTTTGCGAAAGTTCTTTGTTGATACGAAGGTTTCTCAAGGTTTTTGCAAAAAGTATACGCATTTTTTTAAGCTCGTTTCTTTTTTTTTCGTAGTTTAACCATGCAAAGCGCGAAAAACAATAATTTCTCAACAAAACAGGGGGTGACATTCTGGAACCCCCATTGCTTGACGACGCGAAAAGTAAGATAATGACCGAGCGAATGGGTTTACACCCGCTGAATGTAAGGATTTTAGGAGAGATTGCTATGAAAAACATTGTAGCAGATCTTGTCGTTTACGGAAAAATTTTCACGTCCGAAGACAACAAGATCGTCGAGGCGTTCGCGGTTAAGGACGGCAAGTTCGTTTACGTCGGCGACAAGTCGGGCGCGGAATCCTTTATCGAAGAAGGCAAGACCGAAGTCATCGACTACAGCGGCAAAGGTCTTGTCATGCCCGGTTGCGGCAACGGTCACGCGCATTATTCGATCGGTATCGGCATTCCGAAATTCGGCACGAGGATGGACAGAGAAACCACTCCGGAAAAATTTTTGGCGGAAATCATTCCGGCGGCGGTTAAGAAGGCAAGAGAAACCGGCGCGACGTCTATCTTCGGTTACGGCTGGAAATTTTTGATTTTTGAAAACAATATGCCGACCCGTCAACAGCTGGACGCCATTTGTAGCGATATTCCCATGTACATTGCCGACGAGGAAGGTCACAAAGCTCTCGTGAATACACTCGCACTTGTCAACGCGGGTATCATGACGGCGGACGGCACTGTCCTCAAAAAAGAAGTTCGCGGCGGCGAAATCGCTTTTGGTTCCGACGGCACTCCGACCGGTTTTCTTAAGGAACAGGCTGGAACTTACACGCGCTCTTTCCTTGATAACGACAACCTCTTTTCCGTTGACTTGGCAAAAGAAACTTTGCAGGATATACAAAAATTTTTGCTGTCAGAAGGCTACATGATGTATCTTGACGGCTGGGGCAACTATTTCTTCAACGAGAGTTACTTCAAAGCCGCGCAACAAATGGACAAGGCAGGCGATCTGCATTTCGTCTTGGGCTTGACTTACGAGCTTGAAAGCTGGATGGACATCGATAAAAATTTGGAAAAATCGCTTGAGGTTCAAAAATATGCGTCCGAGCGTGTGAAAACCAACTGGGTGAAACTCTTCATGGACGGCACGGTTGAAACCGGCACGGGCTTTATCGAGCCGTTGTATCGCGACGGTCATCAAGGTATCGCCAACTGGGAGGAAGACGAAGTTACCTACATTACGCGCAAGTCTAACGCAAAAGGGTTGAGCATGCACATCCACACCATGGGCAACAAGGCAGTCAATCGCGTCGTCAACGCTTTTGTCAACGGCGGCAAGGACGAAATGCGCAACACGCTCGTTCATGTGTACGGCGTCAT
>JAFXNB010000101.1 GCA_017529935.1 Selenomonadaceae bacterium
CCTCCAGAAATTTTTTGAAAGCGCGGCGACGGCGATTGAAATTTGCAACGTGCTCCCGAAATTAATAATCCGTTCGACGCCGGCGATTTTTGCGCGGCTTAAAACTTCGGCGCAGTCGTCAGAAAATTTTTCGTCCTCAAGGTGACAGTGCGTGTCTATAAACATTAAAGCTCCTCCAAAACTTTTTTTGCAAGTTCGGCGACGGCGATTGAACTTTGCAACGTGCTCCCGAAATTTATAATCCGTTCGACGCCGGCGATTTTTGCGCGGCTTAAAACTTCGGCGCAGTCGTCAGAAAATTTTTCGTCTTCAAGGTGACAGTGCGTATCGATAAACATTAAAGCTCCTCCAAAACTTCAAAGCCCGCGATGATTTCTTGCGGCGTGATTTGCGTTATACAGTGCGGCTCGTCGGCGTGACACCAGCCGTAAATCGGCGGTTTCTTTGCGCACTCTTCAAACTGATGATCGGGGCGTAAAATAACTGACTTCGTCTGCCACGGCGGGAAACGTTGCGATTCGCTAGCTAATCCCGGTAAATAATCCTGTTTGTCTTGCGCATCACGGTAGAGGACAAGGCAAGGAATTTTATTTGAAGCTGCCATGTGCATGACGCCCGAATCATTACCGAGATAAAAATCCATTTGGCTGATTATCGCTTCGGTCTCGCGCAACGTCGTCTTGCCGACGAGGTTTAAAACTTTTCCGTGCGGCAAATTTTTTTCTATAAAGTTCGCGTCTTCAATTTCCGATTGTCCGCCGACAATCACGAAGACCAAATTTTTTTTGGCAAGTTCTTTGAGCGCGACAAAAAATTTTTCGACGGGATATTTTCTGCTTGTAATGCCCGCGCCGATTCCTAGTAAAACTTTCTTGCACGTCGACGGAATATCTTTCAACAGCACACACGCTTGAAAAACGTCCGCCGCGCCGAACCAAAGCTCCGTGTGCGTTTGATTGACTTTAAGCCCGACAGCTTCCAAAAGGTAAAAATGCTTCTCAATCTCTGCGACAACACTGCGCGGCGTGATTATGTTTCTAGTCAGCAAAAAATTATCGTATGTCGCTTTTTCCGCCGAAATATTTGGATCCCAACTCAAGTGAGGATGCGTGCCGAAGCCGACGCGCTCCCTTGCACCGCTGAGCCAACACATAAGCAACCCCGGCAAATTGTAACTACCCCATTGCGGGCTAAAGGCTATAGAAAAATGTTTCTGCCAAAATTTTTCTCTACAAAAAACAGCAATGTGATCCAACATGATAGAAAAATTCCTTTTAGACGGATTTGCGCCGACAGTCTTTTTATCAAAAATCAAAACTTCATTGACATAGGGGCAAAGTTCGACAATCGGGTAGACGAGCGGCGATACAACCAAAGTTATTCTCGCGTTCGGGAAATTTGCGCGCACTTCGCGGATAAAGCCCGTCGTCAAAATCATGTCGCCGATAACATCGAGACGCACGATTAAAATATTTTCCACGCCAATGGGAATTTCTTCGCGGTAACCTGTCCGCTCAAATTCCACCTCTGCCCGCTGTAAAAAAGCATAGTACATTGATGGTTCTGTCTGTTTAATCAATCTGAAAAATTCACCGAAAAACTTATCTAGCTGTTCATGTGGTTGCATAAATTTTCCTCCTTAAAATTTGTCAGAGTAAATAAGTTGCGCCATAGTCTTGACGGCTTCGGGGTAGCGCAGTCCGGGGCTTAGCAGAAATAAATCTTGCGGCAGGAAGTAGAGCCGATTATCTTTCACCGCGCCGATTGCCTGCCACGCCGCATTCTCGGCGATTGCCCGCGTCATGTTTGATTTAATTTCGTCAAGGTCGCCCATGCTCGTCACGAAAATAATTTCGGGATTTTGTTCAGCGAGCGTCTCCATGCTGTAGGGCGCGGCGTCAGGATTTTTTTCAAG
This sequence comes from Selenomonadaceae bacterium, assembly GCA_017529935.1. Classification (GTDB taxonomy): domain Bacteria; phylum Bacillota; class Negativicutes; order Selenomonadales; family Selenomonadaceae; genus Quinella. The sequence continues at coordinate 1,916 of JAFXNB010000101.1, forward strand.
CGGCGTCATTCCGGAGGCTACATTTTCCCAGCCGAACATTTTTGCGATTGAGCCAGCAATGCTCCCGTCAAGCTGAACCGTCAAGCCCTGCGCCGTCGAGTGCAGAATCGCCACGCGCAACTTTTCTTTCGGGACGCGTTCGACGATAGCTTTAATCGCGGCGTCCATGTCAGCAATAATTTTTTCGCCCGCTTGAGTGTCGCCGCTTATCGACGAAAAATTTTTCAGCCCGCGTTTAACGTCGTCATAAGTTTTCAGCTCGACGATCAGCGCGGGAATTTTATTTTCCTCCAGCACGGGCAAAAGTTTTTCGTTCATGCCCTTGTTGACGATAACCAAATCGGGCGCGCAATTCAACAGCCGCTCCACGTCGATTTGATAGACCGCGCCGACGCTCGCCAAATCTTTTGCCCAATCAGGCATTTTATTTTTTGAATCGGGTCGCCCGACAATCACGCCGCCGACCGCGTGCAACGGCTCCAGAAAACTCGCGCTCGTCACGACAATCCGCGTGGGCTTCTGCTGAAGGATAACTTTCCTGCCCGCGTCGTCTTCTATCTCCGCGAAAACTTGCGCTTGCTCCATTTCGGCGGGCGGCGAATTTTTTTCCGTGCCGCAACCTGTCAGCAAAAATCCCGCGATTAAAATTGCCGATAAAATTTTTTTGGTCATAAATCTTTCTCTTTCCATTAAAATTTCACTGCCATTAATTTTGTTTATGGAACTATTGTCAACCTCTTTCAGAATGATTAAAAATTTTTCGGGGGTTTTGGTTGACAATTAACAAATTCTTTCAGATTAGTCGCGCGTCATGAAATTCCGCAGCTTTTTATTAAAAAATTCTTCCAGAAATTTTTCCGGAATTTCTCCGCGTGAGAATCGTCGACAGATAATTTAACGGCTCGTCCTTGTGCGCGGCAATGTCTGTGATAATTTTTTCGTCGTTCAAGCCGCAACGACTGACCAAAATCGCCTCGTCAATCATGTCGCGAGCTTTGAGCGCGTCGACGACTTCGGGGAAATTTTTAAGCATGGCTCCTCCGCGTGAGAATCGTCGACAGATAATTTAACGGCTCGTCCTTGTGCGCGGCAACGTCCGAAATAATTTTTTCGTCGTCC
>JAFXNB010000102.1 GCA_017529935.1 Selenomonadaceae bacterium
ATTGTGGGGCGGCAAAGGAAACGATACTTTATGGGGCGACGACGGCGCGGATAAATTTTTCTACGCAAAAGGCGACGGCAAAGATATAATTTACGGCTTCGACAGCAAAGACACGCTCACATTTGATAATCTTGCCTTCACAGCGTCTTACGACAAGTCAAAAGACATGATTACATTCAAAGTCAGCGGCGGCTCCGTCACATTGAAAGATTTCACCGCGACAACCTTCCACATTAACAGCGACACTTACAAAATCAGCGGTTCAAAGCTCGTTAAGCAATAAAATCTGCGCGGCAAAAATTTTTTCCCGTCAAATCGGCGGGAAATTTTTTTTTTGTGTCCCCGTAGGACACCAAAAGCTTTTTCAACTTAGTTATAATGCTTTTAGGTATCAAAAAAGTTTTTTAGGAGGTGGTTGTATGTCAACACCCGTTGGAGTTATCAAGAAATTCGTTAAAACGCTCGTCGAAACAAAAAAAACCGGTAGCGACGCTATCGACGAGGCTTTTAAAGCTGTGGGCGCAGTTCGTTACGATGTTTTCAAGTCAAAGTACGGAACTGAACTGAGGAACACTCTATATTATCAAACAAGTGGTGCTCAAACTTTTGCAGAACAGAATTGCGGCATTCGTATTAACAACGAAGACACTGGAGCAATCACCGGTTCGGACGCGGGCGGCAAAACTACCAAGACTGCCGAAAGTATCGTTCCGGAAAGCGCAAAAGCGGTTAAACTCACCGACGCCGAATATAATTCCTTCACGAAAAATGGTTTGACGGTCAATGTAACCTACGCCGAAAAAGATGATAAAGATGTCGACGAAAAATTTAATTACAGCGGCGAAACTTACCTCGCGAAACAAAAATTAGTAACTCGTGCGCTTTATAATTGGTGGATTCCCGAATCACTCGACCTAATTAACGAATCACTCGGCATAAATTTCACCGACGGACGCGCAAATATCAACAAAATTAATATTAAATTCGTTAGCAACGGTTATAATCGTCAAGACGAAATAAGACTTGATTTTAATTACGACATGGGGCTTGCTTCTGAAGTTAATTTGTATATCAACGCCGATTTTCTTTACAATATGACTGCCGACGATAAAAATGGTGTTTTGGAGGGCGGAGACAAGTTTATATATTCCGACCTCTACGGTTCTGGCAGCAGTAATCAATCAGCCAAATTTACAAATTATCTTGACAGGCTTATCTTGCAGGCTATGGCAGAAATAACTTTAAAGGCAAATGTTCCCTATACAAAATATACTGACGAAATCGGCGCAGGGCTTGTCGAACTTGTCGGCGGCTATGATAGTGCCTCTACAAGTTATAGTTTATTTGTTAATCCCAACAGTACGTCTGCTAAACATTATCATGGTTATGGTTATATGCGCTATCTTGCCAAAAATTATTCGGACGGCGTGCCCGACGGCGTCTCTTACAATGCAAAGAAAACAATTTTGACGGTCACGGCGGATTACACGGAAGATACGCTCGACTTGGCGGACTTTGAAAGCACCGTTAAGCACGTCAACGCCTCTAAACTCAAAAACGGAATTAAAATTATCGGAAACGCGCTAAATAATTCAATCGTCGGCGGCGCGGGCAATGATTATTTGCTCGGCGGCAAAGGAAACGACACTTTGAACGGCGGAAAGGGCAATGACACGTTAAAAGGCGGCTACGGCGAAGATATTTTCGTTTACACGGCTGGCAAAGACGTTATCACCGATTATGTCGCTGGCGAGGATAAAATTTCAATCGGCGCGGCGATTTCCAAATCAACAATCAGCGGTTCAAATGTCATTTTCACGGTTGGAAGTGGAACACTCACCGTTAAAAATGGTACGGGCAAGAAAATCACAATCGTTGACAAGAACGGCGAAGAAACTACCAAAACTTACTCCGCCGAATCAACGACGCTGACCGTTACGAATTCGACTGAATCGCCGCTGACTATCGGCTCCAAGATAAAAGTCGTCAACGCGACCAAACGCACGAAAGCTATTGAAATTATCGGCAACACGCTTGCAAATTCCATAAGCGGCGGCACGAAAAACGATATAATTCACGGCGGGGCGGGCAATGATAGCATTTTCGGCAACGCGGGCAACGATAAACTTTTGGGCGACGCCGGAGCAGATGTTTTGGACGGCGGAAAGGGCAATGACACGCTCACCGGCGGCAAGGGCAACGATATTTTCGTTTATACGGCGGGCAAAGACGTTATCAGCGACTATGCGGCGGGCGATAAAATTAAATTCAGCGCGGCGATTTCTAAATCAACCGTGAAAGGCTCTGACGTCGTCTTTACGGTTGGCAGCGGCACGCTTACTGTTAAAAATGGCAAGGGCAAGAAAATCACGACGATTGACGAGTACGGCGAAGAAACTACCAAAACTTATTCCGCCGCCGAATCAACTACGCTGACTGTTACTGATAAAACAGAATCGCCCTTGACTATCGGCTCTAAAGTTAAAGTTGTCAACGCCGCCAAACGCACGACCGCCATTGAAATTAACGGCAACACGCTTGCAAATTCAATCAGCGGCGGCAAAGCCAGTGACACGATAAACGGCGGCGCAGGAAATGATTCCATTCTCGGCAATGCGGGCAATGATTATCTCAACGGTGACGACGGCAACGATTATATTAACGGCGGCGCGGGCGATGATTATCTGGAAGGTCACGACGGCAATGATTATTTATTGGGCGGCGCAGGTTCTGATTGGATTTTTGGCGGTCACGACAAGGATACTCTCTGGGGCGGCGCAGGCGATGATTATCTTGACGGCGGCGGCGACGCAGATATTTTCATTTACAAGCCCGGCGAAGGCACCGATACGATTTTGGATTACTATGAAAGCGACGGCGACATGTTGAAGATTCTCAAGAAGGACGGCTCGGAGGGCGGCACGTTCAGCGATTCTGGATTTGTCGACAACAAACTCACGCTTACAATTTCGGGCGGCGGCAAAGTTATTTTCGACGGCGGCTATTTTGAAAACATAAATATTAACGGCGAAACTTACACCGTCAGCGACGAAAAACTTGTTAAGCAGTAAAAAAATCAGCGGTAAAAAAAAAAGCCTCCGCAATCTGCGCGGGGGCTAATTTTTTTTGCTTTAAATTCTGATGACACCAATAATTTGAATCTCAACGGACTGGTCAATTTCGGCGTGCGAAACGATTGTAAGACCTTGAACCGAACGTTCGACGAGTTTGCGGAAGTAGAGACGCACGGCGGGACTTGTAAGCACGACGGCAGGATAACCTTGGTTGGCGAGCTTTTCTATCTCGTTGTTCAGCGAGGCAATCATGCGGCGCATAGAATCTGGGTCGAGGCTGACGTAGGAGCCGTGGTCTGTGCGCTGAATCGCGCCGACAATCCGATTTTCCAGCGCGGGGTCGAGCGTGACGCAAGGCAGTGTATTTCCTTGAACGACTTGATGCGTAATTTGTCGGCCCATGGCGTGGCGCACATATTCCGTTAAAATTTCGGGATCCTTCGTGGCGCGTGCGTAATCGGCGAGCACTTCCATAATCGTCGACATGTCGCGGATTGAAACGCGTTCGTTGAGCAAATTCGCCAAGACTTTTTGAATTTCGCCGATACCCAAAAGTTCGGGGACAACTTCGTCGACGAGACCGCGATTTGACTTTGCAAGGTTGTCGACGAGGTTTTGAGTTTCTTGACGACCGAGAATTTCCGAGGCGTGTTGCTTGATAACTTCCGTCAAATGCGTTGCCAAGACTGATACCGCGTCAACGACGGTATAGCCGCTGAGTTCTGCCTGTTCGCGCTGACTTTCGGGAATCCACAGCGCGGGCAGTCCGAACGCAGGCTCAACCGTCTCAATGCCAGGAATTTCTTCAAAAACTGTGCCGCTGTTCATTGCTAGGAAGTGGTCAAGCATTAATTCGCCGCGAGCAATCTCCATGCCCTTTAGCTTGATAATGTAAGCGTTCGGCTTAATCTGAATGTTATCGCGGATACGAATCGTCGGGACGACTAAGCCGAGTTCAAGGGCGCATTGTCGTCGAATCATAACAATTCTATCGAGCAAATCGCCGCCCTGCCCCGTGTCGACGAGCGGAATCAGCGAATAACCAATTTCCAACTCCATCGGGTCGACTTGCAACAGCGAGATAATATTTTCGGGGCGAGTTGCCTCCGTTTTTTCCTTAGCTTGAGCTTGTTCTTCTTTAATTTCCTCCGGCACGATATTTTTCTTGTGCAAGCTGTAGCCGATAAACGCGCAGATACACGCCAGCGACGCAAACGGAATGCCGGGTAGACCGGGGACGATTGACAGCATGAGCAGGACGCCCGTATTGATGAAGAAAATTCTTTCGTTGTTGAAAAGTTGCTTGACGAGGTCGGCACCGAGGTTGCCCTCCGAGGCGGCGCGCGTGACGATGATACCTGTCGCCGTGGAAATCAGCAGCGCGGGAATTTGGCTGACGAGACCTTCGCCGACAGTGAGTAGCGTGTAAGTTTGGAGCGCGGTTGCGGCGTCCATGTCTTTTTGCGCCATGCCGATAACGAAGCCGCCGCCGATATTAATCAACATGATGATAATCGCGGCGATTGCGTCGCCCTTGACGAACTTTGAGGCACCGTCCATTGCGCCGAAGAAGTCCGCCTCGCGCTGAATCTTCGTGCGGCGTTCTTTAGCCTCCTCGTCGTTTATCGCGCCCTGATTCAAGTCCGCGTCGATTGCCATTTGCTTACCGGGCATCGCGTCCAACGTGAAACGCGCGGAGACTTCAGCGACACGTTCGGAGCCTTTGGTTATGACGATAAAGTTGATGATAACCAAGATGATAAACATGATGAAGCCGACGACGGGATTGCCGCCGACGACGAAATTTCCGAACGCCGTGATGACTTCGCCCGCGTAGCCGTTAATCAAAATCAAGCGCGTGGAGGAAATGTTCAAGGCTAATCGGAAAAGCGTCGTCACCAAAAGTAGCGACGGGAAGACGGATAAATCCAGAGCCTCCTCGTTGTAAATCGCGCTCATGATGACGACTAGGGCGATTGTGATGTTCAAACAGATTAGCAAGTCCAATAGCGGCGTCGGCAACGGGATAATCATCATGATAACAATCATGACGAGCGTCACCGCGATTATAACGTCGCTGTATCTTTGGATAAACGAGCCTAATGTTTGGGGTTCGCTCTCTAAAATATCTGCGGGTGCGGCCATTTAGTTTTCTCCTAAAAAATTTTTTACTACTATAACACAATATCCGCCTAAACTTCAACGATTAATTTATGCAAAAAACTCCACATCAATATCCGCTTCCGCCTCGACAATAGACTTGCCGTCAGGAAAAATTTTTGCATTGATTAGAGCGTCGACAAAATTTTTATCTCCTTTTAAAATCGTGACGGAATAGACGCATTCGGGATTGTATTTGACGTGCCAAACGGAAATTTTGATTTGCGAATCGTCGCCGGGTTCTTTTTGAAAATCATACTGTTCACCGCGATAAAAAAATTCTATCTCGTCAAAATCTGTCATCGTTTGCTTTAATTCGTTTAAAGTCATGCCTGTCATCTAATCACCTCATGCAACTTTGCGGTGCTTGATTCTGTAGACGTAAGCGAGAATTTCTGCGACGGCTTGATAAAGTTCTGCCGGAACGGAACCGCCGACTTCAACCGACTCGAACAGCGCACGCGCCACGGGTTTATTTTCGACGATTAGGATATGATGTTCGCGGGCAATTTCTTTTATCTTCTCCGCGACGAGGTCTTGACCTTTCGCCACGACGAGCGGCGCAATCATTCCCTTTTTATATTGGAGCGCAACCGCCAAATGCGTCGGGTTCGTGACGATGACATCCGCCTTGGGCACTTCCTGCATCATGCGTTGCATTGCCATCTGCCGCTGTTTTTGCTTAATCTTGCCCTTGATTTGCGGGTCGCCTTCCATTTGCTTGAATTCGTCTTTGACTTCCTGCTTGGACATTTTTAAATCCTGCGTCGTCTGCCATTTTTGATAAGCGTAGTCCGCCGCCGCCATTATGAATATCACGCCGATAACTTGAAACGCCATTGTGAAGATAATATCCGCCGCCGTCGCCAATGAGTGCGGCAAGTCGAAGAAAATAAATTGCGGCAGGAGCGGGATTTGCTCTTTGAGATAAAGATAGAGGAAGTAGCCGATAACAATTATTTTGAACAGAGACCTGAACAGCTCGACGATTGACCGCTTGGAAAAAATTCTCCCGAAGCCGTTAATCGGGTTGAGGTTGCTGAGTTTCGGCTCCAATTTTTCCGTTGACACCATTAAGCCGACTTGGAAACAGTTTATGGCGAGTCCGACGATTAAAATCGCGAACATTACCGGCATTACGGTTTTAGCCAGTAGGAGCATTATCCCGATAAAAAGTTCGGAGATTGCCTCGGTCGAAGTGCTATTCGATAGGTGCGAATAAAGATAAACCGTGTAAGCGGCGATGTTGCCGTAAATGAATTCCCACAAAATTCGCAGGATAAGGAAGCCGATAAGCAGGACGAACGCCGTATTTAGCTCATGGCTCTTGGCAACTTGACCTTTCTTGCGCGCGTCCTGCCGCTTTTTATCGGTCGGCTCTTCGGTTTTTTCGCCGTCGAAACGTTGCAGGTCGAAGACGAAATTTTTTAGCTCGTCGTCAGGGCGCGAGGGCTTTGAGGGCAATGGAAATGTTTGCGTACATTTCATTAAAAATCACGTCCAAAAAGAGAATGTAAAACGGCAGAACCATCGACAGCATACTCGTGCCAATGGTCAGCTGGAGCGGAATGCCGACGACAAAAATATTCATCTGCGGCATTGTGCGGGCGAGGATACCCATTCCGACGTTCGTCAGCAGGATTGCAAAAGTCACGGGCATTGCGATTTTCATGCCGTTCATAAAAATTCCCGCCGTCAAGTCAATCATAAGTTCCGAAAGCGATTGATTCCAAAGCATGGCGTTGAGCGGGATAATTCGGAAACTCTCTGCCAGCGCGGAAAGAATCACGTGGTGCCCGTTCGTCACGATAAAATAAATTATCGTCAAGTTGTAAAGGAAAGTTCCAATCATGCCGCTTTGCTGTTGCGTAGTTGGGTCCATCATCTGCACGACCGCGAAGCCGACTTGCATGTCCATAATTTTGCCCGCCATGTTCACTGCGGCTAAGGTTATGTAGCCGACCAGCCCGATAAGCCAGCCGACGAAAAGTTCTTTGACGACGGTGAGCGCGAACATTAAAACATTTGCGGGAGCTTCTACGACGTACATTTTTACGACGATTGGGAAAAGCACCGTCGCCAGCAAAAATGCCGCAACGGCTCTTATCTTTGCCGAAACGTTCAAGCTGCCGAAGAATGGCGAAATAAAAAAAATGCCGCTCGTCCGTGTCAGCACGAGCAGAAAGCACGCCACCTGCCCTTGAAGAATGTCGAAAAAATCAATTTCTGTCAAGCCTTCGACCTCCTGACAAAGTGACTTTGCTCAGCCGATACGCGACGGCAAGCCGATAAATATATCCGAAAAAAATTCAACCATGATTCTAAGCATCCACGGTCCGAAAATCAAAATCGCCACGAAGACCGCGATAATCTTCGGGATAAAAGCCAGCGTCTGCTCTTGAATTGAAGTCGTTGCTTGAAAGACGCTGACCATCAAGCCGACCGTCAAGCCCAAACCGAGCATGGGCGCGGAGACGATTAACACGATCATCAACGCCTCTTGCCCCAGCTGAATTACCAAATCTCCCGACATGACGCACCTCCGCTATCGGAAACTCACGATTATCGACTGAATCAGCAAATGCCAGCCATCAATCATCACGAACAGCAATATTTTGAACGGCAAGGAAATCATGACGGGCGGCAACATCATCATACCCATTGACATTAGCGTCGTCGCGACAATCATATCTATGACGATGAACGGCACGTACAGCATAAAGCCGATTTGGAACGCGGTTTTTAGCTCGCTGATTATGAACGCGGGAATCAGCACGAACGTCGAGACATCTTCCTGCGAATTCGGGCGTTCAGCCTCCGACAAGTTCACGAAGAGTGCCAAATCCGATTCGCGCGTTTGACGGAACATGAATTCGCGCATTGGTTCAAGGACGTTGGTTATCGCTTCTTCCTGCGTGATTTGCCCTGCCAAATATGGTTGCAAGCCGTTGTCGTTTGCCTGCGACCAGTAAGGAGCCATGATGTAAAACGTCAGGAACAACGCCAGCGACACGATAACTTGGTTTGGCGGGACGTTCTGCGTGGCGAGCGCGTTGCGCAGAAAGCCGATTATTACGACGATGCGCACGAAGGACGTTGTCATCATCAAAATTCCCGGCGCGAGCGTCGCCAGCGTCAAAATTGCGATAACCTGCAACGTCGAGGCGACTTGTTCGGGATTTTCTGCCGTGCCGACTTCCACGTTGACGCTTGGGATAATCGGTGCCGCCTCCGTGCAGTTCGTCAAAAGCACGCCGACCGCGCAGATTAAAAAAAATCTTGTCACTTTCCACTACCTCTTTTAAACAGTGGAATTTTTTTAACCAATCCCGACAGCGTGCCGAATTCTTGAGAAAACATATCGCCCGAATTCATTGCTTGCGCGTGCAGGTGTTCGATTAAATCTTTGTCGGTTATCTCGCCCAAAAGATTTATGTTGTGGTCAGTCACGCCTAACAAAAACACCCTGCCGGCCATTTCAACTGTGCAGACAGAGCGATTAGGTCCGAGTGGTAAATTTTCCAGAATTCTGCCGCCGCTAGCCGAAAGCCGCGCCGCGTTAAAACGTCCACCGATAAATCTTGCGGCGAAATACGCCATAACCAGCACGACGGCAAAGACGGCAAGCAAGCTAACAAGATAGGCAAGCGTCGACCACCAGGAGACGGCGGTCGGTCTTGGGTCAACTTCTTCGTAGCCTTCCAAGTAGCCGCCCGCAGCCTCCACGGCAGAGCCGCCAAAATAAATCAAACAAAAAAGCACAATCGCAGTCGGGAGATAAAACTTTATCTTTTCTGCCATCAGCCGACGGCTTTGCGCACTGCTTCGAGCACGCGGTCTGCTTGGAAAGGTTTAACAATAAAGTCGCGTGCGCCCGCTTGAATTGCCTCTATAACCATCGCCTGCTGTCCCATGGCACTGCACATGACGATTTTAGCTTTCGGGTCGATTTTCCTAATCGCCTTGACTGCGGAGATTCCGTCCATTTCGGGCATCGTGATGTCCATCGTCACCAAATCGGGGCGCAGTTCGGCAAATTTTTCGACTGCCTTCATTCCGTTTTCGGCCTCGCCGACGACTTCATATCCGTTTTTGGAAAGAATATCCTTGACCATCATTCTCATGAAAGCCGCGTCGTCGACGACTAAAACTCGTACTGCCATAATCCATCTCTCCCGTTTAAAAGAATTTAGTTTTAATTTCAATCACAACACTAAGCATTCTAGGCTTTTGATTATAAACGATAATTTGACAATCGGCAAGGTATTTTTTGCTCAACTTAAATCGTACGCGATATTAGACAAGTTGAACATGTTATCTTGAAAAATCCAACGCTGAATCGGAACCACGGCTTCGGGATTCAAAACGTAAATCGAAGCGGCTCTGTGTTGCCCGTCGCGTATGATATTTTGGTCATTGAACAGCGTGATGTATTCTCCGTTGAGCGGGTAACCGTTTTTCCTCACGCTTTCAAAGATGGATAGAAGTCGTTGCAGATTATTTTGCCCGATAAGATTTTGTTGGTCGCGCACGTCATTTTCGGCATAGTCGCCGCGCAAAGCTCTCACAACGCGCGAATGTTTCAAATATCTGTACACATTTTTTCCGTTTTCGCCGAGCGTATCGACAATAATTTCTTTGACGGGCATATATTCGATTCGGAATTCGCGAAGCCACGGAAGCAATGTGGCATGCTGAAACAAAAACAACAAATCCTGTTTTCGGGCGTCGAAACCTTCAACATTAACGGCGGCGGTTATCGCGTCCAACATATCGTCGGCAAAAGCGCGGAACTCCTTGACTGTAAGGTCTAGCCTGAAATTATCGAAGTGGAAATGAATCGCTTCGCCGATATTGTCTTCCACGCGGAACGTATGCGGAACGTCATTAAATTTATAATTAAAACCAAAAAGTTGGATTACGCCAGGGTTGCTCATTGCGCTCTCCAACCTTTCATGTCGTCAAATCTTTTTCGGGCATAAGCAACCGCGCCAGCGATTTTCAAAAATTCCGGCTCTATCATTTCCATGCGGAATTTGTCGTTTTGCAAGTGTATGATTCTTGGAGCACCTTTTGCCAGCGGCTCGTTCAATTCGATTAAAAATTTTCCGCCGCCGAGTTTAGTTTCTTTTAGGACTTTCAAAACTTCTCCCAAAATTTCTTCCTCCGTTAATAATCCGTGAACGTCAGGTAGGAAAGGAGAATCTTTCCATACCCCCCCCCATTTACCTTTTCGATAAGAGTATCCGTGAACTTGAAGAAAATTTTTTCCAATTTCTGCCGCGCAGTCGGATTAGCCAAGAATTTTTTGCGCTTCTCAATCTCGCGAACGTAAGCATCGGAAAAGCCATTTTTTTCAAAAACGCTCCTAGTCAAAAGGTAGATAACCATGTTCTCATCGTCCATGATCCACCATTGATTGGCGGCGTCCCAAACTTTATTTTCCCAAATGGATTTCTGGATAACTTTATCGAGCGGCAACCAAGCATTTCTTTCGATGCTTTTCGTGCAAAGTTCGGCGTAGGCGTCGACTTCCAAGGTGTTAACTGAATGGCGAAATTTTAAATTTTCGTGAGCACCGTACATGAAGCCCCAGCCGCGTTCCTTGCCTCGCGGGTGAATGATTCTTTGCCAGCCGAAGTGATTCAATACGGCTTGAAATTTTTCGTAATCCTCAATATGCACGATTAAATCAATGTCTTTGCCGAGTTTGAGCTTGTCGGGAAGTTCGTCCGCGATATTTTTCGTAAGCAGATAATTTATCTCGTAATCGTTTAAAAGTTGGAACATAGCGCGAACGTCTTCAGCTTTATAGAACATAAAAAATTCTCCAATTACTTCAAGTGCGCGGCGCGTTCGGCGGGCGTGGCAATTTCCGTTATCCTCACGCCGAAGTTTTCATCGATAACGACGACTTCGCCCTTTGCCAAAAAGTGTCCGTTTACTTGAATCTCCACGGGTTCGCCCGCCAATTTATCCAGTTCCACAATCGAGCCGGTTGACAGGTCGAGAGTTTCTTTGATTGTCTTTTTCGTCCGCCCAAGCTCAACCGTCACTTGAAGCGGCACGTCCAAAATTAAGCCGATGTTCGCCTCGTTGATTTGTACTGGCTCCGTTGAAAGGGGCGTGAACTGCGCGGGCGAGACGGGCATATTTGTTACAACGTTAGGCTGCATTTGATTTCCCCCA
>JAFXNB010000012.1 GCA_017529935.1 Selenomonadaceae bacterium
CGACGAATTCACGATTGAGACGATTGGACACATTGCCTCCGTCCTGCTTGACCGCTGGGGCTTTATCGAAATTCTTCACGAGGGCGACGGCGGCGAAATTCAGCGCGAAATGCTAAAGATATTTGAGGATTTCTACAAAGCCAAGTACAGGGAATTGATATAAGAATTCAAATTTAAAAGCGGCTCCGTTAATTGGAACCGCTGAATTTTTTTGATTGGCGTGCTCGGCGGGAGTCGAACCCACGCTTCAAGCTCCGGAGGCTTGCGTCCTATCCACTGGACTACGAGCACAATTTTATAATTTCGCCAGAAGTTCAATCGTATGTTTAGCGACATCTTCGGGCTTGACATTTTTATTTAGCGCGACGCCCGAATCAATCGCCGCCTTAGCGACAGCCGCCGCAACAGTCGGAGCAACGCGCTTGTCAAAAGGCGTCGTGATAACGTGTTCTTCGTTGAGTTCGTCGTCGCTGACGAGTGAGGCAATCGCATAAGCCGCCGCGATTTTCATTTCCTCGTTGACATCGGTCGCGCGAACGTCAAGGGCACCGCGGAAAATTCCGGGGAACGCCAGCAAGTTGTTGACTTGGTTGGGGAAATCGCTGCGCCCCGTGCACACGACGCGAGCACCCGCCGCCTTAGCTTTGTCGGGCATAATTTCGGGCGTGGGATTAGCCATCGCCAAAATTATCGCGTCGTTGTTCATGGACTGAATCATTTCGGGAGTCAGCAAGCCAGCCTTCGAGACGCCGATAAAAACGTCCGCGCCGTGAATAATATCGACGAGCTGCCCCGCTTCTTTGTCAAAGTTCGTGACGGCGGCGATTTGGTCTTTGTAGGGGTTCATGCCCTTGCCGCGCCCTTCGTAAATCGCGCCGGTCGAATCGCACAGCATAACGTTCTTTGCGCCCATTTTCTGAATCAGATAAGTTATCGCCATGCCCGCCGCGCCCGCGCCGTTGACGACGACTTTAATATCCTCAAACTTTTTGCCGACGAGCCGCAACGCATTAATCAGAGCCGCCGCAACGACAATCGCCGTGCCGTGTTGGTCGTCGTGGAAGACGGGAATATCGACGGAATCTTTCAGCGCGTGTTCAATGTCGAAGCATTCGGGAGCTTTGATGTCTTCAAGATTTATGCCGCCGAAACTCGGAGCCATGAGCTGAATCGTCTTGACAATTTCAGGGACGCTTTTTGTATCGAGGCAAATGGGAATTGCGTCGACGCCCGCGAAACCTTTAAACAGAATCGCCTTGCCCTCCATGACGGGCAGACCTGCGCCCGCGCCAATATCGCCCAAACCGAGGACGGCGGTGCCGTTCGTGACGACCGCGACGAGATTGCCGCGATTTGTGTAGTCGTAAATTTTATCGAAGTCTTTTTTAATTTCAAGGCAGGGAGCCGCGACGCCCGGCGTATATGCAAGCGTCAAATCTTTGTTCGTCTTCAGGGGCACTTTGCTTTTAACTTCCAACTTGCCGTGATGTGTTTCGTGCAGAGCAAGTGCTTCTTTGTCGACGTTTGCCACTTCAAATTCATCCTTTCAAGTCTTGCTTTGGTAACCGCGCCATATTATATTCGTCGCGCCAAATAAATTCAAGACTGCGCTACCTTGAATACAATATTTTTTATCGCGCTGAAAAATTTTTGCCTTGTGGCTTGCAAAGGGAAATGTTTTCTGCTACAGTTAGGCAACGGGAGGAACGAGAATTTTTTCGCAGGAGAATTAATCTTGTTCTAATAATCCTCTAATCATCTTAAAATATAATTCCCGTTAATCCCAATTAAAAACATAACGCCACAGTGCCGAAGGGTTGTCCCCGCAACTTGGTCGGCGGCAAATTTCAGCGATGACCACCAAACATCGCGCGGAGAAGGTGAGATATGAATAATTGACGCAGGACTCATACATAAGCCAAGACGGAGGCGCGAGCTTCCGCCTTTTTTGTTATAGAAATTTCGGAGGAGATAAAAATGTTTGAGCGGAAAAATACGCGGCAAATCAGCGTTGGGAAAATAAAAATCGGCGGCGGTGCTCCGATAAGTATTCAATCGATGACGAACACCAAAACACACGACGCGGCGGCAACAGTTGAACAAATTCAGCGGCTGGCGGCGGCGGGTTGCGATATTGTGCGCGTTGCCGTGCCCGACATGGCGGCGGCAAAAACTTTGGGCAAAATAATTTCGGCGGTGGCGGTGCCGATTATCGCGGATATTCATTTTGATTACAGACTCGCGCTTGAATCGATAGCCCAAGGCGTGGCGGCGTTGCGATTAAATCCGGGCAATATCGGCGGGGCGGCTCATGTTCGCGAAGTTGTAAAATCTGCGCGGGCGGCGAAAGTTCCGATAAGAATCGGCGTGAACGCTGGCTCGCTGAGCAGAAAACTTTTACAGAAATACGGCGGCGCGACGCCCGAAGCTTTGGTCGAGTCGGCTTTGGAGCACGTGGAAATTTTGGAGGCGGAAGATTTTTTCGACATAAAAATTTCGCTAAAGGCGCACGACGTTCCGCTGACTTTGGCGGCGTATCGTTTGATGAGCGAGAAAAAAAATTACCCGCTCCATTTGGGCATAACGGAGGCGGGCACAGTCAACACGGGCGTGATAAAATCGGCGGTGGGAATCGGCGCGTTGTTGGCGGAGGGAATCGGCGACACAATCCGCGTTTCGCTGACGGGCGACCCCGTTGCCGAAGTTAAGGTTGCCAAAGAAATTTTAAAATCGCTGGGGCTTCGTGACGGCGGAGTAACTTTGATAGCCTGTCCTACTTGCGGGCGAACTAAAATTGATTTGCCCAAAATTGCCGCGCAGGTCGAGGAGAAAATTTCTTCCATAGAAACAAATTTGACGGTCGCGGTTATGGGCTGCGTCGTCAACGGACCTGGCGAGGCGCGAACTGCTGACGTTGGCATTGCGGGCGCGGACGGCGAGGGAATTATTTTCCGCAAAGGCGTAATCGTTCGCAAAGTTCCCGAATCCGAACTTGTCGCCGAACTTTTCAAGGAGATTGATAAAATCTTGGAAGCGTAACTAATTTCATAACGCGGAATAAAATTCATGACGTGGACGGAAAAATCAACTTGCCGCCAAAATATTGCGTTCGCCAAAATTTTTGATTAAACTGCCCGTATAAATTTAATGGGAGGAAAGATTATGGCTGACAAAAAATTTTCAGTGGTTGTGGCGGGCGGCGGCAGTACGTTCACGCCGGGGATTATTCTCATGTTGCTTTCTCACCAAGAAAGATTTCCGCTCCGCAAGATTAAACTCTACGACAACGACGCCGCTCGACAGAAAATTATAGCTGACGCAATGGAAATTATTTTAAAAGAGCGTGCACCCGAAATTGAGTTTTTGGCGACGACGGACCCCGCGCAGGCTTTCAGCGACGTTGATTTTGTTATGGCGCACATTCGCGTTGGCAAGTATGCAATGCGTGAGCTTGACGAAAAAATTCCGCTCAAATATGGCGTCGTCGGGCAGGAAACGTGCGGTCCTGGCGGCATTGCTTACGGTATGCGCTCAATCGGCGGAATCGTCGAGATCGTCGGCTACATGGAAAAATATTCGCCTAACGCTTGGATGCTCAATTATTCCAATCCCGCAGCTATCGTTGCCGAGGCTACTCGCAGACTTTGCCCCAATTCCAAAATCATAAATATCTGCGATATGCCCGTTGACATTGAAGAGAAAATGGCGCAAATTGCCGGCTTCAAGTCTCTGCACGATTTGGAGTTTAAATATTTCGGGCTAAATCATTTCGGCTGGTGGACGAGCATTAAAGATAAGCAGGGCAATGAGTTGCTCCCGAAAATCCGCGAATACGTCTACAAGCACGGCTACAATTTGAAATATTTGCATGGCGATGAAGGCGTTCAGCATATCGACCCAAGCTGGATTGTGACTTTTGAGATGGTTAAAGAATTCGCGCCGATTGACCCTGACACTTTGCCGAATACTTATCTGAAATATTATCTGTGCCAAGACGAAATTGTTAAGCACTCCGACCCGAATCACACGCGCACAAATGAAGTCGTCGAAGGTCGCGAGAAAAAAGTTTTTGCCGAATGTCGCAGGATTAAATCTGTCGGTACAGCCAAAGATACGACTATCGAAGTTGACGCGCACGCCTCGTTTATCGTCGACCTTGCAACGGCGATTGCCTTCAACACCAAGGCTAATATGCTTCTGATTGTCGAGAATAAAGGCGCGATCAGCAACTTTGACCCGACTGCTATGGTTGAAATTCCGTGCATTGTCGGCAACAACGGACCGGAGCCTTTGGTCGTCGGAGAAATTCCGCGCTTCCAAAAAGGTTTAATGGAGCAACAAGTCGCCGTTGAAAAATTGACCGTCGACGCCTGGATAAATCATTCCTATCAAAGTTTGTGGCAAGCCTTAACGATGTCAAAAACCGTTCCGAGCGTACGCGTCGCCAAATTGATTCTGGACGATTTAATTGCCGCCAACAAAGATTTTTGGCCTGAACTCAAATAATTTTACGCAAGCAAATTTAAAACCCCGCTGACTTCAAATCGGCGGGGATTTTTTGCGTTCATGAAAATTCTTTTTCCTGTTGCTCAATGTAAATTCGGCAATTCAAGTATAAAAACTCAACGAGCAAGAAAAATGGCATGAGATTTAAAAATTGCGTGTTGCCAGCGTCGTTAATAGTTGCGAAACTCGCAGGCAGAATGTACAGATTGACGGTCGAGAGGGAAGCAAGCGTATTGGCACTGAGGCGCGTTATTGAAATTGTCGGAACGCCTTTAACCTTCAAACGTTGGGCAAATTCCACGACAACGGGCGATTCGCCGCTAAGCGACACGAGAATAAATATATCGTCTTCCGTCAAGGACTCAAGGATTGATTCTAATTCGCCGATGTTAAAAACTTCGATGATGAAAATTTTATTGACCAAGAAAAGCCGCTTCATTTCGTTTGCAACATTGCTTTGAACGTAGCCCGACGAAAAGATAAAAACATTCCGCGCATTGCAAATCAAACGGACGGCGTTGCCGTAATCAAGATTCGCCAGATAGTCGAGGGTTTTGTTGTGAAATTCTTTGATGTCTTTGATGACGTTGCCTTTGTAATCGGCGGGCAAGGGTTTTTCAAAATTAATCGCCGCTTTGAGTTCGCCAAAACCGCGAAAGCCTAATTTTTTTGCAAAGCGCACAACCGTAGCTCCCGACACCGCGCAACACTTCGCCAACTCATGAACGGACATTTGCGCAACGTTTTTTCTGTGATTCGAGATATATTTCCAAATCAACATATCGGTCGGATTGAGCAATTCTTTGTTGGCATTGATGAGTTTCTCAAGTTGCATTTCAAGCCCCTCCCAAAAATAAAAGCCACGAAAATTTCTCGTGACTTTTTCGATTTAATTTTAAAGTTTCCTTTTCAAAGACGCGCTTAGTTTTTCGAGTCAGATTCTTCGTCGGGAGCATTGAGCAGAGCCTCAAAACGTTCGCGGACTTGTGGAACCGATAAACCTACGATAACTTGAATTGCTTTGCCGTTGTGAACGAGACCGTGAGCACCGTGCGCAGTAAAAGTTCCGACATCGGCAATTTTGCTGTCGTCTTTAACGGTTACTCGCAATCGCGTCGCGCAGTTTGTAACGTCAACAATATTATCTTTGCCGCCCAAATCAGCCAAGAACGCCGCCGCTTTTAAATCGCGCTCGTCGAGTTCTTTGCCGCCGCCCGTTTTACCATCACCTTGAGCTTTGCTGGCTTTATAATCGGCTTTCGTGAAGAGTTTATCGCCACCGGCCTCTTCGCCGCGTCCGGGCGTCTTGAAATCAAAGTGGAGTATTAAAAATCTAAACAGGAAGAAATAAATTGCCGTGAAACAGAAGCCGATTATAATTTGCGTTAAGTAAGTTCCCCAATGATTTGACCAGAGCGGAATCCAGTTTTGGAAAAGAGCAGTGTCTAAAATTCCGCCGCCGAAATTGCCCGTGACGCCAAAGAAGTACATTACGGAAGACATTGTCGCCGCCAAAACCGCGTGAACGAAAAATAATACTGGTGCGACAAACAGGAAAGTAAATTCAAGTGGCTCTGTGATACCGCAGAAAACTGCAACTGCCGCCGCAGGAACGACCAATGACGCAATTCTTTTACGCCGCTCCGGTTTTGCCGTAAAGTACATTGCAAGAGCTATGCCGGGACAGCCGAAAAGTTTGCTCATGCCGTGCAGTGAAAAGCCGCCTTGAGGATATAATTCAATCAGCGGTTTTGTCGACTCAGCAAATTCGCGTATATGCTCCAACCAATAAGCTTGCAAGCCGTTATCGACAATCGCCGGTCCAAAAATGAATGGCAAGTATATGAAGTGGTGTAAACCGGTCGGAATCAAAAATCTTTCAAGGAATGTATAAAGCCACACGCCAAAGACGCCCGAACTTGTCAAGAAAACTTGCAAGGAGGCTATGCCCAACTGCACTTTCGGCCAAATCAGGCAGAAAAGAAACGCTGTAGGGAGCATTACAAGGAAACCTGCTGAAACGACCAGTGAGGAGCCTTTAAAAATTCCGAGATAATCCGGAACGTTTACGTCGAATAATCTGTCGTGCAACTGAACCGAAATTGTCGCTACGATAATTGCGCCGACGATACCTGTGTCAAGAGTTTTGATATTGGCAATCATTGCAAGACCGGAACCCGCACCCGCATTTTTAGAAAAATCTACGCCGAAATCAGAACCCCAGAGCGTCAGCATCGCTTGAATAAAATAGTTAAACAGCATGAAGATAACGAAACTCTCCATTGCGGCGCGGGCATTTTCTTTTTTAGCAAGACCAATCGGCAAGCCCACGCAGAATAAAATTGCCATCTGATTAAAAACTGTCCACGCGCCTTGCTCGACAATGTACCAGAATTGCCACCAACCCGTGCCCTCTTGAGCCAATGAGCCTAAAATCATCGGATTCTTGCACAAGATTGAAATACCTACGATAATGCCGAAGACACCAAATAAAATGACAGGCGTGAACATTGCGCCGCCGAAGCGTTGGACTTTCTGCATTATCAAATCTTTATTAAGCCCCATATTTTCCACTCCCCCAAAAAAAATTTTTAAAACTATTTTAATCAATGATAATGACTGCACATTTCAAAATCAACAGCGCGAAGTCATCTTGAAGTTGACTTACATTAACTGAATCAAGTTTCGCTTTGTGAAATTTTATTCAGCGAGCCGCGATAAAAAAACTTGCCGCGAAATTTTTCGTATGATATAATGCGCCGCGTTTAACAAATTCACGCAGAATCGGAGCGTCGCCTGTTCCGAAAGGTTTATCGGCGCGAAAATGTTCTGCGGAAGAAAAACAGGAGGAAATTCAAATGGCAGTTATCTCAATGAAACAGCTTTTGGAAGCGGGCGTGCACTTCGGGCACCAGACTCGTCGCTGGAATCCGAAAATGGCGCGCTACATCTTCACCGAACGCAACGGCATTTACATTATCGATTTGCAAAAGACCGTTCGCAAAGTCGACGAGGCTTATAACTTCGTGCGCACCGTCGCTGAAGAGGGCAAAACGATTTTGTTCGTCGGCACCAAGAAACAGGCTCAAGAGGCAGTCAAGGAAGAAGCTGTCCGCGCAGGTCAATTCTTCGTTAACGAACGCTGGCTCGGCGGCATGCTCACCAACTTCCAAACCATTCAGAAGCGTATCAATCGCCTGAAAGAACTTGAAGCTATGGAGCAGGACGGCACGTTTGAAGTCTTGACTAAAAAGGAAGTCATGCAGCTCCGCCACGAAATGGCGCGTCTTGAAAAATATTTGGGCGGTATCAAGGAAATGAACAAATTGCCGGGCGCGTTGTTCGTCGTTGACCCGCGCAAGGAACGCATTGCCGTCGCCGAAGCCCGCAAGCTCGGTATCCCGATTGTCGCGATTGTCGACACCAACTGCGACCCCGACGAAATTGATTACGTTATCCCCGGCAATGATGACGCGATTCGTGCCGTGAAACTTTTGACGGCGAAAATTGCTGACGCGATGCTCGAAGGCAATCAAGGCGCAGAAAGTGCCGAAGCTGCCGAAGAGAACGAAGAGTCGCTTTAAATTTGAAAAGATTTTTTGAGGTGAAATAAATGGCTATTAGTGCTAAGACTGTTAAGGAACTGCGCGAGAGAACTGGCGCGGGCATGATGGATTGCAAAAAGGCGTTGACGGCGACCGATGGCGACATGCAAAAGGCTATTGACTGGTTGCGCGAGAAAGGCATTGCCAAAGCCGCCAAAAAATCTGGACGCACCGCCGCCGACGGAGCTGTTGCGGCTTATGTTTCGGCTGACGGGAAAACCGGCGTCCTTTTGGAAGTCAACTGCGAAACCGACTTCACCGCCAACAACGAAAATTTCCGCGACCTTGAGAAAAAAATTATCGAATACATTGCCGAAGCTAAGCCCGCCGACCTCGACGCGCTCAACGACGGAGTTATCGACGGCAAAAAAGTTTCCGAACTTGTCATCGAGGCGACCGCCACTATCGGCGAAAAAATTTCTGTCCGCCGCTTTGTCACCTACGAGACGGAAGGCAAGCTGACGACGTACATTCACATGAGCGGCAAAATCGGCGTAATCGTCGAAATGACGGGCGGCTCCGACGAATTGGGCAAAGATGTCGCAATGCAAATCGCGGCGGCTAATCCTTCCGCCGTTGACCGCGCTGGCGTCGACGCTTCCGAACTTGAACACGAAAAAGAAATTCTCCGCAAACAGGCTCTCGAAGAAGGCAAGCCCGAAAAAATCGTTGAGCGCATGGTTGAAGGGCGCATTAACAAATTCTACAAGGAAGTTTGCCTCGTCGAACAAGATTTCGTTAAGGCGGAACCCGGTAGCAAGCAGACCGTCAAAGATATTCTCGGCAAGGAAAAAGTTTTGAGATTCACGCGCTGGCAGCTCGGCGAAGGTATCGAGAAGAAAGAAACCGACTTCGCGGCGGAAGTTGCGGCTCAAGCCGGCATTTAAAAATTAATCGCGCTTAACGAAGTGACCGCAGATAACGAGAACAATGCCCCCTCCGCAAAGGACGGGGCTAAATTTTTTATCGCAAAGCCGCCAATTTTAAAGATTCATGCTATCAAGTCGGTTAGTTGCGCGTCCATCAGCGGTAAGCCGTTCGATAATCTTTCAGACTGCAGGCTTAATAGTTTGGCGTAATCACGCGGATTATTTCCTGTGCATTTTTAATTCTTCCCTAATGACAAACACGGAAAAAGTTTGTAGAATTACGGCGACAAAAGGTGTTGAGGGAGGGATTGACATGCCGCTGATATTAGCACTTATCGGAGTTGCTCTTAACGTCCCTCACGAGCTTGTCGGCGGCTTATTGGCAATCTTCTTGATAAGAGAGTTCGCCGGATAAGTTTCGGGGTGACAACAAAATATCGTAACAATGGAAAGTCAGCCCGCGCTTGCTTTCCGTTTTTCCTTGCATTAGAAGGAAGGCGCAAAGATGAAATTTATTTTGGCGGCGTTCGCGATTGTGATTTTACTCTCAAGCTCGGTCGAAGCGGCGGATTTAGATTTCGTTGCGCAAAAACACGTTGCGCCACCGAGATTGCACCGTCCCTTCTTGCCGCCTATGAAAACTCCGCAAAAAGATTACGTACCGCGCCGCTTCTTCCGCCCGACGCCGCATTTTTCGCCGCACGTGCCGAAACCCTCTAACGACAATCGCGGTGGCAAAAGGAAAAATTTTTCCCCGCCGCGTTCGCCACACCGATAAAATTTACCAAGGAATGAACCCGTATGAGAAGGTTAACGAAAAATTTAATATTGGCGACGGCAGTTGTCAGCGCAATATTTATCGTTGACCTCTCGTCCGCAGGAGCCGCAAGTCTCCACTACGAAAAACCTTGCCCGATAGAAAAAAGTTGCCCGCTCTTAACGGACAACTCGCTACAATATCTGGATTTCTGGTCTAAGTTCCGCGATACCGTCATGCCCGACGAACCGCAGAATAATAATCCGCCAAAAGAAATGCCCAAACCAAAACCCGCTGAAAAACCGAAACCCGCCGAAAAACCAAAACCGGCAGCTCCACCGCGGGCAGTCAATCCTAAACCGGCAAATTAATTTTGAATCGTGTAGCCGCGCTGAACGCGACCAAATCCATTTTCAACACGCAGATAATAAAAAGCTTTCTTCCGGTAATCGGTGACGGGATCGTTGCCGGTTTTTTCTTTGTAGCGGAGCGTGTTTTCGGCGTGCGCAGACTTGAAGCCGAACAGAATTTTCAGCGGCAAAGTTTTTCCGTGGCGCGGGATAATCGAATCGTCAGCAATGTTGAGCGGATAATAAACGCCGCCGACTTGAACGAAGAGCATGGGCGCAACTTTTCCGACGAAAGTACCTTCGGGCGGCATGGCGAGCGGATAATCGCCGTCGGGCAACGCGACAAGTTCGCCGTTCTTTATGTAACTTAGCGCGTCCGATGGGAAAATTTCTTCGTGCCAGCTCGGCGGAATATCTGACTTGGGATAGAGCACGACCGCAAATGCCAACGCCACGCACACAGCGGCGGCGATAAAATAAAACTTCCGCGAAAACTTTCGGAACTCCGCCCGCTCCGCGTCCAAAATTTTTTGCAGTTGTCTAAGCTCGTTCATTGCGGCGGAAAGAACGGGCGATTAGAATGTTCGGTGATGTCTTTGATGACGTCCTTGTCGGGCTTGCCCAGAACCCAGCCGAGCATTTTTATTTCGGAGTGAACGGCAATTTTCTGGTCGCGAACATCGCCCGACGTGAAGCAAATTTTTTTGTAATTCTCCAGCGAAAGTTTATAGCGGGCGTTAATCTCCTGCAACGAACGCAATTTGTTCGGCGGATTGTGATAGCTCGCGATTAATTTCATGATGTCTTCCTGTTCAGCCATGGAAAAATCTCCCTTCGGTAGATTTTTAGCTGTTAGCTGTTAGCTTCTAGCTGTTAGAATTGCTAACCACTAACCACTTTTTTACTCCTCCAACTTAACCAAATAAAAATTCCTGTAGCAATCGCAAAGGCAACAACGCTGGTGACCTGCGCGGTTACTTTTAAAAAGTAACCAAACAGTGTGCGCGATGAAATAGCTTTTTAAATTTTATCTCCGCGCCGGTGCCGCCACCTTAACCAGATAAAAATTCCTGCGGCAATCGCAAACGCAATGACGCTGGTGACCTGCGCGGACTTCAAGAAGCCGATGACTTGACTTGTGTAATCGCCGCGCATGAACTCCAAAAAAAATCTGGCGGCGGCATAGAGCATGACGTACAGCGCGAAACATTGCCCCTTAACATAATTCGTGCAACGGAAAATTAAAAGCAGAGCAAAAATCACAACGTCGAGCTGACATTCCCAAACTTCGGCGGGGAAAAGCGGCTGTGCGCCGTAAGTGCGATAGGCAAGCGTCGTGTCAGGATAAATTATTCCATAGTTGCCGCCGGTCGGTGCGCCGAATGCGTCGCCGTTCAAAAGATTAGCGCAACGCCCCAGAGCTTGACCGAGCACAATCGCCGGAGCCATGAGGTCGGCAAGGTGAATCACGTCGAGATTTTTTGTCTTGGCATAAATTGCGCCCGCCGTCACGCCCAAAATTATTCCGCCTTGAACAGCCATGCCGCCCTGCCACACGTTTAAAATTTCGTCTAGATGATTTTGATAGTAGCTCCAATCGAAAAAGAACACGTCCCAAAGTCTGGCACCGAGTAAGCCGAAGAAGCCGCCGATTAAGCCGATGTCGACGATAAATTTTTCGTAGCCGCGCCCGTCAACTTTCGCCATGAAGTAGCCGACGCCCGTCGCCAAAAAAATTGACAGCGATAAAATTACTCCGTAGGAACGAATCGGGAAATCGCCGACGTAAAATAAAAATTGGTGCACGAGAATCCTCCGAGTGTTTTTGATAATTATAGCAGGCGTTGAAGATTTTTAAAAGGATTTTTAATGGATGCGTCGAAAGTCAAAGGCGGCAAGCAAGCTGATTACAAAAAAATTTCGTGGAGGGATGAGGTTGGCGTTTTTTTTGATAGTGCCGAGCGTCATGATAATCAGTATCTTGCTGATACACGCGCTGGCGAATCGGCTTGGGTTGCGAATTTTTTACCCGACGCTAATCGCGGTGGCGGTGGTGTCGATTATGGTTGACTTCGTGGCGGCGACCGTCGCGCCCGCAATCGGTCGAGAATTTTTGTTGTGGTTGGGGCTTATGATTTTGGCGGCGTCGTTCCTGCTCACCTTGGCGAACAGATTTTTGTTGAAGAGGCAGCAAGCCGAGGAAAAAAAGTTCGACGCGGAAGTCAAAGCGGCTTACGAGGCGTCGAAAGATGAAGCTTTTTTGAATCCGGCGGCGAAACCTGCTACGATTGACAAATTCGAGTGGGGCGACGAAAAAAATTTATTCGAGGTGCCGCCCGCTTACAACGAATCGACAACCGACGCCGATAAAAATTCCGACGCTGATAAAATTTCCGACGCCGATAAAAATTCCGACGCTGATAAAATTTCCGACGCCGATAAAAATTCTGCCGACGCTGATAAAAATTCTGCCGCTGATAAAATTTCTGTCGCCGATAAAAATTCCGACGCAGATAAAAATTCTGTCGCCGATAAAAATTTTGTCGCCGATAAAAATTCCGACGCAGATAAAAATTCTGTCGCCGATAAAAATTCCGACGCAGATAAAAATTCTGTCGCCGATAAAAATTCCGACGCCGATAAAAATTCCGACGCCGATAAAAATTCCGACGCAGATAAAAATTCTGTCGCCGATAAAAATTCTGCTGTTGAGGAGGAGCTTAGCGGAAATCCCGCGTTACCCGAAAACTTCCCGCTGGAAAAAATTTTCAAGCCGCTACCCGAAGTAAAACCTAAAGAGGCGGACAAACCTATCAAGTTGGAAGAAAAGCCCAAGGCAACAGAAGAATTCCCGCTCGAAGAAGTTTTCAAGCCGCTGTCCAAGGTGAAGCCCGAACCAGTCAAGCACTTCGACGCGCCGAAAAAAATCGAACGCACGGAGCTTTTCCCGTTGCAGGAAGTTTTTCGCCCGCTGTCGACGATGGATTTGGACAAGCTGGAAGAAATCACGCAGGAAGAAAAATCTTTGCCGCACGAAGAGGAAACCAATCCCGAAGAAAAAATCGACACGCTCGACGATTTGCTGGACAAGGCATATGCCGAACGCGACAAAGGGCACGTGTGGCAGGCGATACAAACTTATAAAAAGGCGTTGGAACGCTACCGCAACGACGAATACGCGCCGTTCGTGGCGATTGACTTGGGCAATATCTACAAGGAACAGGCACTTTACTCCGACGCGATAAAAATTTACGAGGAAGCTCTGACGTTGCCCGCCGTCAAGCGCAACGCCTCAACCAGAAAAGAATTCGCGGGCACGCTGGAATATCTGCGCGTCGTTCACAACGTCCTAATCAAAAATCGTGCGCTGTCGACGCCGTTCAGCCAGCTATCAAAGGAAATTCTGCAGGAGATAGACACCGAATTAAAAAAAGTGCAACTTAGCTCCGCGCAGTAAATAAATTCAATCGATAAAATTTTGGAGGTATCAGAATGAAAAAAAGTGTTGAAATTCTGGGCTTGCCGATTATCAGCATAACCGAAGGGCGCGAGCTTGGCGTCAGTAAATCGCTTTTAATCGACGCCAAAAACGGCGTGGTCGCGGCGATAACGATAGAGGACGACGATTGGTATCGCGGCGTCAAGCTCATTCCTTACGAGGCGATTATCGCAATCGGCGAGGACGCGGTGACAATCACGCACAGCGAAAACATTTTGAACTTGGAAGAGGCGGGCGATTATGAACGACTGCTGGTTGAAAATATTCGCGTCATCGGCACCAAGGCGATAACCAAGACGGGGCGCATTCAAGGCAAGGTCACGGAAGTTTTTATCGGCGCGGGCGGCAGGATTGAGAAATGCGAAATCACGAAGCCCGACGGCATGATTGACGCGGTCAACGCCGAGCAAATTTCTATTTTCGGCAAGCAAGTCACGGTTATAGACGTCGACGAGGAAAAAAAAAATAGTTTGACGGAGCAACCCGCGTTCGAGCCGGCGTTCCAAGCTTATTCTGAAGAACCGGAGCCTGAAGTTTGGACGCCGCCCGTTCAAGTCGAGGAGCAAAAGGAAATCGAACCGCCGAGCGCAGACTTGCCGCAGCCGGAAGAAGTTCAGCCGATAACCGAATTGACGTTACCGCCGCAAGAAGAGCCGGTGACGACGCCAGAAACTCAAGCGGCACTGGAAGAAACCATGACGCCCGAACCCGTCAAGGAGACAGTCGAACAGCCCGTAGTTGAGGAGCCGATTGTAGAAGAGCCAGTTGTCGAGGAGCCGCCCGTCGTCGAGGAAAAAGTTTCGGAAGAAGATAAAAAAATCGCGACGATGACGCAACAGGCAGAAGATTTAAAAGCGGCGTTGCAGAAGGCGCGGGCAAATAAGCAGGCGGAACAAAAGCCGATGACTTCGCAGAAAAAGCAAGTGGAAAAGGCAGTCGACGAACGCCGCCGCAGAGTTTTGCTCGGCAAACACGCAACCAAAACAATCACGGCGGAAAGCGGCACGGTCGTCGTAGAAGCGGGCGCGGAAGTCACGGAAGAAGTCCTTCAACGCGCACGCCTCTCAAATAAATTTATCGAACTGTCAATGAACGTTCAATAAAAGTTTCACGCAACAAAAAATCCCGACAGCTTGTCGGGAAATTTTTTTTATAATGCAATGCCCGCCGCTTGCGCCAATTTCCGCAGCCTATAAACGGGCAAGCCGACGACGTTCGACCAGTCGCCGTGAATTTTTTCTATAAATTTCGTCGCGCCGCCCTGCAGTGCATACGAGCCAGATTTATCGAGCGGTTCGCCCGTGGCAACGTAGTCGTGAATTTCCTGCGCCGTCATGGAGCCGAAGTAAACTTCTGTGACCTCCGCCGCCGTGAAAATTTTGCCGCCCGCGCAGATTGCCAAGCCCGTTATGACTTCGTGACATTTGCCCGAAAGCCGCGCCAACATTTTTTCAGCACCGTGCACGCCGTCGGGTTTACCGAAAATTTCGCCGTCGAGCACAACGATTGTATCCGCGCCAATGACGACCGCGTCGGGGTGTTTGGCGGCGATTGAACTTGCCTTGCGTTTTGCGTTTTCCACCGCCAAAGTTTTCGGGCTGTCGGAGAGCTGAACTTCTTCAGCGTCGCTGACTTCCACGACAAAATTATCACACAGCTTGCGGAGGAGTTCATGCCTGCGCGGCGAGCCTGAAGCTAAAATTACCATTGATAAACCTCCAAATTAGCCGACATCGCGCTTCTTGAAGCGTTCGGGGAATTCTTTACGCCACATTTCATTTGTAATGTAGCCTGTTCTGTATTTGCGAATCAGGTAGCGAATTTCTTCGTGTTCCTTTTTGCTCATGGGCGGGCAGTCCTCATCATAGACAATCGGGCGACCTTTGAGCGCGGCGATTTCAGCTTTCTCCTCCGCCGTCAACGGTTCACCGACCCTCCTCGTGTAATACTCCATTTATAAGCCTCCAAATTAGCCGACGTCACGATTTTTGAAGTCTTCGGGGAATTCCTTCAGCCACAATTCTTTGGTCACGTGCCGCGTATTGTACTTGCGCATGATGTACAGATTTTTTTGATGGCACTCCTCGCTGAGCGGCATGCAGTCTTCGTCGAAAACAATCGGGCGACCTTTGAGCGCGGCGATTTCAGCTTTCTCCTCCGCCGACAACGGTTCACCGACTCTCATCGTGTAATACTCCAAGTTTTCCATAATACTTTCTCCTTTCCTCTTCTGTTGCTTCACGAGCGGAAATCAATCGAATTTTATCGCGTCGTTCAGTGTAAACTACAAACAAAACATTATCCGCCATTCCAATAACTTGCCAACGTTCCTCGTCCCAAGAATGAAATGCGTCGAATTCCTCAAGGCGATTTGGGTCATTGAAAACCTTCGCCGCCGATTTGAAGCTGACGCCGTGCTTAATTTTGTTGAGCTTGGCTTTCTCCCTGTCCCATTCAAAGTTCAAGTAAGTTATCGTTTCCACTTATCACCCCTCCGCTTTGAAATTATAAACGGGCTTCATGACTTCGACAATTTCCACGGTGTCGCCGATAACGTCTAAAATATCGTCGAGGGATTTGTAAGCTTGCGGGCTTTCGTCGAGCGTGCCCTCGCTGATTGAGGTCGTGTAAATGCCCGCCATTGATTCTTTGTAGGCGTCCATGCTGAGCTGTTCCTTAGCCGTGCCGCGTGACATGATACGCCCTGCGCCGTGCGGAGCGGAAAAATTCCAATCGGCGTTGCCCTTGCCGACAGCCAAGACAGAGCCGTCGCGCATGTTTATCGGGATTAAGACTTTTTCGCCTTTGTGCGCGGCAATCGCACCCTTGCGGATAATCAGCTCCGAAATGTCAATATAGTTGTGGATTGTGTGGAACGCTTCGCTGTAGGAAATGCCCGCCTTGCCCAGCAAAATTTTGGCGATAAGTTCACGGTTGCGCCGCGCGAAATTTTGACAAAGCTCCATGTCGTGCAAGTACTGATGAAAATATTTTCCGTAGACGTAGCACAAATCCTCCGGCATGGAAGTTTGCACGCCGCGATATTCTTTTTCCAGCTCTTTGAGTTTCGGCTGAATTTCTTTCTTGCGACCGAGCGACTTATACACGGCGATAATCTCGTCGCGCTGTGCAAAGTATTTATCCTTGCCCTTAGCCAAATCAATCGCCAAGTGCTGATAAATTTCGGCGACCTGCTTGCCCAAGTTGCGGCTGCCCGTGTGAATCACAAGATAAAACGTCCCGTCCGAAGCCTTGTCAATTTCGATAAAGTGATTGCCGCCGCCGAGCGTGCCCAAACTTTTTTCTATGCGCCGAGTCTCCTTGAGCGAACGATAGCAATTTAGCTCCGTCAAGTCGAAGCGTTCCTGCCTGAAGTCCCAAACATTTCTGCGCGACGGAATATAGTGCGCCGCCTCGTCGATTTTTTCAAAGTCAAGCGAATCTGTCTCCAGCTTGACGGTGTACATGCCGCAACCGATGTCCACACCCACGATATTCGGCACCGCCTTATCGGTAACCGTCATCGTCGTGCCGATTGTGCAACCCTTGCCCGCGTGCACGTCCGGCATAATTCGGATTTTGCTGCCTTGCGTGAAGTCGTAATTGCACATGCGCCGTATCTGTTCGCGCGCCGTGTCCTCGATAACTTTCGCGAACGAAATTGCCGTGTTGAACTTGCCTTGAATCTCTTCCATAATAATTCTCCTTATATAATAATTTTACCTGCACTCTACAACTTAAATTCATGAGCTAATTTTATATGTCCACTGTTATGAAAATTAATGGACGACTAAGAGTTGAAAAAATTTCGGCGCGTGAATCCTCGCCGCAAAGAAAAATCTATCAGTTCTTAACAAAAGTTTCGACGCGCAAAGTTTTTCCGTCGGTTTTAAATTTAATCAAGCCGTCGCGGTCGGTGCGGTAAATTTTCGTCGGGAGATTTTTTAGCCGCTCTAAAACTTCTGCGCGGGGATGCCCGAAATTATTTCCGTAGCCGACGCAGATAACGGAGCATTTCGGCTTGACGGCTCGCAAAAATTCTTCGCTGGAGGAAGTCGCGCTGCCGTGGTGCCCGACTTTTAAAACCGTGGCAGAAACATCGACGCCCGCCCGCAAAATTTCCGCTTCAATCTCCTTGACTAAATCGCCCGTGATTAGAAAAGTCACGTCGCCATAACGGACGCGGTAGACGTTGGAAATTTCGTTGCCCGTGCCGACATTGGGCGCGAAGAGAATTTCAACTTGCACGCCGTCGACGGAAAAAATTTCTCCCGCGTGACCGGCTCTCAACGGCGGCAAATATTTTTCCGCGATACCGAACACCGCCGCATATTCCGATTTACTTTCGCCCGCAGTGATAATCTCGCTGACGGGCAATTTTTTTATCACCGCGCCCGCGCCGCCCGCGTGGTCTTCGTGCACGTGCGTTAAAAAAATTTTGTCGACCGCGCGAATATTTTCGTGCTTGAGATACGGAACGACGACGCGCCCGCCCACGTCAAACATATGCTCGCGAACACCGCCCGTGTCGAAGATTAAACATTTCCCGTGCGGAGTAATCACAACGGCGCAATCGCCCTGCCCCACGTCGACGAAACTAACTTCAACATCGCCCGCCTTGAAAAGATTTATCGCAAGCAAAATTATTATCATCAGCAAAATCGTCGGGCGGCGGAAAATCAGCGCGATATAGTAAAAAAATCCCGCCCACAATCCGAGCGTCGGCACCTGCACCGCGCTAAACGGCAAATTCGCAAAAACGCGATTTAATTCCGCGCCCGCCCCGAAGATTAAAGCCTCGCCCGCGAAAAAAATTCTCCCCGCTATCGGAATGACCGCCGCGATTATCCCGCCCAATAGCCCGCCGACGATGACGACTTCCAACAGCGGCATGACGAACACATTTGCTAAGACCGAGCTAAGCGATATTTGATTGAAGTACCAGACGATAACGGGCAAGCTTGCGACCTGCGCGGCGATTGTCATTGACGCCGGCTCCGCAAAAAATTTCGGCAAACGTTCCATTGCGTTGCGCAAGTCTTCTGATAAATACATTAGCCCCGCCGTCGCCGAAAAACTTAGTTGGAAACTCACGTCGAACAAAAGCAGCGGCTGATTGATTAACATTGCCAACGCGGTCAACGTCAAGAGCCGTGCGCCTTCCGCCTCCGAGTCGAGCGTTTTGGCGAAGAAAATTAAAATTCCCATCGTCGCTGAACGCAAAACTTGCGGCAGAATCCCGCTCAATATCGCGTAGGTTCCGATTATGAAAAGTCCGACCGCGAAAGTCAGCCCGCGCGGAAATTTTAACAGCAAGCACAGCCACGCCGTCGCCATTGCCAACATTGACATGTGCGATCCACTCACCGACAGGATATGCACAATGCCCGTCGTTTGAAAATCTTCGACAAGTTCGGGATTCAATCCCGCGTAGCCGCCGAATAGCATTGCGAAAATCGCCGCCGCGTCTTCCTGCGACATGACGCCCGCCATTGATTCGCGATAGTGCTGACGAATTGCCGCGACGAGCCGTAAAAATTTTATCCAAAGCCCGCCGTCGACCGCTTCAACTTCAATTCCCTGCTTGCCCGCCGACATTCGCGCCGTAATTGAGTCCGCCTTCATGCGCGTCACGCCGTCGATTTGTCCGGGGTTGTTGTAATTGGTTAAAAGTTTCAAGTTGCCTCGCGCGGAAATTTTATCGCCGATACGAGCCGCAGGGAGTTCGTCGCCGTCTTTCGGATAGTAAGTCAAAATTAATCCGCCCGACATTTTCCCCTGCACGTCGACGACAAAGCGCATTTGCGTTAATCCGTTCGGCATGATTTTTATCTGCGGCTCTTGGCGCACGACGCCCGATATTTGAACCGATTGCCCTGCGAATTTGGAAACGTCATTGGGCGGCACAGTGTCGACCGCTGAAAATCTCAAGCCGCCGAGCGCAAAAAAAATTATCGGGCAAATTATCCACGCCGTGAGATTTTTCCGCCGCCACGTCGCGATTAGCCCGATGATTATCAACGCCGCGCAGGTTCCGATTAAAAATTTCGGTGTGCGCGGAAAATATTCCATAAAAAGAACGCCCGCCGCCAACGCCGCGAGCCAAACATTTAGCATTGAATTTGAAACTTTAATTTTCATGGTGAAAAATTTTTCGTGCGTCAACTTGAAATTACTTTGAAGGATATTTAGCTAACTCATTCTCCGCGCTGTCGACGAGAGTTATAAATTTGTCTACGCCGTTTTTGATGACGATTTGCCCGTCGCCGACCTTGAAAGTAACTTTCCCCGTGGTGGTATCCGCATTGTAGCTGCCAACTTTGGCGTTGAATATCATAATTTTATCAATCGATTCAAAGTCCGCGATAACGTCGTTGCCGTCGCCTTTTTTATAAACGAAAATATCCGCGCCGTCGCCGCCGTAGAGCGTATCGTCGCCCTTGTTGCCCCACAAGCTGTCGTTGCCGCCCTCGCCGTAGAGAATATCATTGCCCTTGCCGCCGTTGAGCGTGTCGACACCTTCGCCTCCGTAAATCGTATCGGCTGCGTCGTCGCCGTAAATGGAATCGTTCTCCGTGCTACCGATGATTTTATTTTTCCGCGTGTTGCCGTTAATGTTGATGTCTTGCTGAACTGCCGAGGCGTCAATCGTCTGGAGTGCTTCGCCATAGTCCGCCACGTTGAAATTTTTGCTCAGGTAATCTTCCGTTAGAGTAATTTTCTTCCCGTCAATCACAACGTCATTATCTTTTGGATAAGTGTGGTCGCCGCTCGTGTCGGAATAAGCGATAACTTTACTCTTAGCACCTTTGGCAGTAATTTTTCCATTGCCGACCGTCAAGACGACGTTATCGCCGCTGGTCGTGACATCAGCCGCGCCCGAATCAATGCTGATTTTATCCTCCTCCGCGTAGTCGCTGATAATGTTCGCGCCATTCGATTTGTAGTAGAAAATATCCGCGCCCGCGCCGCCTTTAACTGTGCCCGTGCCGAGGATTTTAATTGTGTCGGCTCCTTTGCCGCCATTGACGGAAATTTTGTTGCCGCGCGTGGTTATTGTGTCGTCATTGCCGCTACCCGTTATCGTCGCGCTGGAATAATCCTTTGCGAAATCGAATTCGTAGCCGCTACCGCTGACGGTGACTTTTTTACTTAGCGCGGCGTTTTTCAGCGTGATTTTTTTGCCGCTAACGGAAAGTCCGCTCTTAGACTTCGCGCCCTTGACTGTGGCTAAATTTTTCGCCGCCGTCGCTTTGGAATATATGATTGATTTGCCGTTGCTAGCAAGTTTATAGCCCGCCGTCTTGTAGGAGCTTTTGTAAGTGGCGGTCGTCCCGCTTAAACTCCACGCGGCTTTTTTAGTCGTCGGAGCAGTCACGTCGGAGCCAAGTTTGAGCGTGTAGTCGCCAGAAACTGAAACTTTACTTGTGCCGAGCGCGGCTTTGGAGACCGTGATAACTTTTCCACTGACGCTAAGTCCTTTAATCGCCTTGACGCCCTTGACCGTCGCCAAATTTTTCGCCGCCGTCGCTTTAGAATATGTGATTGATTTGCCGTTGCTCGCAAGTTTATAGCCAGCCGTCTTGTAGGAGCTTTTATAAGTGGCAGTCGTGCCGCTTAAACTCCACGCGGCTTTTTTAGTTGTCGGAGTCGGTACATCATCAGCAAGCGCAAGCGTGTAGCCGTCGCTGATTGTAACTTTAGAATTTTTCAGCGAGGACTTAGCAACCGTGACCGTCGTGCCGTTCAAACTTAGCCCGTCCAAACTCTTAACGCCCTTAACCGTGACGAGATCGCCGTATTTAGCCGTGGTTCCGTCGAGAATCCACGTTGTCGCGGGAGTTTCTCCGCCGTAAGTTTTTGTCGAGCCGTCCGCGTCGATGTAAGTAATGACTTTGTCTGCCGCGTTCTTAACGACGAGTTCGTTATTGTCGCCGAATGTGAACGTGACGTTGCTACCGTCGCTCGTTATCGATTTGATTGCGAGGTCGGGATTGTCAAATTGAATCGTGTCCTCTTCGGCGTATTCAGTGATGTAGTTTGTGCCATAGATGCTATCATTGTAGTAGTTGAAAATGAACAGATCCGCGCCGTCGCCGCCATTAAGTGTCACGTTACTGGAGTTGTAAACGTACAAAGTATCGTTACCGGATCCGCCGTCGATTAAGGCATAGTAGCCGTAGCTGTTGAGAATAAAATCATTGCCCGCGCCGCCGAGGAGTGTCACGTCGTCGCCGCTGTTGGAAATGGAATCATTACCCGTGCCGCCGAGGAGTGTCACGTCGTCGCCGCTGTTGGTAATGTCGTCATTGCCCTTGCCGCCGTCGATTGTGACATAGTAGCCGTAGCTGTTTGTAATTGAATCGTTGCCCGTGCCCGCGTTAATTGTCACGTTGGCACTATAATTATAAATGGAATCGTCACCTGCGCCTCCGTCGATTGAAACGTTTTCGAGACAGTTGTTGTAAATTGAATCGTTGCCCGCGCCAGCATTGATTGTGACGTCGTCGCCGTAGTTTTCAATGAAGTCGTTGCCCGCACCCGCGTCAATCGAGACCGAGTTATAGCCGTTGTAAATGTAATCGTTGCCGCCGAGAGCTTGAATCGTCGCGCCGTCGAGGGTATTAGAATAAATGTCGTCGCCTTCAGTCAGCGTGACGAGTAGAGAATTTTTATAAACGCCGTCGATGTTGACGCTTGACACGCTCGCCGCGCCGACCAGCGAAATTTTTCCGTCTCCAACCGTAACGATAATATCATCGCCGCTTTTTTTAGTGGAATAGGAGCCGCCGCCGATTGAAAGCGTCGACGTTTCGTTGAAGCCGACGATTTTATCGTTGCCGTCGCCGTTCGAGTAAGTGATTAAATTATTGGTGGCGTCTGAACCGAGAGAAATGGAATCGTTGCCGGCTCCTCCGTTAATTGTAACTTGAGCAGCGTCGTTGTAAATAGAATCGTTGCCCGCGCCCGCGTTAATTGTGACATACTTGCTGATGTTGTAAATGGAATCGTCACCTTCGCCGCCGTCGATTGAAACGTTTTTGAGACAGTCGTTGTGTATGTAATCATTACCCGCGCCCGCGTTGATTGTGACGTCGTCGCCGTAGTTTACAATGAAGTCGTTGCCGCCTAGAGCTTGAATCGTTGCGCCGTCGAGGGTATTAGAATAAATGTCGTCGCCTTCAGTCAGCGTAATTAATTTGGAATTGGACGAGCCGCCTTCCGTGCCCGTGATATTGACTGTGGACAATTTCGCAGCACCGATTAGCGAAATTTTGCCGTCTCCAACCGTAACAATGATATTGTCGCCGCTTTTTTTAGTGGAATAGGAGCCGCCGCCGATTGAAAGCGTCGACGTTTCGTTGAAGCCGACGATTTTATCGTTGCCGTCGCCGGAGTTGTAGACAAAAAGGACGTTGTAAGCTTCATTTGTAATCGAATCGTTACCTTTTCCGCCTTCAACTGATACTCGATGTCCCATTGCGCCTGAATAAATAATTTTAATGTTATCATCGCCGTCTCCAGATTTAATTATGACGTCGTCGCCCCAATTTTCAATGGTATCGTTTCCTGCACCTGCATTAATTGTAACTTGACAAGCCGAGTTGTAAATAGAATCATTACCCGCGCCGCTGTTGATTGACGAATTTGGAGAAGAATATTCTACGTTGATAATATCATCACCGGTGCCGCCGATTATCGTGACTTTTTCATCGTTATTTTCAATCGTGTCGTTACCTGCTCCACCGTTTATTGAAACATTTTCGCTATAACCATAATATCCGCTGCTAATGTAATCGTTGCCGGCTCCTCCGTTTATAGTTACGTTGGAACCGGCAAGGTGCCAAGAACCGTTAGCAAAATAATTGCCGTTTAGAATCGTATCGGAACCGTCACCTCCGTCGATTGAAACGTTGTTGCTGTCGGTGTAAATGGAATCGTCACCCGCGCCGCCGCTGATTGAAACGCCAGAGCGACTGTTTTCAAAGTAATCGTTGCCGTCGGTGCCTGTGATAAGCGTTTCGGGAGTTGTATTGTTAATTGTCGCCATAAAAACCGCCTCCACTCGTAAAAAACCGTTGAAAACTTCTTTGACGGAGTAAAAACTTCATCTGCGCGGATTTTATCAAAAATTTATCGCAATGTAAACGCAAAAGTTCTCTTAAACGGCTTGCGGGAGAAATTTTTTGCTTTGAACTGTAAAATCTTAATCAGAAGGCAAAAAAATTAGCCCGAAAGTGATTTTGGGGCGTTGAAAGTGATTTTGGACGTTTGAAACGGAATTTGAGCGTTGAAAATGGTTTTTGGCGTGATTTTTGGGCGTGATTTACGTTTTCCATGTACATGGAATTTGTATCGCGTTGTGACGCGGCTTTTTCGATACCCCCTAAAATTTGGGCTGATTTTGAGCTGTGATTTACATTTTCCACGTACATGGAATTTGTAAAATGGGCAAAAAAAAATCCCGCAATGTTAATTGGGGATAAAAGTTTCTTAGCGATTCTTTTCTGTCAAATGAAATATGCCGTAGACCAGATACGAGAGCGCGAGGTAGATAATCATGCCGCCGATAATCGTAATCATCGGTTGCATTGTGCGCGAGGCAATGTTGTTTATCACGCGCGTCAAGTCGGTTATCGTGACGTAGCCGACGACGCTCGTCCATTGAATCAGATTTACGACCGTCGATTGATAGACGGGCTTGGCGATACGCGCCAGTTGCGGGAGCGTGACGAGCTTAAACGCTTGCAACTTTGAAAAGCCCAACGTCCGCGCCGCTTCCAGTTGCCCCTTGTCGAGTGCCATTAACGCCGAACGCAAAAGTTCCGCCACGTGCGCCGCCGTGTGCATGGCGAACGTTACCACCGCCACAAATACGGGCGGCATTCCCGTGCGCGCCAA
Source organism: Selenomonadaceae bacterium (assembly GCA_017529935.1). Lineage (GTDB taxonomy): Bacteria > Bacillota > Negativicutes > Selenomonadales > Selenomonadaceae > Quinella. The sequence continues at coordinate 24,489 of JAFXNB010000012.1, forward strand.
CACGCCGTAAAACAGCAACATCAACAGCATTAGCACCGGCGAGCCGCGAATTATCGAAATATAAACCTGCGCGGCGACTTTTAGCGGTTTGAACTTCCCGACGCGGAAAAAGCACAGCAACGAGCCGAAGATTGTGCCGAGCAGGAGTGCCAGCGCGGAAATTTGCACCGTCACCCACAGCCCGTTCAATATCGTCAGCCAGCTGCCGTCCTTTACAAAAATTTTATAGATTAAATCCGTGAATTCCATTACTTTTTCTCTTCGTCTTTAAAAACCATGTGAACGATTTTATCTTTAAAATAGGGCGCACTCAAAATTATGCCGCTGGGCTTGTCGCTGTCGGCGGGGATAACTTCGCTGACGGGGACAATCGCCCAAAATACAACGTCGACTTGCTTTGACGTTAAAGCCGCCGCGCGTGCGCCGCTTTCAATCTCAACCAGCTCAATATTTTTCAACATGCGATTGCTAATTTCGGCGAGCACTGCCGTATTAAAACCTGCGGGCATGCCGTTCGCGCTAACGAAATCCAAAGGCGGCAAGTCGCCCGTCACCGCAACTTTTATCGTCTCCGCGCTGTCAAAATGCGGAATCTCAACGGCGGGCGGGTCGTTTTTCGCGGCAATATCGGTGATATATTCTTTCGTCAAGCGGTCAAGCGTGCCGTCGTTTTGCATTTCATTTATAACCTTGTCCAGCGAATCTTTTAGCTCGGTTTCGTCATCGCGCAGGGCAAAGCAGAACGAATCAATAAACTCCAGCGAATGATCTTTCAGCACTTGATAGCGCGGGTCTTTGGCTATCATGTAGCGCGCCACGCTCCGATACGTGCTTATCTCGTCTATCTGCTTCGTCTGCAACGCCATTTGCATTGCGTTCAGGTTGTCAAAGAAAACGGGCTTGTGCGAAGAAATTTTTACGTCGAGCGTGTCCTCAACTTTCTTCATGAATTCGCCGAAATTTTCTTCGCTGGCATTCAGGCGGGTTATCATACCGAGTTTAATTTTGCTGGCGTCGTCGGAAGCTTTTTTCTCCTCTCCGCCGCCGCAACCCGTCATTAATATCAGCGAACAAATCATCAGCAAGGCAAAAATTTTTTTCATTCAATCATCTCCTTAGAGCCGTCAGTCAATTTTTTACTCGCGCAATTTCAACAGAACTAATCTATCCACGAAGTAAGGTTTGGTCAGAATCGCGCCTTCGGGCTTGTCAAAATCGGGCGACGGAAAATCTGTGCCTTCAGGGGCAACAGACCAAAATATAACGTCGACTTTGCCGGAAGCCAGAGCTGCCGCCCGCGCCCCGCTGTCGACTTGCACGAGAACGAAATTTTTCCCGGTTCGTTCGCTGATTTCGGAGAGCAAAGCGGCATTGAAACCTGCGGGCACTCCGTCGGGGCTAATGTAATCGAGTAAGGGCAAGTCGCCCGTCACGGCGATTTTAACCATGGTGCCGTTGTAGAATTCGGGCAGTTTGATGAGGGACGGCTCTTGCTGGAAATGAATTTCGGCAATATATTTCTTCACGAGAGTAGCAAGCGTGCCGTCCACAGTCATTTCGGAAATCGCGTTGTCGAATTCATTTTTCAGCGCAACATCTTCCTCGCGCATGGCACAACAGAAAACGTCGTTCAGCGGCGGAGAAAGTACTTCGTACTCAAATTCGGGATTTTTGTCTACGAAATATTTCGCGACGGATTCGTAAGCACTCACGCAATCGATTTGTCCCGATTGGAGAGCTGCAATTATTGAATTCACGTTCGAGAAGAAAATGCACTCGTAAGTTACACCTTCGTTGCGCCTTTTCAAGAACTCATTGTAATATCGGTTAAATTCTTCCTCGCTGACGTTCGCGTATTGAATCACGCCGAGTCGCTTAACATTATCCGAGCCGCAACCTGCCAGCAAAATTGCCGCGCAGAGTAAAGCTAAAAACTTTTTCATTTCTTAAGCTTGAGGTGTTCAACGTCATCTTTGAAGTAGGGCTCACTAAGTTCGACGCCTTCGGGCTTGTCAATGTCTCTGGGCATTTTGTCGCCGTTTGGCACGACAACCCAAAAGATAACGTCAATCTGTTTGGAAGTGAGAGCCGCAGCACGCGCGCCGCTGTCGATGTCGACAATCTCAATATTTTTTCCGCTACGTTTTGCGATTTCGGCGAGGAGCGCGGTATTGAAGCCGGCGGCCTTTCCGTCAGCACTTACATAATCGAGCGGCGGCAAGTCGCCAGTGACGCCAACTTTAATAGTCTGTGCGCCGTCGGTCATGGGGATTTCAACTGCGGGCGGAGCTTGCCCGTTATCAACTTTGATGATGTAATCTTCGGCGAGTTTTTCGAGTGAGCCGTCAGCTTGCATTTCGTTGATAGCCTTGTCGAGGTCGGCTTTGAGGGCGGTGTCTTCCTTGCGCACGGCGAAGCAGAAATTGTCGGGGAGATTTTTGAGCGTCAAGTCGCTGACGATTTCAAACTTGTCGTTTTGGGCGACGAGGTACTTGGCAACGCTCTTGTACAGGCTGATTTGGTCGACGCTACCCGATTCAATGCCCATCTGCAGGAGTTGCAAGTTGTCGTAATAAGTTGGCACGTAATGGGTAACCTTGACGCCGGAATCCTCTTGCACCTTCATAAGAATATCTTCCATCTTCTGTTCGGTGGCGTTAAGGTGGCTTATCATGCCGAGCTTAATATCACCGGCGGGAGCTTCAGCGGCAGGCTTATCCGCAGGTTTATCGGCAGGCTTATCGCCGCCGCCGCAACCCGTGAACAATGCGCCCGCCATTACGCAGGACAGGAGAACCGTAGCAATCTTTTTGAGTTTCATTTTTGAAAACCTCCATTAAAATTATTTGTTAGCTTTAAGTTTGATAACAGCAACGTTGTCTTTGAAGTAGGGCGTGCTCAGCTCCAAACCTTCGGGCTTGTCGAGGTCGGCGGGCATGTCGTTATTGCCGAAGGGCACGACAACCCAAAAGACCACGTCAATAAATTTGGAGTTCAAAGCCGAGGCACGCGCGCCGCCTTCTATCTGCACCGGCTCCACGTTCTTTCCGAGACGTTTAGCAATTTCGGCGAGCATGGCGGTATTAAATCCGGCTGGCGAATTATCGGGCAGAATCAAATCGAGCGGCGGCAAGTCACCCGTCACACCAACTTTAATAGTCTCCGCGCCGTCAATTTTGGGGATTTCGACTTTCGGCGGCGTTTCTCCTTTGTTGACGTTGGTCACGTAATCATTTATTAGCTTATCTAGTGAGCCGTCCGCCTTCATCTCGCCGATAACTTTGTCGAGGTCGTCTTTAAGCGCGGCATCGTCCTTCCTAACCGCGAAGCAGAAAGCGTCCGTGATTTTGTTAAGCGCGTCGTTCGGGACGATTTCAAACTTGTCATTTTGGGCGACGACGTAATTGGCGACGCTGTTGTAAGTGCTAATCGCTTCGATTTGCCCCGATTCAAGCCCCATTTGCATTGCTTTGAAGCTGTCGTAGAATTTGGGCTGGTGCGTCTGCCCTGTGACTCCGACATTTTCCGCGAACTTGTTGAGGGCTTCGCCGAAAGTTTTTTCATCGGTATTAAGGCGCGTTATTGTACCCAGCTTGAGTTCAGAAGCAGAAAAATTATTGTTCGGTTTATCGGCGGCAGATTTATCAGCAGTCCCGCCGCCGCAACCGGTCATAAGCAACACCGCCGCGCACATTCCCGCTAAAAATTTTTTCATTGTATCACCTTATTTCTTTAGTTCAAGATGAGAAATTTCGTCTTTGAAGTAGGGCGCGCTAAGTTCGACGCCTTCGGGCGTATCAATGTCCGCGGGTAAACTTTCGCCTATTGGAATAATCGCCCAAAAGATAACGTCAATCTGTTTGGAAGTGAGAGCCGTAGCACGCGCACCGCTGTCAATGTCGATGACTTCAATATTTTTGCCGCTACGTTTAGCGACTTCAGCGAGCATGGCGGTATTGAAGCCGGCGGCTTTTCCGTCAGCACTTACATAATCGAGCGGCGGCAAGTCACCCGTCACGCCAACTTTAATAGTTTCCGCGCCGTCAGTCATGGGGATTTCAATCGCGGGCGGAGCTTCTCCCTTCTTAACGTCAGTGATGTACTCTTTAACGAGCTTATCAAGCGTGCCGTCCGATTTCATTTCGCCGATAACTTTATCCAAATCAGCTTTAAGCGCGGCGTCATCTTTGCGCACAGCCAAGCAGAACGAATCCGCGAAAACTTTTATAGACTCGCCCGCCGCAACCTCGTATTTGTCGTTGTTGGCGAGCAGATAATTGGCGACGCTATCATAAAGGCTAATCTCGTCGACGCCGCCCGATTCAACGCCCATCTGCATGAGTTGCAAGTTGTCGTAGTAAGTGATTGTATAATTCGCAAGATTGATTTTGGCTTTTTCGAGGAACTTTTTATAAATTTCGTCCATCTTCTTTTCGGTGGCGTTAAGGTGAGTAATCATGCCGAGCTTGACTTCATTGGGCTGAGCGTCCTTTTTGGTTTCGGAACCGCTGTCGCCGCCGCAACCTGTCATAAGCAACACCGCCGCGCAGATTCCCGCCAAAAATTTTTTCATTGTATCACCTTATTTCTTGAGTTCAAGATGAGAAATTTCGTCTTTGAAGTAGGGCGCGCTAAGTTCGACGCCTTCGGGCGTATCAATGTCCGCAGGTAAACTTTCGCCTATTGGAATAATCGCCCAAAAGATAACGTCAATCTGTTTGGAAGTGAGAGCCACCGCACGTGCGCCGCTGTCTATGTTGACGATTTCGATATTTTTGCCGAGCCGTTTAGCGACTTCAGCGAGCATGGCGGTATTGAAGCCGGCGGCTTTTCCGTCAGCACTTACATAATCGAGCGGCGGTAAATCGCCCGTCACGCCGATTTTAATTGTCTCCGCGCCGTCGAATTTCGGAATGTCAATGGCGGGCGGAGATTCTCCCTTATCAACGTCGATAATGTACTTTTTAACGAGATTATCAAGCGTGCCGTCCGATTTCATTTCGCCGATAACCGCGTCCAAAGCAATTTTCAGCGCGGAGTCGTCCTTGCGCACGGCCAAGCAGAAGTTGTCTTCCAGTCCGCTAATCCAATCGACTTTTGCAACTTCATAGCGGTTGTTGTTGGCAAGCAGATAATTAGCGACGCAATTATAAACGCTGATTTGGTCGACGTTGCCCGCCTCAAGCCCCATTTGCATAAGGTTTAAGTTATCGTAGAAAACGGGCACATGATTAACAACTTTGGCGCGCGACTTCTCTTGAACTTTGAACAGATATTCTTCCATCTGTTTTTCGCTGGCGTTAAGGTGGCTAATCATGCCGAGCTTAATTATCGTGCCCTGCGAATCGGGTTCTTTAGTATCGTTGCCGCCGGAACCGCCGCCGCAACCTGTCATTAAAAGTCCCGCCGCGCAGATTCCCGCCAAAAATTTTTTTAATCTCAAAAGAAAATCACTCCTTAAAGTTTTTTATTAAATTCAATCGCCTTGCCGGTGCCGATAGCCACGCAACTCAACGGGTCGTCGGCTAGCATGGCAGGGATATTTGTCTCCTTGCGAATCAAATCCGCCAAGCCGTAGAGCATAGCCCCGCCACCCGTCAAAACTATTCCGTGATCCATAATATCGGCGGCGAGTTCGGGCGGTGTTCGCTCCAAAACATTTTTAACGCACGTGACAATATTTTCAACGGAATCGTGCAGGGCTTCAGCAATTTCGTCCGAGCTGACGTTTATATTTTTCGGCAAGCCGCTCACGACGTCGCGCCCACGCACGCTGATAGTTTCCTTTCTCGCGCCGGGATATGCCGCGCCGACTTTGACTTTGATATTTTCGGCGGTGCGTTCGCCTATCATCAAGTTGTATTCTTTTTTTATGTAAAATTCTATATCGCTGTCGAATTTGTCGCCCGCCACGCGCAAACTTTCTCCGCAGACAATGCCGCCCAAGGAGATAACTGCAACGTCGCAGGTGCCGCCGCCAATGTCTACAATCATTGAACCCATCGGCTCGGAAATATCTATGCCCGCGCCCAACGCCGCCGCTATCGGCTCCTCAATTAAATCTGTCCGCTTAGCTCCCGCCTGTTCAGCCGCCTCTTGAACCGCGCGTTTTTCCACGTCGTTGACACCCGTCGGCACGCATATCATCACTTTTGGGCGAAACAGAAACGACCGCCCGATAACTTTTTCTAGGAAATGGCGAATCATTGATTCTGTCATCTCAAAATCGGCAATGACGCCGTCGCGCAATGGTCGAATCGCAATTATATTTCCGGGCGTGCGTCCTATCATGTCGCGCGCCTCTTGCCCTATCGCCAAAATTTTGTCGTTGTCTTTATCGATTGCGACGACCGACGGCTCACGCAGAACTATGCCCTTGCCCTTGACGTAAACCAAAATATTTGCCGTGCCCAAATCTATCCCGACGCTCATTGACATCCCAAACAAATTGCAAAACTCCTTTCTGGCAATTCGCAAAAAAAATCCCCGCGAAACCGCGAAGATTTTATCATGCTTTATTTTCATTGACAAGCGCAGGGCGGGCAATTAATCACTGCCACAAGCTTAGCGGGTCTGCATATTGATAGACGCCGTCGACGTTGATTATATATTCCAAATGGAGATGCGGTCCCGTCGAGTAGCCGCTGGAGCCGACTTGCGAAATAATTTGCCCCGCCGTAACCATTTGCCCCGCCGTGACGTAAAGCGTCGAGCAATGAGCGTAGCGCGTGTAAGCGTCAATGGCGGCGTGATAAATCAGAACTTGATTGCCGTAGCCGTCGCCGAGATTGTCCGCGATGATAACTTGCCCGTCGAAGAGCGAGCCGATATACGCGCCGTACTCGTAGCCGAGGTCAACGCCCGTGTGAAATTTCCATTCGCCCGAAATGGGATGAATCCTCCAGCCGAAAGGCGAAGTCACGGGGAATTCAACGGCTTGAACTTGCGCGGGCAGAATCATCAGGAAAAGCAATGCGCAATGCGTAATGCGTAATGCGTAATGTAATTTCAATTTTTCATTCCTCATTCCTAATTCCTAATTCCAAATTGAATTTTTCAACCTCCTCCGGTTCAAATTCCACGCGCATAGATTTCCAGCGGTCGTGAAGCCAAAACCATTCGTCGGGATATTTTCTTACGTGCTCTTCAATCAGCGTCGCCAGCCGTTGCGTCATCAATTTTATATCGGCGTGTTTGTCCGAAGTCCTTTCGACTTGCAACGGCGGAAAAATTTCCAGCGTGTGCGTCCCGTCCGAATTTTTATGCATGAACGCGGGGAAGATTGGAATTTTCCTAAAGCGCGACATTGACGCCGCGCCCGTCACAAAATTTGTCGCTTGATTAAAAAATTTCACGACGACGCCGTCATCGCGCCCGACGTCCTGATCCATTATCAGCCCGATAAAATGCCCCTCGTCGAGCATTTTGTACATTTCGCGGACGCCGCTGCGATAAGTTATGTGCATGCCAATCAGCGTGCGGAATTCGTTGATAAATTTATCCGCGCCCGCAGATTTCTGTTTCTTCGCCACGCCGACGAGCGGGATACCGTTTTGCGCGAAGGCTCCGCCCATAAGTTCCCAATTATCGCTGTGGCAAGTCATAATCACCGCGCCGCGTTCCGAAGAATTTTTGTAGCGCGTCAAATGCTCCAGCCCGACAACTTTAACGTGGCTCGCCATAGTTTTTTTTAGCTTCGGGAAGGATAAAACCTCCATGAACATTGAGCCGAACTGAACGGTACTTTCGCGGGCAATGCGGTCAGCTTCTTCTTTTGAAACGTTCAGACAGCGGCGAATATTTTCCGTCGCGATTTTTTTTCGTTTAGCGGGCAGAAATATCCAAATTAAACTCGCCAAGCCGCGCCCGAATTTTAAACAAAAATGTAGCGGCAACAGACAAATCACCGCGCTCAACAATTTTAAAAATCTGTATTCGATTTGATGTCACCGTCCTTGCAACATTGAAAAAAGCCCCTCGCCGTGACGAAGGGATTTTTTTATCAAATTTCTTAACGATAGCGGGGCGGCGGAGGTGGCGGGTAGCCACGATGCCCGTCTCCATGACGTGGCGGAGGAGGCGGCGGGTAGCCACGATGACCGTCCCGATAACGTGGCGGAGGAGGTGATGGCGGCGGATAGTAGTCACGACGATGACCGTCTCGATAATGATGCGGCGGCGGGTCGTATCTGTGCCGACGTTCCCACTCTTTACGGTCGCGGCGTTCGTTTTCGGTCTCGCGGTCGAGAATGTATTTATCTCTGAAGTGCGCCCACTTGCCGACTTCTTGAGTTTCTATTTGCGCGTTCAAATCGTCGACGGGAGCGGCCTTGGCTTGTCCGCCAAAAATAATCAAACCTGCCGCAACGGCAATTAAAAGTTTCTTCATGTCGTTTACCTCCTTTGCTAAAAATTTTCTTACAGTTTAAGCGAACAAAATTATTTTCCCGTTAAGATTTCCTTAAATCTGCTTTAAATCTTCGACGCGCCGAAAAATTTTTTACATGTAGCCTTCCTTAATCATTTCCAATTCGTACTCAATGTGACGAATCTTTTCGATAAGTTCGGGCACTCTCTTTAGCGATGCTTGATGACGGAGCCAATCGTCGTGGCTTTGAATCGGGAAGCCCGCGCCGAAAAATCCCTCCGGCATATTTTTTGAAATGCCCGAACGCGCCGCGTAAACTGAATTGCCGCCGATATGAATGTGCCCGACCGTGCCGACTTGCCCGCCGAAAGTTACGTTGTCGCCGACCGTCGTCGAACCGCTGATTCCCGTCTGCGCCACGATTAAACAATTCGCGCCGATTTTGCAATTATGCGCAATGTGGACGAGGTTATCAATTTTCGTGCCGTGCCCGATAATCGTCGAACCCATAGCCGCGCGGTCAATGCCGACGTGCGCGCCGATTTCTACGTCGTCTTCGATAATCACGTTGCCGACCTGCGGAACTTTTGTGTGGACGCCCTTTGAAGTCGTGAAGCCGAAGCCGTCCGAGCCGATGACCGCCGAGCTATGAATCACGCAACGCTTGCCGATTTTGCAAAACTCGCGAACAGTCGCGCTGGAATAAACAATCGTATCCTCGCCAATCGTCGCGTGTTGCCCAATGTAGACGTGCGGATAAATAATCGCGCCGCTTTTAATTTCCGCGCCGTCGTCGACAACCGCAAAGGGCATAATCGCCGCGCCGTCAGAAATTTTTGCGTCCTTGCCGATATGCGCCTTGGGACTTATGCCGACGGGAATTTTTATTTTCGGCGTGAACATCTCCAACAACTTTGCGAACGCCGCCCGTGGGTCTTGAACTTTTATCGCGGGCTTTGGAAAATTTTCCGTATCGAGCGGGATTAAGACAGCCGACGCCGCGCAGGTTTTAGCCGCGTCAAGGTGGGGCGGTACCGCAAAAATTAAATCGCCCGCCCGCGCCATTTTTATATTCGAAAGCCCGCTGATTTTTTCGGAGCCGTCGCCCGCAAGAGTGCCGCCAACCAGCTCAGCCAGCTCCCGTAAAGTTTTTTCCATATTATCGCCTGCTCACTGCATTTTGTTGATAACGTCTTGAGTTATGTCAATCGTGCCGTGGAAAATTAATTTCTGATTTTTGGAGTTGTTGATAACCACGTCGATATTTTTCTCCCGCGAAATTTCGCTGACTACCACGTCTATGCGGCTTTTAATTTGCGAGGCGTAGCCTTGATTTATGTTCTCCAGTTTGCGCTGAAAATCCATTTGCGCCTTGAGAGCTTCCTCGTCGGTCATTTGCTTATTGGCGTTCTCCTGCTCAAATTTCTGCTGTTCGGCGGTGATTTTGCCTTGCGCTTCTTCCATTAAAGTTTTAACGCGCGGAGCTTCTTCCATGACTTTTTCCACGTCGACGGAGCCGACTTGCCCTTCGCCGCAACCCGCTATCAGCATTGACGACGCCAGCAACGCCACCGCCGCCATTTTTTTTGCAATGTTCATTCATAAACCACTCCCATCAAAGTCGATTCATTTCCTTAATCAAATCGTCCGTCAAGTCGCGAGCCTTTTTCCCCGTGAAAATTACAGCTCCAACTTTTTCCGGCGGCTTCAGCTCAAAATTCCACTCGATACGCGGCGGCAAAATTTTATCGTAATTGTCCGGATTGCGCTTGATGAAAACCATCTCCAGCCGATAGACCGCCGCCAGCATCGTCGCCTTGTCCGTTATCGAATTCAAAATTTTTTTCTCAAGCTCGGAGCGTTCCCTGCCGACTTCGTTCAGTTCGGTTAAAAGTTCGCGCCGCCGGATTTGCCGCTCTTCCATTTCGCGCAGTGCCTCTTCCATTACCTGCTGATTTCGCGCCGTAACGTCCGATTCTTTTTGCCGCGCTTGCGCTTCCATTTCCGCCCGCAATCTGTCCGATTCAGCTTTGAGCCGCGCCTCGTCCTCCGCCACAGAATCATTTGCGTATTTTTCAATTTCCGCCATCCACTTATCCAGCAATTTCTTCTGCGCGGCGATCCGTTCAAATTCTACCTCGTCCAAACGCTTAAGCAACTCGTTGATTTTTTCCTGCGGCAACTGCAAATTGTCGGCGTTCTGCAACTTGAGCTTAAGGTTTAAATTCTCGTTTAAAAATTCGTCGTTGATTTTGTTGCGCTCTTCAATGTAATGCGGCTCAGATTTTTTGCGATACTCTTCCGCCGCCAATTTCCGCCGGCTTTCCAATTCGGCGAGCTGACTTATCACGAGCTGCGCGTTTTTCTGCCAGGCCGCCTCGTCAAAAACTTGCGTGTTGGTTTCGGGCGGAGGAATTTTGGGAAGTTCGACAACTTTCATTGCCTCGTTTAGTTCAAGGCGCAAGCGCAATTCCCGCGCCCGCAAGCTGGTAAGAGTTTCGCCGTCGGGGTGCGCCGCCTGAATTTTTTCTATATCGATAACGCCGATTCCCTGCGCCTCACTTTTGGGCTTTTCGATTTTTGTTTCGACGGGCGCGGCAGGTTCTTCAGGCGTTGCGTAAAAGTAGAGACCGCCGCCGATTAACGCCAACATAGCCGCCGCTACAACCCTGTAATCCACCGTGCCGCCCCCTAACAAAATAGCTGTTAGCTTCCAGCTATTAGCTTTTAGAATTTTGCTAACAGCTAGCAGCTAACAGCTAACAGCTAATTATTTCTTTCCGAGTTCCGCGATAACTTCCGCCGTTATTTCCTGCCCGCCGTAAATGACCGCCGCTTTGTCGATGACAACTGCCAAACCTTTTTTATCTGCGACTTTCTTTATGGCTGCCTGAACCGCCTGTTCAATCGGCGAAATTAATTCCTGTTGTTTCTGCGCGAGCCGCTGTTGGCACTGCATGTAGTAATCGGCTTTTTCCTGGTCGTTCATGCCCGCAGATTTTTCATCGAATTCTTTTTTTATTTCAGCGACGGCGGCTTCCATTTGCCCCGGCACATTCTGTGAATCCGGATGAGCACCCAGCACTTGTTGATAGTCTATAATTCCTACGCTTGACGAACTTGCCGCCGACGCGATATTTCCTGTCTGCGTCAAAGCGATTGCGACTACCGAGCCGATAAAAATCACTGCGACTAAGATGCTGACGATTCGTACATGTTTCTTTTCTAACTTCATCATATTACACAACTCTCCTTAAAATTTGACGCCGCTGATTATATCAAACGGTTTTGTCCTTTGCAAATTTAAATTTCCTTGCGCGTGGACGGTGCCCGCGCCCAAATCCTTATCATAAGTTTTCCCCTCCGCTATCCGAAATCTTTTGCGTGTATATTACCAGATTAATTTCAGACTTTCAAGCCGCTAAAAAAATTTTTGCACGCGGAAAATATTTTTGCTATCATGAAGAAAATTTTTTAAGGGAGGAAAATTATCATGAGCTTAAAGAAAAGATTTTTGGCGACATTGACGGCGGCGGCGGTAAGTTTCTCGCTGACGTTCGGTGCGCCCGCCGCAGTCGAGGCGGCAAGTGCGGGAAGTCTTATCGGGGCGGGCATAGCTATCGGAATGCAAGCCGCCCAGCTTAACGCGCAGATTAATCAAAAAATTAAGCACTACGACGAGACGGAAGAAGGACGGCAAGAACTTTACGACAGCTTCCGCCAAAAATACGGCGTCAGCGAAGACCCCGAATACAACGCCCTGCTCGATAGGGTTATGGCGAATTTAACTAAGGGCGTCGCCGCCGTTGACCCGACAATTAATAAAAAGCCGTATCTTTATTTTGTCTCCAAGCAAAATTCCATAAACGCTGCCTGTTCCATGGGGCACGTCATGATGGTTAATGCCGGCACGTTCAAGAAAATTACAAACGAAGACGAAATTGCCGCTATCGTCGGGCACGAGATGGGGCACGGGCAGAAAAATCACGTCGCCAAGAGCAACAAGAAACGTTTGCAGAAAGAAGTAACTGCCGCCATTGCCGGCACTGCCGTCGGCGCGACAATCGGCGGCGGGCAACTCACTTCCATAATCACTCAAGTTGCGCTGAATCACTCGGTTGCGCACGGCGACAGAAAACACGAAACCGAAGCCGACCTTTTGGGCTTCGAGTACATGACGCACACGAAATACAATCCCGGAGCCTGCGCGGCTGTCATGCAGAAATTTGTTGAGATGGAAATCGGGAGCAAGCAATCGGGCGCGGCGGCATTTTTCAATCCCTCCGACCACCCCGACAGCGCGAAACGCCGCGATACTTACGTCAAGAAACTTTACGAGTTCAGCAAAAATCACGTCACGGCAAAGAACGGAGTTATCACCGTCAACAACAAAACTTTGATAAAAGTTGCGGCGGCGGACGGCATGTCGAGCGCGGAGCGTTCGTATTTCGTGTTGGGGAATTTGGCGTCGGCTTATCACCATGGACAAAATAAACACGCGGCGACCGTCGAAAATGGAACTGTCATGTTGGGCAATCAGCCGATTATCCAGCCCGCTGAAGGCGACGAATCCGCGCAGGTTATCGCTGACAGATTGAACGCTATCAAATAATTTTCCAGTGTCGTCGAGGTGGAAGCCGTGAAACGAAAAATTTTTACAACAATCCTTGCGGCGATTGCGGCGGGCAATTTGTTTTTTGTCAGCCCCGCCCATGCCGAGGTTAAAAATTATGACGGAGTCGGCGAATACATTATGAGCGACTTTGAAACGCCCGACGTCGCTAAACAACGCGCCAAACTCTACGCCGAACGCAACGCGCAGGAGCAAGCCGGCGTTTACGTTAAAAGTTATTCTAAGATGTCCAACTTTGAGCTTGTCGCTGACGAGATTGAATCCATGACGAGCGGCATTTTAAAAATTATCAGCGTCAACTACAAAATGATTCCGATGGAAGAATACGGCGGCATTATGTATCGCGCGCTGATTGTGGCGAGCATTGACAGCGATAACGTCGACGAATGGATTTCCAGAAGTCTTTCGGAGCGCGAATCGCTCGTTGAAAAAAATCTTGCGCTCCAAAAACAGCTTGAAGAGCAGGAACGCTTGATTGCAAAGCTTAAATCGGAGGCGCAACGAAATAATTCGCCCGAAAATCGCGAAAAACTTCAGCAAGAATTTTCTGCGGCGGATAAAATTTTTATGTCAAACGTTCAGCTTGAGGAGGGCAATCGTCTTGTCCTGATTAATTCGGATTGGGCTTACGAAAAGGCTTTGAATTGCTGGACGGAGGCTATCGAACTTAATCCGCAAAATGCGTTGGCTTACGAGGCGCGCGGCTACTATTTCCTTTACTACACGCGGAGCTATTCCGAAAGTCTCAACGACTACATGCGGGCGATAAAACTGCGTCCCGATAATGCCGAAAATTATTTTTATCGCGGCACGTGCTATTTGAATTTGAACGATTTGGACAGCGCGAAGACCGATTTTGAACGCGCGATAAGTTTGAATCCGCAAATGTCGGCTCCTTATGGCGAGCTGGCTTTTATTTACGTTCCGATTGACCCGCTTAAGGCGATTGAATTTGCTGACCGTGCGCTTGAGTTTGACAATCGGAATTGGCGGGCGTATTACAGTCGCGGGCTGGCACTTTTCACCATGCACAATTACGAGGCGGCTCTTGAGGACGCGAAAGAAGCTTTGAGGTGGGGTTGCGGCGATGCTTATCAATTAATCGGCGATTGCTACGGCATGATGGGCAACCGCGAAGAGGCGGAAAAATATTGGGAGCTTGCCAAAGACCCGCCGGCGTTCGGTTAAGAGGAGGATATTTTTGGAGGGAAAAATCAGCAGAATAGAAGCCGGAAGCCTAGCCGAGGAGCTGGAGCTTGAAGTCGGCGACAAAATTTTAAAAGTCAACGGGAAGACGCCGCTCGACATCATAGACTTGAGTTTTTTGCTGGCGGAAGAGGAGATTGAACTTTTAATCGAACACGCGGACGGCGAACGCGAGCTTATCGAATTTGAAAAGGACGTGGACGAGGAGCTGGGCGCGGAATTTGAATCGGCGGTCTTCGATAAAATCCGGCGTTGCAAAAATAATTGCGTGTTTTGTTTCGTGAATATGATTGCGCCGAACATGCGCAAAACTTTATCAATCAAGGACGACGATTATCGCCTGTCCTTTTTGTTCGGGAATTTTATCACGCTGACGAATTTGACGGCAAAAGATTTCCGCCGAATCAAAAGTTATCATTTATCGCCGCTGTTCGTGTCGGTGCACACGATGAATCCCGCCCTTCGCGCGAAAATGTTGCGGACGCCGCTCGGCGCGAATATAAATCAGCAACTCGACGAACTGGAAAAATCCGGCGTCGAATATCACACGCAAGTTGTTTTGTGCAAGGATTTGAACGACGGCGCGGAATTGGACTTCACAATCGCGGAAATTTTAAAGCGACGCCCGCACGCGCTGAGCTTGGCGATTGTGCCCGTCGGCGTAACAAAATATCGGCGCGACAAATTTTTACTCAAGCAATTCGACAAAAAATCGGCGTTAAAAGTTATCGCGCAAGTTGAAGCCTTCCAAAAAAAAATTCGGGCGGAGACGGGTCGGACGTTCGTTTATTTGGGCGACGAATTTTATTTGTTGGCGGAAAAAGAATTGCCGCCCGCTGAGTTTTATGACGACTTCCCGCAGATTGAAAACGGAATCGGCATGACGCGCAATTTTATCGAGGAATTCGGCGCGAAAAAAATTTCCGTTGCAAAAGATTTTTTCGTCGATGTGGTGAGTGGCACGTCCTTTGCGAAAGTTTTAAAGCGGCTCGTCGACGCGCCGAACGTGAGGATTTTGCCGGTCGAGAATAAATTTTTCGGCGAGCGCGTGAACGTGTCGGGACTTTTAACGGGCGGCGACATAATCGCGGCGTTGGAGGGCGGAGAGCGCGATTTAATTTTGATACCGGCGACGGCACTCAAAGCGGGCGAGGAAATTTTTTTGGACGACGTGACGTTAAAGGAGCTTGAAAATAAATTTTTGCCCGCGAAAGTAATTCCGATACGCGACGGCGAAGAATTCAGGAGAATTTTGGAGGAAAAAGTTAATGAGTAAACCGATAGTAGCGATAGTTGGGCGACCAAACGTCGGCAAATCGACGCTTTTCAATCAAATAGGCAAAAAAAAAGTTTCAATCGTGGACGATATGGCGGGCGTGACGCGCGACAGAATATATTTAGACGCAGCTTGGCTTAATTATGAGTTCACATTGATAGATACGGGCGGAATTGAGCTGAAAAGCGCGGATAAAATGTTGAATTCGATAAAAATACAGGCGAAAATTGCAGTGGAAGAGGCAGACGCGATAATTTTTGTAGTCGACGGGCGCGCAGGATTGACTTCAGCGGACGAAGATATAGGAAAAATGCTTCGCGGGACGGAAAAGCCGATAATTTTAGCGGTAAATAAAGTCGATAACGTGAATTTAGAGGGCGAACTTTACGAATTTTATAATTTGGGCTTGGGCGAGCCGATTGGAATTTCCGCCAGCAACGCGCTGAATTTGGGCGATTTACTCGACGCGGTTGTAAAAACTTTTCCGGAAAATAATTCTGAAGAGCGCGACGAGGACGAGATAAGAATTGCGGTTATCGGGCGACCGAACGTCGGCAAATCGTCGCTTGTGAATAAATTGCTGGGCGAAGAGCGCGTGATTGTCAGCGACGTGCCGGGGACGACGCGCGACGCTATCGACACGCATTTTTTTATGGACGGCACGAAATTTACGCTGATTGATACGGCGGGCATGCGCAAGAAATCCAAAATTGATGAGCCGGTCGAACGTTACAGCGTGATTCGTTCGTTGCGGGCGATTGACCGCGCGGACGTTGTGCTGATGTTGATTGAGGCTCCCGCCGGCGTGACTGAACAGGATAAAAAAATCGCGGGCTACGCGCACGATTCGGGCAAAGGTTGCGTTATCGTCGTGAATAAATGGGATATTTTTCCGAATAAACACGACCGCTCGACGAACAGATTTACTGACGAATTGCGCGAACGACTGGGCTTTTTGCAGTACGCGCCGGTAGTTTACACGAGTGCTTTAACGGGGCAAAGAGTGGACAGAGTGATTGAGTTAGTCAAATTTGTCGCCGAACAGCAATCGATGCGGATACAAACGAGCATTTTGAACGAATTAATCCGCGATTCAGTGGCGATAAATCCGCCGCCGAGCAAAAAAGGAAAGTCCGCGAAAATATTTTTCGTCACACAAGCGGATATTTGCCCGCCGAAATTTATAATCTTCGTCAACGAGCCGGAGCTTTTGCACTTTTCCTATCTGCGCTTCATAGAAAATCGGTTGCGCGAAAGTTTCGGCTTTGAAGGGACTCCGCTAAAATTTTTTCTGCGCAAACACAATCAAAAGGACGACGAACAATGACAAAATTTTTGATGTTTCAAGGGACGAGTTCGCATGTTGGCAAAAGCATATTGACAACCGCGCTGTGCAGAATTTTTTATCGTGACGGGCGGCGCGTGGCACCGTTCAAGGCACAAAATATGGCGTTGAATTCGTTCGTGACGGCGGACGGCTTGGAAATGGGACGTGCGCAAGTGGCGCAAGCGGAAGCGGCAGGTCTTGCACCGCGCGTGGAAATGAATCCCGTTTTACTAAAGCCCACGGGCAACCAAACTTCGCAAGTCATAATCAACGGGCGTGCGGTCGGCGTCATGAGCGCGGCGGCTTATCATCAAGGTTACTCGCTTAAAGCTTTCGACGCGGTCAAGGCGGCTCTGCAAAAACTTTCCGCCGAATTCGATACGATTATAATCGAGGGCGCCGGCTCCCCCGCCGAAGTCAACTTGAAGGCGAACGATATTGTCAACATGCGCGTCGCGAAATATTTAAATGCGCCGGTGATTTTGGTCGCGGATATTGACCGCGGCGGCGCGTTGGCGTCTTTGGTCGGAACTTTGGAGCTTTTGGACGACGACGAGCGCGATTTGGTTAAGGGGCTTGTGATAAATAAATTTCGCGGCGACGTGAATTTACTTTTGCCCGCCGTCGATTTTTTGGAGCGCAAAACTTTAAAGCCCGTGCTGGGAATCGTCCCGTTTATCGAAAAGCTCGGCATTGACGACGAAGACAGCGTTTCACTTGACGACAAAATTTCTTCGGGCGGCGAAATTTCAATCGCAGTGATTCGGCTCGGCAAGCTCTCGAACTTCACGGACTTTGACAGCTTGGCGGGCGAGGCGGACGTTAATCTTTTCTACGCGACGGCTCCCGCCGAACTTGACGGAGCAGACGTGATTATTTTGCCGGGCAGTAAGAACACTTCGGAAGATTTGCTCGGCTTGCGTGCGAATCATTTTGCCGAAAAAATTTTGCAACGTGCGGCGGCGGGCGCGGCTATTGTCGGGATATGCGGCGGCTTCCAAATGCTCGGCGAAAAAATTTTTGACCCACTAAAGACTGAATCGAATCACATTGAGCTTGACGGGCTGAAACTTTTGCCGATTGAAACGACTTTCTCCGCCGAAAAATTTACGCGGCAAGTCACGCTCCCCGAAATCGATTTTAATTTTTTTTGCAGTCGAATCGTCAGCGAAAATCTTTCCGGCTATGAAATTCACGCGGGCGCAAGCAATTTGGGCGACAAAAAATTTATCGTCAACAAAAATGTTTTTGGCACCTACGTTCACGGCATTTTTGACAACGACGATTTCCGCCGAAAATTTTTAAACGCCGTCCGTCGCAAAAAAAATCTGCCGCCACTCGAAGCAACGCGCAACGTTCAAGCGGAGAAACAAAAAAATTACGACCGACTTGCTAACGTCGTCCGCGAAAGTTTGAACATGAACTTGCTGGAAAAAATCATGGCGTAAAAAAAATCCTCCACTCAAGCGGGCGGAGGATTTTTAATTTCAAACTTCAACGATAATGGGAAGAATCATTGGGCGGCGGCGCGTCTGTTCAAAGAGAAATTGCGCCAGCGCGTCGCGAATATTGAGCTTGATAGTCATCCAATCGAGAACTTGCTCGTCCCTGCAGCGTCGGAGAACGTGGAAAACGCGACTGCGGGCGTCGTCCATGAGTTGTTCGGATTCGCGGACGTAGACAAAGCCGCGCGAGACAATATCGGGACCGGAAACGATTCTGCCCGAAGCGCGATTCATTGTGACGACGACGATTAAAATTCCGTCTTGAGAAAGTTGGCGGCGGTCGCGCAGAACGATATTGCCCACGTCGCCGACGCCCAG
>JAFXNB010000103.1 GCA_017529935.1 Selenomonadaceae bacterium
AACGATGTCCGCGCGGTGTCGAAAATTCAGCCCGTAGTAAGAAAGTTTTTCGCCGATACGAATCATTTTCTGCGGCACGCCAAGCTCCTGAATCAAATACGGCACGACACGTTGACGGACAGTTTCGCGCGGCGTAACGAGCACATATTTTTTTCGGACGGGGTCGAAATACGCGGGCTGCCCCTCAATACGATAGATATGCGGCGGCAAGAAATTTTTCAGCATGGTTATCAATCCTTTCTGATAAATGCGGGCGGCGTGGCGAAATCACTTTGCGGCGGTCGCGGCGGCTCAAATAAAATTCCGCGCAAGTCCGTCGCCAGCACGTCGTACAATAAAATTTTTTGATACGGTTCCAAAAATCGGCGGCGTACGTGAATGTCGCGGCGATTTAAATGTTTCGTGAGCTTCGTGACGATTGGCACGGAGATTTTTTTTATTAATGCCCGTCCGCGCTCGTTGAATGCCAAAACTTTTATGCAGGTCGCCGCGTCGAGTTCGGCAATTTCTTCCGCCGTCACGTCAAGCAGAAAATACAACAGCAATCGGCGGATTCGGCTCGCGGTGTAGCGTCGCCCGATTAAAATTTTTATCAGCTCCGAGAAATTTTCTGCCGTCGCCGCGTTTAAAATTCGGAACTCCAGCCCCTCCGTCATGCCGTAAATTTTTTTCAGCTCATCTGCGCGGGCGGTTAAAAGTTTCGTCATGAGCGGGCGGAACAAAAATTTTTCGTCGGGGAATTTTTCTGTGCGCAGAGCCTGTAGCGTTTCGGTTGAGACCTGCGCGGCGATTTTTTCCCACGGCGGAGATTTTTCGCACAGAGCCGCCCGAATTGCTGACGCGCTTGAAAATTCTTCCCGCAATGTCAAATCGTCGTAAGCCGCGCCGCGTCGTTCAATTAGCAACGGCAAAATTTTTTTCGGCAGGGCGCGCAGATATTCAATCGCCAAAATCGTGTTCGGTTGCCGCAAAATTTTTTCGTCGAGACCCGTGACGCGCGATAAAATTTTCGTGACTGCCGCCGCGTATGAAGTTCCCGCCAACATCAGCCGCCGCAATTCTTCCGCGAAATTTTTTTCAGCGAACGCCGCCGCCGCCAATTTTAATTTCCCAACGTCCGTGAACTCCGCGCCGAATGCCAGCACGTCGACCACGCCCAAACTTTCCAGCAACTGAATTCCGCCGTGCGCAAAATCTTGCGCACTCCGCACCGCCTTGACGAACGGTAATTCCAACACCAAATCCACGCCGCCTAAGACTGCCAGCCGCGCCCGCGTCCACTTGTCGAGGATTGTTGGCTCGCCGCGTTGCGTGAAATTTCCGCTCATCACCGCGACGATTTCTCCGCCGCAAATTTTTTTTATCTGCGCAATTTGGTACGCGTGCCCCGCATGAAATGGATTGTACTCCGCGATTATCCCGACCGCCAATTTTCCCACCTCTAATTTTATTTATCTTGAGCACTCCGTCTCCACTGGTCAAGGATTGTCGGCTCGCCGCGTTGCGTGAAATTTCCGCTCATCACCGCGACAATTTCTCCGCCGCAAATTTTTTTTATCTGCGCAATTTGGTACGCGTGCCCCGCATGAAATGGATTGTACTCCGCGATTATCCCGACCGCCAATTTTCCCAGCTCTAATTTCATTTTAATTTCTTGCAACAAATTTTCAAATGGTGTATACTTCGCGGCAGATGATAAATTCCTGAAATTAATCTGTACGAGGTGATATAATTTGAACTTTTTCAAGGCAAAAAAATTTTTCGCGGCGGTTGCGCTCGGAGCTTTTGCGCTCTCCATTCCCGTGACCGTCGACGCCAGAATTCACGACCCGAAAGTTGAAACTAAATCCGTCGAACGTAAACTCCCTACATTGCGCGAACGCGTCGCTGAAACTATGAGCAAATTTAAACCGTCGCCCGAAGAAAAAATTTTCGACGCCTTCGACAGCCAAGAAAATTTTTCCGTCCCGACGACCGTCTCCTCTTCCGACACGTCGATTATCGGCACGCCTATCGCCACTCAGCAGCAATGCGTTAAATATCTCCTGCGCAACAATCCCAATCCGAACTTGAAAGTTTCCGCCGAAGAAATCGTCGCTTACTACTACGAGGAAGGCGCGCGCGAAGGCATTCGCCCCGACGTGGCTTTTGCACAAGCTCTCAAGGAGACCGGCTTTTTCCGTTACGGCGGCGATGTCATTCCCGAACAAAATAATTATTGCGGACTCGGCACGACCGGCGGCGGTGTCAAGGGCGAATTTTTTGCGACGCCACAGCTCGGAGTTCGCGCCCACATTCAGCACTTGCTCGCTTATTCTTCGACGCGCCGCCCCACAATGCCTGTCGTTGACCCGCGCTACGGTATCGTTCGACAAGCTTACGGCTCGCGGACTTTGGGCAAGTGGCAGGATTTGAACGGGCGTTGGGCTGTCCCAGGCAGATTTTACGGGCAAGAAATTTTGTCCATGTTTCGCGATATTCTGATTCAATGAGGTTTCGCCATGAAAAATTTAAATTGGGCGGTGCTCGGAGTCGGCGTCATTGCCAACGAAATGGCGCAGGCTCTCCATAAGCACGGCAGAAATCTTTACGGCGTCGCCAATCGCACGCACGAAAAAGCCGTTGACTTTGCCGAAAAATATTCCGTCGAAAAAGTTTACGCTTCAATCGACGAAATTTTTTCCGACGAAAATGTTGACGTGATTTATTTGACTACGCCGCACAACACGCATTATCCGTTCATGAAACGCGCCCTCGACAACGGCAAACATTTGCTCGTTGAAAAATCTATCACGCTCAACAGCCGCGAACTCAACGAAATGATTTCCCTTGCGGCTGAAAAAAATCTGGTGCTCGCCGAAGCTATGACGATTTGGCACATGCCGCTTTATAAAAATCTTTGGCGCAAAATTGAACGCGGCGACTTCGGCAAGGTGCAAATCATCACGCTCAATTTCGGCTCGTTCAAAGAATACAACATGAACAACCGATTTTTCAACATGAATTTGGCGGGCGGTGCGCTCCTCGATATTGGCGTTTACGCGCTGTCGATTGTGCGTTCGTTCATGGCGGAGAAGCCGACGGAAATTTTAAGTCAGTGGCAACCTTCGCCGACCGGCTCCGACGAAATGTCGACGATTCTCCTAAAAAATTCTCGCGGGCAGTTGGCGACGGTCGCGCTGTCCATGCACTCCAAACAGCCAAAACGCGCCGTCATCAGTTGCGAACGCGGCTATCTGGAAATTTTGGAATATCCCCGCGCAGAGAAAGCGTTTTTCGTGGACGCGGAGACCGGCGACGTTAAAGAAATTTTCGCGGGCGAACAGACCGACGCGCTCTTTTACGAATTCAGCGACATGGAGCAGGCGATTAAAAGCGGCGACGCCTCGGCGATGAAACTAGACTTTTCAAAAGACGTAATGGAAATTATGACTGCCCTAAGAAAAAATTGGCACCTTCGGTACCCTGATGAGGTTTGGTAAATATGTCGGAAAACAAAATGCAACGCGGCTTGAAAAACCGCCACTTGCAAATGATTGCGCTGGGCACTGCCGTCGGCACGGGTTTATTTTACGGCTCGACGGCTACAATCGCCATGGCCGGTCCTGCAGTCTCGCTGAGCTATTTGGTCGGCGGGATAATTATTTTTCTTATCGTGCGCATGCTCGGCGAAATGAGCGTTGAAGAGCCGGTTAGCGGTTCGTTCAGCCACTACGCCGCGAAGTATTGGGGCAAATTCCCCGGCTTCCTGGCGGGCTGGAACTATTGGTTTCTTTATATCCTCGTGAGCATGGCGGAACTTTCTGCCGTCTCGATTTATCTGGGTTATTGGTTCCCCGATTTGCCCAAATGGGTTGGCGTGCTCGCCTGCTTGATAATTATCACGGTGATTAATCTCGTCACGGTCAGAGCGTATGGCGAAATTGAATTTTGGATGGCGGGCATTAAAATTTCCGCGATTGTCGGCATGATTCTGCTCGGCTCGTATTACATTGCCACTGCCTCCTTGCCCTTCCCGCAAAATTTTGCAAACCTGTGGATTCACGGCGGCTTCTTCCCGAACGGCGCACAAGGTTTTATTATGTCGCTGGCTCCGGTGCTGTTTAGTTTCGGCGGCATTGAATTAATCGGAATCACGGCGGGCGAGGCTGAAAATCCCGACAAGACGATTCCCCGCGCCATTAATCAAGTTATCTACCGCATTTTGATTTTCTACGTCGGCACGATGATTATTTTAATGACGCTGTGGCCGTGGAATGAAGTCGGCAAGGAAGCAAGTCCTTTCGTGCAGATTTTTGAGGGCGCGGGCTTCACGTCTATGGCGAACATTTTAAATTTCGTGGTGTTGACGGCGGCGGTTAGCGTCTACAACTCGGCGATTTACTCTAATTCGCGAATGCTTTACGGCATGGCGAAGAGCAACAACGCTCCGAAATTTTTTGAAAAACTTTCAAGTCGCGGCGTCCCCGTCAATGGAATTTTAGTTTCGTCAGGGATAACGCTTTTAGCGGCGGTGATGAATTATCTTTTGCCCGACGAAGTTTTTATGTACATGATGGCAATCGTCACGGGCGCAGTCGTCATAAGCTGGGGCTTGATTGTCTTGACGCATTTAAAATTCCGTGAACACTGCAAGGCGGCGGGCGTCGTCCCGAAATTCAAATCGCTGTTCTATCCGTTCGCGGAGTATTTGTGTTTGGCGTTCCTTGCGGGCATTTTGGTGATAATGGCGATGATGGACGAGATGCGACCGGCGGTCATCGTCATGCCGATTTGGATTTTGGCAATTTGGATTTTCTATCGTTACAAGAAAAAATAATCACTCCGAACAGAAAAATTTC
Organism: Selenomonadaceae bacterium; assembly: GCA_017529935.1. Lineage (GTDB taxonomy): Bacteria > Bacillota > Negativicutes > Selenomonadales > Selenomonadaceae > Quinella. Next base: position 4,842 of record JAFXNB010000103.1, read on the forward strand.
CCGTCAACGCGGCGGGAATTTTTTTTGTAAAAGTCTTGACAACGGGGCATTGGGGGGGGGGATAATGGGCGGGAAAGTTTAACTTTTTGGAAAGGAGAATGCAAAATGGCTTCCGGTAAAACCATCAACAACAAGACGACTCCTTATGCCTTCCTGTACGGCACGCTTTACGCCGACAAAATTTCCAATTCAAGCAAAGGCGTTTCCTCCACCATTAGCGGAAGTTCGGGCAACGACACAATCACAAATTACGCTTCAAAAGCCAAAATCGACGGCGGCTCCGGCAACGACAAAATTTCCAATTATGCTTCAAACGTTTCAATCAACGGCGGAGCTGGCAACGATAAGATTGAAAGCAACGGTAGCTCGGTTACAATCATGGGCGGTGCGGGTAATGACACCATTTCATTGACGGGCGGAAGTAAACGTTTGTTGCAATACCTCGCTTATAGCCCCGTGACCGACGCTTGGAAACACGGCAACGATAAAATTTACGGATTCGGCTCGACGGACACGCTAAGCATTGAAGGCGGCACCTATTCCAGCCAAACGAGCGGCTCCGATGTTATCCTCACTACCAGCAATGGCAAGATTACTATCGTCGGCGGCAAGGGCAAAACTCTCAACATTAAAGGAACCAAAGCTTCAACTTCAACCAAAACAACGACAACTTCCTCAAGCACGGGCAAAAATATTCAGAACAACACTCCATACAAAACGGTGAGCGGCACAAGCTACGCTGATAAAATTTCTAAGAACAGGTGTTCATAAACGATTAAGCAAAGTGTGAATATGAGAAATCTTAATCAAGGTCTCGGCAGAAGCAATCGTCAGCTCGTAGTCTTTGCTAAGTCGCCGAGAGTGATTAAGCCAAGAAAAAGTCCGCTCCA
>JAFXNB010000104.1 GCA_017529935.1 Selenomonadaceae bacterium
AAATCGTACTTCCAAATCAGACTCGATTTTTGTACGTGCCGAAAAAACCGCATTCTGACGCGATACAAAATCCAATATATTGGAAAACGTAAATCGCGCCCAAAAATCGCCCTAAAAACCAGTTTCATCGCTCAAAATTACTTTCAAACGTCCAAATCTTCCCGCGCAGGCATTTTTTTTGCTCGTTTGACAAAATCCACGTAGACGGAAAATGTAAATCGTACTTCCAAATCAGACTCGATTTTTGTACGTGCCGAAAAAACCGCATTATGACGCGATACAAATTCCATGTGGGTGGAAAATGTAAATCGCGCCCAAAAATCGCCCTCGAAACAAGTTTCATCGCTCAAAATCACTTTCAAACGTCCAAATCTTCCCGCGCAGGCATTTTTTTGCTCGTTTGATAAAATCCACGTAGACGGAAAACGTAAATCGTACTTCCAAATCAGTCCCGATTTTTGTACGTGCCGAAAAAACCCGCATAATGACGCGATACAAAATCCATGTGGGTGGAAAATGTAAATCGCGCCCAAAAATCGACCTCAAAACCAGTTTCATCGCTCAAAATCACTTTCAAACGTCCAAATCTTCCCGCGCAGACATTTTTTTTGCTCGTTTGATAAAATCCACGTAGACGGAAAACGTAAATCGTACTTCCAAATCAGACTCGATTTTTGTACGTGCCGAAAAAACCGCATTCTGACGCGATACAAAATCCAATATATTGGAAAATGTAAATCGCGCCCAAAAATCGCCATAAAAACCATTTTCAACGCTCAAAATTCGTTTCAAACGTCCAAATCAACTTCAGAGACGAAAAATTTCGTCTCAAACGTCCAAATCAACTTCAGAGACAAAAAATTTCGTTTCAAACGTCCAAATCGACTTCAGAGACGAAAAATTTCGTTTCAAACGCCAAAATCAACTTCAAACGCTAAAAATCTCGTTCAAACTAAAAATTTTCTCCTAAAATCCGTTCAGATGAGGTTTATCAGCGGCTCATAAATAAATCTGTAAGGAAAATTTTAAATCCCGTCAATGCGGCGGGATTTTTTATTGCTAAAATTTTAATCTTGATATAAAATCGCGTTGCGGAGGAGGTGACGGCGATGAAAAAATTTTTAGCGGCTGGATTGGCGGTTTTGTTGATGATAAATTCAACGGAGGCGATAGCAATGGAAAATTCTAAAGCTGTAAAAGTAGTTCAGACGGCAGGACGCGACAGACTCGGCGATTTTGCGCCGGAATTCGCCCGCTACAACGATGATATTCTTTTTGGCGAGGTTTGGAGCCGAAATAATATCTTATCTTTGCACGACAGGAGTATAATCACGATTTGCGCGTTGGTCGGTAGCGGAATTTTGGACAGTTCGCTCAAATATCACATTCAAACGGCGAAGAAAAACGGCGTAACGCGCGATGAAATGGTCGAGATCGTCACGCAACTGGGCTTTTATGCTGGTTGGCCTAAAGCTTGGGCTGTTTTCCCGATGGCTAAGGAAGTTTACGGCGGCGACGCGGCAGAAATTATCGAACGCGAGCCAGAACCGTATCCTCAAGACGCCGGCAGAAAGAATTTGGGCGATTTTGCGCCGGAATTCGCCCGCTACAACGACGATATACTTTTCGGAGAGGTTTGGAGCCGAAATAATATCTTATCCTTGCACGACAGGAGCCTTGTCACGATATCGACGCTGGTTGGCGCGGGAATTTTTACTGACGCGCTCAAACATCACCTTACTGCGGCAAAAAATAACGGCATAACGCGTGAAGAAATGGTAGAAATGCTAACTCAGCTTGCATTTTACGCGGGCTGGCCCAAAGCTTGGGCAGTTTTCCCGATTGCTAAGGAAGTTTACGGCTTATGAACAGAAGAAAATTTATAAAAGTCGTCGGATTGGGCACGGCGGCGATTTATCTTAGCGGTTGCGGCTTGTCGGCGGTTGAAAATAAAAATAAAAAGGAGAGCGAGGTCTCCGCGCAGGGCAGTGTATCGGAGGGGCATTCTATGAAAATTGTTGTGATAAATAGCAGCCCGCACAGCGAAGAAAAATCGACTTCGCGGTATTTGGCGGCTAAATTTATTCAAGGCGCGAGTGACATTGGGCACGAAGTCTTTGTTTTCGACGCGGCGAACGAGAAAACTCACCCGTGCAAGGGTTGCGACCAATGCGGCATGGACGGCGCGTGTATTTTCGACGACGCAATAGAAGAAAAACTTATGCCGAAAATGTTAAAGGCTGATTTGATAGTTTTAGTCACGCCCCTTTACTATTTCGGCATGAGTGCGCAACTTAAAACGGTCGTCGACAGATTTTATTCGCGAACGTCGCGGCTCAACCACAAAAATTCAATGATAATTGCGACGGCGTGGAATAGTGCTGATTGGACAATGGAAGCGTTGAAAAATCATTACGAAACGTTAGTTCGCTACATGAATTGGCAAGATGTCGGACAAATTTGGGCTACGGGTTGCGGAACGCGCTCCGCAGTCGAAAATTCCGAGTTTGGAGACATGGCTTACAGAATCGGAGCTGGATTATAAAAATTTGGAGGAGATTTTATGAAAAAATTTAACACGGCAATCGTCGGAGCAACGGGCGCAGTCGGTCAAGAGTTTTTAAAGTTAATCGAGGAGCGCAATTTTCCCTTCGGCGAGCTGAAAATGCTGGCGTCGTCGCGTTCGGCGGGCAAAAAAATAAAATTCATGGGCAAAGAGTACACCGTCGAGGAAACAACGGAAAAATCGTTCGACGGCGTGAAATTTGCGCTTTTCGCGGGCGGCGCGGCGAGTAAATTGTTTGCACCGGCGGCAATCAAAGCGGGCGCGGTCGTAATCGACAATTCTTCAAACTTTAGAATGGATCCGGAAGTCCCGCTGGTCGTTCCCGAAGTAAATCCGCAGGCAATCGCGCGGCACAAGGGCATAATCGCGAATCCGAACTGCTCAACAATAATTATGGTCATGGCACTCAAGCCGCTGTACAATATTTCGCGAATAAAGCGCGTTGTCGTGTCGACATATCAAGCGGTATCGGGTGCGGGGCGCGAAGGCATGGACGAATTGAAAGAACAGCTTGATTCATTGGCACGCGGCGAAAAAATCGTCGCAAAAGTTTTGCCCGTCGCCAAATTGGACAAGCATTATCAAATTGCGTCGAATCTCATTCCGCAAATCGACGTTTTCAAGGAAAATCTCTACACCAAAGAGGAAATGAAGATGGTCGACGAGACGAAAAAGATAATGGAGGACGACGAATTACGAATCACGGCGACGACAATTAGAGTTCCGGTCTATCGCAGCCACGCCGAAAGCGTAAACATCGAATTTGAGGACGAAATTACAGTTGCGGCGGCTCGTGAGGCTTTAGAAAAGTTTCCAGGCGTCATCGTGCGCGACAATCCTGCCGAAATGATTTATCCGCAACCGCTTGAAACTTCCGGCAAGGACGCTGTCGAAGTCGGGCGAATCCGCAAAGATTTTTCGATTGAGCACGGCTTGAACTTGTGGGTTTGCGGCGACCAAATCAGGAAAGGCGCGGCACTCAACGCCTTGCAAATCGCCGAGTACATGATTGCCAACGATATGGTCTAATGGGAAAATTTTTATACTTTCAGCCCGAATACGTCGGCAAATTTAAATGCGACGGTGCGAAAAGTTTAATTCGGAAGGCGGAAACTATATAATCACGCTCAAAGAAAATTTTTGCTAGTTCTTGACGAAAAATAATTTGTGTCGGCTTCAAATGGAGTATGGCAAAGAATTTTTATCGCAACCGTGGCGGCGGAAATTGTTTTATTCGCGCGCGAGCCGATGAAATTTGAATTTGTCGAAGTGCCGGAGAAAATTCACAGCAACGGCGGAAAAATTACGCTTAAAACTGCGATGAAAATATCCGACACGGCAACCGAGCTGATGTTGGAAATTCAAATCGCGATGATTTCAATTTTGCAGGAGCGCACGCTGACAATCGACCAACGCTTAATCGTTTTGTGTTTTTTCGTCGACAAACTGGAAGAAATTTATTCGCGCGGCATGAATACGGACGAGCAACGGAAATTAATCGCGGCTTACGAGTCGAAAAAATTTTTGGCGGAGCAAGTGCCGCTGATGATTCAAAGCGTGTCCTTCGACGCGAAAAAATTTATCGGACTGATGATTAAAGTTCTTAATTCTTCCATGCGCGTTTTGAGAACGGGCGACGGGCAAAAATTTCTTGTTGCATTCGAGAAAATTCTCGAAATCAAGCCCGACAAAAACAATATCGTATCTTTTATTGAAATCGCAACGAATTACAAGCGGCTTTCTGGGGCGCGGCGGAAATTTTTAGCGGATTACTCGACGTTTTTGGAAAATTATCTCGTCAACGAACTTTTTTTAAGTCTTTATCCGTGGAAAAATCATTATCGCCCGTCACGGAGCCTATCCGTCTTGCTGATAAGCTACAAAGTTTTTGAATTGTTGATGTTCACGGCGACGCAGGCAGGATTTTCCGGCAAAGACGACTTGTTGAAATTGGTTGACTGGTACACGGAAGAAATTGACCACGGCGACGGCTTTAAGGAAAAAATTTTTGAGTATCTTGAGGAGCGGAAAGATTTTTTTGAGCTAATGGAAACTTTGCTGGAGCGTTAAAGTTACCTTACTCTACGTTTTTGGAAAATTATCTCGTCAACGAACTTTTTTTAAGTCTTTATCCGTGGAAAAATCATTATCGCCCGTCACGGAGCCTATCCGTCTTGCTGATAA
>JAFXNB010000105.1 GCA_017529935.1 Selenomonadaceae bacterium
CATATTTATCTCCAACAAAAAGATTTGCGTGAGGAAGTTCGCGACACGCGCAAGGAATTAAGTTCCCGCATGGATAGAATCGAAACCCGTCAAGATAAACTCGAAACAAAAATTGACGCGCTCGATAAAAAATTTGAGACCAAGTTTGATAAGCTTGACGCCAAGATTGAAACTGTGCGCAAAGAGTTAAACGCCCGCATGGATAAACAGGACGCTAAGATTGAAACTGTGCGCAAAGAGTTGAACGTCCGCATGGATAAACAGGACGCTAAGTTTGACAAATTGGCGGATAGAATAGATAAGCTTGCGGACAAAGTGGATTCGATGAATAAGCACGGCAACATTATGACGGCAAGTGTTATCGGCGTTGCGCTCGGCGTACTCTATGTGATTTTTTTCAAGTAAAGGAGCGATATAAATGAAAAAATTTTTTAAGCGGCTAATTCTCTTATCGCTGACGATGATTTTAATTAACGGCACGGCGTCGGCGGTACCAATTCCTCTGCGCGGCGTAGTTGAAGGTTTTTACGGCACGCCATGGACTTTTGAAGACCGCGCAGATATTCTGAACTTCTGCCGCCAAAATAATTTAAATTCCTACATCTACGCGCCCAAGGACGACCCCTATCACCGCGAACAGTGGCGCAAACCCTATCCCGCCGAAAAGCTCAACGAATTGCGCAGTTTGGTTGCCATTGCTAAGCAAAATAAAGTTCGGTTTATCTTCGCCGTATCGCCGGGGCTTGACCTCAAATATAAAAGCGACGAAGATTTTCGTTTGCTGATTCGCAAGCTCGACACGATGTATCAACTCGGCGTGCGCGACTTTGCGATTTTCTTCGACGACCTCAAAGACGAAAATGGCAATCATCACGAGAGCGGCAAGGCTCAAGCCGAATTCCTTAACCGCGTGCAAAAAAATCTGCGCGGCAAGTACAAGGACGTTGCGCCGCTAATCACCGTGCCGACGGAATATTTTTATCTCGACATGGTTAAGGGCGACAAAGTCAAGCCGTACACGCGCGACCTCGCCGAAAATCTTGACCCGCGAATTGTCGTGCTCTACAGCGGGCGCGGCGTCGTCTGCGACGGAATAACCGATAAGGAACTCGCCGAAGTTAATAAAATTTTCGGGCGCGAAGTCGGCGTTTGGTGGAATTATCCCGTCAACGATTACTCGCTGACGCCCGACGGCAACCGCAATGTCAAGCTGGCACTCGGCGCGATTGAAAAGCTCCCGACCGCTAAGATGACCGCGATTTTTTTCAATCCTATGGAGCAAGTTCAGCTGTCTAAAATTGCCTTGGCGACGGGTGCGATTTACGCTAACAATCCCGTCACTTACGACGAGAATCAAGCTTGGGACAGAGTTTTGCGCGAACAATTCGGCGCACTTGCCCCCGCCATGAAAATTTTCGCTGAACATTCGCGGCATATGGAAAATTCTTGGGCTAAAGTCGGACCGCCTGACGCGATTGAATTTGCCACGCTGGCGCACAATCTGATTTACGACATGGGTAAGAAAACTTTCGTGGACTTCGCGCCGCTTGAAAAAGAAATTGCCGAAATGGATCGCGCCGCCGATGTTTTGTTAAAGAGATTGCCGCAAAAATATTTGGCGGAGTGCAAGCCGCAACTCGAACAGCTCAAAAGACTTGCCCGCGCAGATAAAGTTGCGCTCGAATCATTAAAAGCGGGACGCCTTGACCCGACGTTGAAAATTTTGCGCGAAGAAATTACCGCAAACGAAAAGCAAGCGATTCTTTCCGAAGAAGCCGCCCGCAAATTTATCGATGACGTTATAAAATTTTTCGACGAACAAGACACCGGCTCGCGCAAGAAGAAATAAAATGGCAAAAGAAATTCAACCGCAAGATACAACACGCGCCGCCGCATATAAACTTTGATTGAAGGCTCCCAATCCCATGGTAACTTTTTTCAAAACTTTGGACGTTACTAATCTGATTAAAATCCGTAAAAGCCGCCGCCGATATTAAAGAATTTTTCATTTTGCCCGTCGGCGAAAAGTTGATTCAATATGATTCTGTCGCGGTGAATATGATTATTAAAAATAAGCGCGGCGAAATTAATTCCTGCGACATTCTTTTTACCGAAAATCTTGATGAATTCAATCGCGATTATTTGAATTACACGGCGCAGGTTGCCGAAAATTGTACGGACAGAGATTTATCAGCCGATTGCATGGTTATCGGCACGTCAGCAATCGTTGAGACAGAACTTGACGGCGCGGTTGGCATGGACAGCGGCATTTTCAAAAATCCGTTTATGATTTGGGGCAGATACAGGAAAAAGCGTTTTAAATATTATTTGTCTGTGTCTTTCCAATTTCATCATACGCAAATGGACGGCTCACACGCGGGCAAATTTCTTGAAGGTTTGCAGACGGAAATTAACAACTTATAAGAAATGAAAAGCGGGCGTTACCTCTCGAAAGGTCGCCCGCAAATTTATTGGGAACAAATCATGTTGAGGCGTTATTTTCCTGCGGAAACATGAAGTCAAAATCGACGCGCTCCAGAAATTCTTTGTAGGGAATATCGGGGCTGTGAATTTTACCGATGTGGAAAATTCTATCATAAACGAATTTGTGCCAGTCGCCGTAATAGGCAGTCAAAATTTTGTCGTAATCGACGGGCACGGGCATTTGAACCGTCTCGAACGGCAAATAAATCGTTTCGCGGAATACGTCCTTCGGATAATGTTGTTCTGGCTGCCCTCTAACTACATGGTCAATCCACACCAGCTCATTCGATTTGTTGAAGAGTAGCTCAGCGTATTTCCTGTAAAAGTTTTGTTTTTCTTTTTCCGAAAGAGCACGAAAGTTTTCCAGCACTTGCAAATCATCGAACATGAAATTAGAACTGTCGGTAATATCTTTAAGCTGGGAATAAGTTTCATCGTCGGAGCTTCTAAGGACTCGCCAAAGTTTCCATGTGCTTATATTGCCCGTGGGGGTGCCGTCTTCTGTAATGTCCAAAGGGAAAACTTCAATCATCATGCCGTAAGTTCTGTCAGGTTCTCTTTCGTGCAGATCTTCTTTGCCGAGCATAACCGTTGTCGACAGTGCAATTCGGAAGTTGTTATAGTCCACGCGTGCGATTTCAAAGGGGCTGTCCTTTTTCGCCAGTTCGCGCTCGACGGCGTCGCAAAAAATGTTGTATTCGGGGCGCATCATACACAGATCCATATCGGTATCCCAGGGAATGAAGCCGCCGTGACGAACCGCGCCCAAAAGCGTGCCAAAAGCCGCCCAATATTTTATCTTGTATTTGCGGCAAATCCTGTCGACTTCCTGCCAAATCTCAAGCATTCTGTTCCACGATTTTTTTATGCCCGCCTTGACAAGCCAGCCATCGCGGATTTCGTCGCGGTACATATCCTTTATAAATGCCATGCAATCAACCTCCTAATCCGTGCCGAAAATTTTTTCCATGTCGATAAGTTCCAAAAATTTTTTGTAGGGAATGTCCGCGCTGTAGATGACGCCGAGCCTGTCAATTTTGTCGTGAACGGGCGTGCGCCAATCGCCGTAGCAAGCAGTAAGCACTTTGTCATAATCGACGGGCGCGGGCAATTCAACCGTCTCGAACGGCAAATAAATCGTCTCGCGGAACCACTCCTTTTGATAGGATAAACTATTTTTGTCACGCGCGAAATTTTCAGCCCAAATCACTGCAAAAGAATAATCGAACACGCCCGCCGCGTAGATACTCAGAAATTTATATTTTTCCTCCAGCGTTCGGAAATTGTGGAGTGTCTCGATAACCGACCAATCGTTGACAGTCAGCCGCCCGCCTTGAACGTGATTTAATATTGCAGGGAAATTGTAGACCGTGCCAAAAAGTTCGTTGATTGCGTTCGCCGCAAAAAAGCCGCTACTTGTGCCGTCGGGCGCAACGTCTAGCGGATAAATTTCAATCATCAAGCCCTTGGAGCCAGTCTTATCGATTAAATCTCTCGCGCCGAGCAAAGTCGTTTGGGCGTTGCAGATTTGAATACTTGAAAAAGTTTTCCGCCTGATTTCAAATATCCCGCCGTCAAATTCAGCTTCGATCACGTCGCAAAAATGGTTAAAATCTGGGCGAAACATGCATAAATCCATGTCCTCATCCCACGGGATAAAACCGCCGTGACGAGCCGCGCCTAAAAGCGTTCCGGCATATGCCCAACATTTTATATCGTGCTTACGACAAATCCTGTTGACTTCTTGCCAAAGTTCAAGCCAACAATTCCAAACTTTTTTTTTGCCAACGGTGACAAGCCAGCCGTCGCGGATTTCGTCGCGGTATATGTCCTTTATAAAAGCCATTCAAGCGGTCGCCTCGCCGTCGCTTTTGCCAAAAAGTAGCTCCATGTTGAGGAGTTTCAAGCACTCTCTGTAGGGAATATCCGCGCTGTAGACGCCGACAAGTTCATCATGCGCACTGCGAACGGGGACGCGCCAATCGCCGTAGCAAGCAGTCAAGACGCGTTCATAATCGACGGGCGCGGGCAATTCAACCGTCTCAAACGGCAAATAAACCGTTTCGCGGAAACATTCTTTTTGACACGTCGGCACGTTTTTACCAACGATAAAGGCTTCCTGCATGCTCACCGCCGACGAAAGCTCAAACGCGCCCTCGGCACAGATATTAAAAGTTTTTAATTGTTCGTTCGGGTCGTTTGAATTGTGGAGCTTCTCGATAACCGCCCAATCGTTTAGGATTGCCCCGCCGTTTTGCACGTACTCGGAAAATTCATCGAACGCGAACATTGCAACGGCTAGCTCATCTAATATGCGCTTTGCAACGGCGGCTTCGTGCGTCCCGTTCTCGGCAATGTCCAGCGGAAAAATTTTGATGTCAAAGCCTTGCGGTTCCCTGTCGTCGGTCATGTGTATTTCGCGGAGCAAAGTGGTCTGCGAGTGGTAAATTCGGCAGTTGAAAAAATTTTGTTGCCCGACTTCAAAGACCGTGCCCGCCAATTCAGCCTCGACGATGTCGCAGAAACGGTTAAAATCGGGGCGCATCATACAGAAATCCAGCAAAGAATCCCACGGGATAAAACCGCCGTGACGTGCCGCGCCCAAAAGCGTTCCAGCATATGCCCAATAAATAATTCCGTGCTTGCGGCAAATTCTGTCCAGCTCCTGCCAAAGTTCAAGTCGACGGTTCCAAACTTTTTTCTTGTCCGATTGAACAAAGAAGCCGTTGCGAATTTCGTCGTCATTTAAGTTTTTGATAAACTCCATGCAAAATCACCTAACTTTTTCTTCGGGCGGTAAGATACCCGCCATGCGCAAAAGATATTTCGCGTTGGTGGTGTGCGTCCTGCCCTTGCGCAACTTGAAATCAAATTTAATCTCGTCGTTCTCGTAATACTCCTCAAAGTGCGCGTTGGAAATGTGCGTGTTCTCGGAAACCATATCGCAAAGTTGGAAGTCGTGCGTGGTGACGAGCGTAATGGAGCGGTCGTTTGTCAGGCGGCGTATCGCCTCCTTCGCGCCGATAACGCGGTCGTTGACGTTCGTGCCCTTGAATATCTCGTCGATACAGGCGAGCATCGGCAAATTTTTTTCCGTGTACTCAATCATCGATTTAATCCGCAAAAGTTCGGCGTAGAAGGTCGAAACGCCTTGGCTGATGTCGTCGTTGACGCGGATTGAAGTCAGCACAGCAAGGCGGCTTACGGCAAAACTTTTCGCGCAGACGGGAGCCCCCGAATAAGCAACCATGACCGCCGCCGCCAGCGTCCTAATCCAAGTTGTCTTGCCGCTCATGTTCGCGCCGGTGATTATCGTCGTGCTTGCAAAAAGTTCAACGTCATTGGGCACGCCCTTTGCGTCGGCAACTAACAAACTCGTCAAGCCCTCAACTTTAAGGTGCGGCTCCTCCTCCTCGTAAAAAGTCGGGAAACAATAAGTCGTGCGCGTCTGACCGATTGACGCCAGCGAAATTAAAACTTCCATTTCGGCGAAGGCGTCAAGCCACGTGCGCAAGTGATTTGCCGCGTCGACCCGCCACTTCATGAACGCCGCCACTAAGAAGAAGTCCGTCAAGAAAATCCCGTTGCCGATTATAAAAAATATTGGATTGTGTCGGGCGTTTGCTAAGTCTATCAAAAGTTTGAGCGTCTTTAATTTCTGCGCGGCGGAGACTTCGTCGGTTAAAATGTCGCGGATAGCTGTTAATCTTTTTGAACTAAAATTCGTCGATTCCAGCCGCTCAAATATCGCGTGATAAAGTCGCAACTCCTTGGAAATGATTCGGAACGGGGAGAGCATTTCGTTGACGGCGGGGATTGCGGCAATGGCGATTATCAGCGAGAATAGCATGACGAACAGCGGCGCGAATTCGTTGATAAGCCCGTGCCACGCCGCCGCGCACGTCGCGATTAAAATCAGCGGCATGACGAAGCGCAGGTAATAAATTTTTCCGAGCGGCGACAGTTCCTCTTCCACGCTGACGATTAATTCGCTGGTGTCGTGATTGTTGGGCATGAGCCGCGCATAAGCTTCAATGTCGAGCGACAATCTTGGTCGTTGCAAAAGTTCGGCGACGCCGCGTTGACGATTGCGCACCTCGTTAAAATCGGGCGGTTCCGGATTAAAAGCGGCGGCAAGTAAATCCCTGCCGCGTTTGGTACGTGCCGCGCAGATGTATTGGAAGATGGAACCTTCGCCGAAAATGTGTAAGTCAACGTCTTGCGGGCGGTCGTTCTTCAAATAAATGCTGCCGTCGTTTGAACGTTTGCGCCACGTGCCGCGCGCCCGCGAAATGTAAGAATTCAGCACAGCCAAGCGGCTCTTTAAAAATCTTTTGCGCCGTTTCAAGCGGTCGTGATAATTCATCAGCCGAATAAAAATCATCGCCAAAATCGCCGCGACGATATAGCAATAATGTATGTCGTTGTCCCAGCCGACAGCAAAGCTCGCAACCGCCGCAAGGAAAGTTATCGAACGGGCGGCGACGATTTTTTTCTCCCGCTTGTGCAAAGTTTTCTGCTCGGCAAGGTCAATCTCGCGCTCGTTATCGTAAAATTGTCGATTCAAGTTCGTTTATCCTCTTTTACTTGTAATATGCCAATAAATTTTATTTTTGTCTGCGAATTGTCTGCACTTGCCGCGCTTACGTACTCTTACCTGCGCCACCTCACTGATCCCCGAAAAAAATTCCCTCCGCCATGGAGGGCTTTTTATTTTATTTTCCATGCTACCACCTCCGCAATCACACTGCCACCATATTTTAATCAATGAAATTGTAGCACATACAGCAGAGGTTTACAATACGACGGGGAAAAACACTAACTCCTAACGCCTAATCACTAACCACTAGACGGCTGACGCTAACGCTGATTTGAGCGAATACATCAATAAAAAAAATCGCCTATTCAAGCGTTGAAGGAAGTTTACGAGCTGGCGCAACAGCAGTATACAAATCGGCTGAACACGAGCACTACGAATGCAGAACTTTCCAATCGCAACTACCAAAACGCAATGGGCAACAAGCGGAACGTCCTCGACGCCAACACGAACTAAGCGAAAACCCGCAACGTGCTTAAGTTGCTCGGCAAAGGTTTTATAAAGAACGGAAAGAAACTCCACGACATGCTTAACGCCTACAAAGAAAATATCCTCAAGCAAATGGAAAACGAATTAGACCTGCGGAAGGTTGCAGAATTGCAAGGCAAATTAATAGACATTCGTGATTTTAAGAATCGATTGGAAAATCAAATGGGCGAGCAAATCGGCGTTCAAGGCGGCGTGCAAGAATTTTCCGGTGATGAAGCGACCGACAACGCAACTCGTTCCTATCTTTGGAACTACTCCAACGGCGACAATTTCAGCGACGCGTTCTCCAATCAGTTAATAAGCAACTTGACGGGCAGTTAAAGCGGCTTGGCAAGCGACGCCACAGAGCGTTTGTCTCTACGGCGATGATTGCTCCAGCTATGGCACTTCTTCCCGAAACGGCTGTAGATTGTGGAGTGTGCGCCGCAAGCAATTCGATATGGATTAACTTCCGCGCCGCTTGAAGGTCTCGCATTCTTCAGCCCGTTGAAAGGTACAAATAAAGCGTTGCAAATTGCTGGACGCGGCATGGACGAAAATCAAGCGAATTGGAAGCGCGGCGACTAAACAAGCAATCTCACTGCAAAGCAAACTGAAGTTTGGAACGCCGACGCTTACGTTGACGATTTCATCAAATATTATCCCGAAATCAGCGGCAACAATAACGAGCGCGAATTTGCTGGCGTCTTGAAAAGATACGGCTCCTTCGGCTACGGTCTAGAAAATTACCAAGCTCCCGCAAATCGGACGAGCGGCAATCAGCCGAAATTTGATTTCGCGGCAGGTTTGCAGTCGGCAAGGCAAGCACTAGACGGCAAGCAAATGGAAAAGCGCGGCAAGCCCAAGCACAATCCCCAACGTAAATCAGCTGAAAAATCTCAGCAAACACAGGTAGGTTTGGGGCAAGCGCAAGCCTAAAGCGTGCAACTTTTTTACAGTTTAAGGCGGGCGTTCGGGAAGTTCAGCGTCGCGAAATAATCTTGAAGAGTTTCTGCGCGGCGAATCATTTCAATTTCTCCGCTCTCCCTGATTAAAAGTTCCGCGCTCCGAAGTTTGCCGTTGTAGTTGAAGCCCATGGCGTGACCGTGTGCGCCCGTGTCGTGGATAATTAAAATATCGCCGACGTCGATACGCGGGAGGCGGCGGTCGATTGCGAACTTGTCGTTGTTTTCACAAAGCGAGCCGGTCACGTCGTAAAGTTCGTCGCACGGAAGATTTTCCTTGCCCAAAACCGTGATGTGATGATAGGCGTCGTAAAGTGCGGGGCGCATCAAATCCGACATGCAAGAATCCAGCCCGACGTAACTTTTATAAGTATTTTTTTTGTGCAGGACAGTCGAGACGAGCCAACCCGCTGGTCCCGTCATGGCGCGTCCGCTCTCCATTGCCAAGCGCACGTCGCCTAAACCGTTCTGCACCAAAATTTCGTGGAAAAGTTTTTTTATGCCGTCGCCAACCATTTTTAAATCAACGGGCAATTCGTCGGGGCTGTAGGGTATGCCCAAGCCGCCGCCCAAGTTCACGAACTCAAACTTTATTCCGAGCTGCGATTTAATTTTTGCGGCAAGTTCAAACATAATCCGCGCGGTGTAGATAAAAGTCGACGCCTTGCGCTCGTTGGAAGCAATCATCGTGTGCAAGCCGAAACGTTTAACGCCCTTGTCGAGACAAATTTTGTAAGCCTGAAAGATCTGTTCGCGCGTCAAGCCGTATTTTGCCTCGGCGGGGCGTCCGATTATGTCGTTGCCGTCGTTCATGATGTCGGCGGGGTTGTAGCGGAAGGAAATTATTTCGGGCAAGCCGGCGTTGCGTTCAAGATAATCGATGTGCGTGATGTCGTCGAGATTTATAATCGCGCCGAGTTCCAGAGCCTTGCGAAATTCTTCGGCGGGCGTGTCGTTTGAAGTCAGAATAATTTTTTCGCCGGTGACGCCAGCCGCCTTGCTGATAAAAAGTTCGGCGAGTGAACTGCAATCGGTGCCCGCGCCGTCACGCGCCATAATCTCCACGATGTAGGGATTGGGCGTCGCTTTAATCGCAAAGTGTTCGCGGAAATCGGGTGCCCACGCAAAAGCCTCGCGCAACTTCCTAAAATTCTCGCGGATATTTTTCTCGTCGTAGATATGGAAGGGCGTCGGGAATTTTTTTATAACTTTGCGCAGGGTTATTTCATTCAGCGGAAAAATTTTCGGCGTTTGGAAAGTCTCCGCGTGATTTTCGTTTATCATCAACAATGCCTCCAAAAAATTTTTATGTAAGCGAATAAATTTCTCGAATCTCTTTGGCAATGCGTGCAATGTTGTTCGGCAGAAAGTGGATATTGTAGCCGACGAAGTAGGGCGACGTGACATAGCGCGGCATAACTTTGGCAAAAATTTTTTCGGCGCGGTGATAGAAAAAAATGTTGTAGCTGGTGCACCGTTTGTTAAAGTGATTCATGGCGTAGTGCACGCCGATTTGAATAAAATCAGCCAGCGCATCCAAATTGCCGCCTGCCTCCACGACAACATTTAGCTCGCCAAAACCTACACGCGGGCAGTTTGAAATATTGAACTCGACGCCGTCGCGCTGGGCTATCACAATGCCGCGCAGTTCTGCCTCGTCGAAGAGCAATTCGGAATTTAATTTCGGGAAGCCGACAAGTTGCATGTGCGGATGGCGGAGCGTCCCACCGCTCATTATTCCGTAGTTCTTAAAAAATAAAACTTCCTCATATTTGCCCGACGCCAAAAGATTTTGCCATTGCTGCACGCCCATACGAATCACGCGGCGCATTTTTTCTTTGGAATAGGCGGGCATATCGCTTTTGCATTCGCGCCCCTCAATCAAAACAAATTGGTCGGCACCTTCAATCACGTTGTACTTATTGCGCAAAAAAATTATATCGTCGTCGGTGGCGATTATGTTCGTCAGGTGCGCCACGTCGCAAAAGGGACAGGCGGCGTCGGCGTGAACCAAATTTTCGGGCTTCGTCTTGCCGATGTCCGTGTTGAACTTTATCAGATTTATATCCACGCCGTCAGCCTCCAAAATTTTAATCGTTCAATGAAAAGTCAACGTCATTATAAAAAGAAATTGAATTAAAAGCAAGCCGCGCCGCTCCTCCTGCATTGATAAAAAAAAAGACAGCCGCGAATTTTTGTGCGACTGCCCGAATTTATTTTAACGGTATTTTACGTTGCGTGCATTACGGCTTGTACCTTTGCGATAATTCGCCGCCGTTTTCGCCGTAGAGCTGAATGTATTTATCTGCGCCGCCCTTGATGACAATTTTGCCGTCTCCGACTTTGAAGGTAACATCTCCCTTCGCTGCGGTTGGGGCGCCAATATCTTTCGCGATAACTTGAATTTTGTCGCCAAGCTCGAAGTCGGCGATAACGTCGTTGCCGTCGCCGTCGCGGTAGAGGAAAATATCCTCGCCTTCGCCGCCGTAGAGCGTATCACTGCCCGCGCCGCCCCAGAGTGAATCGTCGCCCGCGCCGCCATAGATTTTATCGTTGTTTTTGCCGCCGTCGATTGTGTCGTTACCATTGCCGCCTTTTATAAGATCAGCACCTTCGCGACCTTCGATATAGTCATCATCTTTGCTACCGGTGATTGTGTTGCCCTTTTTGTTTGCAATGATTTTAAGTTCGTTATTGACTTTCGCGGCGTTTATCGTGACAACTTTATTTTTGTAATCAGGATAATCTGTAAGGTCGAAGACGCTTTCCGAATAATCCGCCGTGAGCGTGACGCCCGTGCCCGCCGCGTTGAATTTTACACCGTCTGCAGTGTCTTTGTAAATGTGTTCGCCGCCCGCGTCAATGTACGTGACAGTTTTACTTTTGCCGCCAACAACAGTAATTTTTCCTTTGCCGACCGTCAAAACTAAATCGTCGCCGCTGGTTGAAGTAGCCGCCTTCCCCGACGCGATTGAAATTTTATCCTCCGCCGCATAGTCGCTGATGACGTTCTTGCCGCTCGATTTGTAGTAGAAAATATCAGCACCTGCGCCGCCCTTAACTGTGCCTGCGCCGAGGATTTTAATTGTATCGTCACCCTTGCCGCCATTGACGGAAACTTTACTGCCGCACGCGATGATTGTGTCAGCACTACTGGAACCCGTTATCGTCGCGTTTTTATAATCCGCCGCAAAGTCATATTCGTAGCCGCCGCTGACTGTAACCTTTTTGGTCAATAAAGAATTCTTCAGCGTGATTCTTTTGCCGCTGACGGGAATACTCTTAGACTTCGCGCCCTTGACCGTCGCCAAATTTTTCGCAGTCGTTGCCTTGGAGTAGGCGATAGATTTTTTGTTGCTGGCGAGAGTGTAGCCCGCCGTTTTATACGAACTCTTATAAGTGGCGGTGGTGCCGCTTAAATTCCACGCCGCCTTTTTAGTCGTCGGCTTCGAGGCGTCGCTGGCGAGGGCAAGAGTATAGCCGCTACTGACGGTGATTTTTGCCGCGTTGAGGGACGCCTTCGCAACGGTGATAACTTTGCCGCTGACGCTAAGACCTTTAGTTGACTTAACGCCCTTAACTGTCGCGAGCGTCGTCGTAGATTTTTTGTTATAAGCGATAGATTTTGCATTGCTGGCGAGGGTGTAGCCCGCCGATTTCGTCTGCTTATAAGTGGCGGTGGTGCCGCTGGAACTCCACGCATTTTTGGTTGAAGGTTTGGTAACGTCGCTGGCGAGTGCAAGCGTGTAGCCATTGCCGACGGTGATTTTCGTCGCGTTTAGGGACGATTTCGCAACGGTGATAACTTTGCCGCTGATGCTGAGACCTTTAGTTGACTTGACGCCCTTAACCGTCGCTAGAGTCTTGCTGGAGTTGGGCGTATAGCTGATAGATTTTCCGTCGCTGGAAAGAGTGTAGCCCGCCGTAGTCGTTTGCACGTAATTAGCATTCGTGCCGTTGAGGCTCCAAGCCGCCTTCGTCGTAGGAGCGGTTCCGTTTGTTGCCAGCGTGTAGCCGTCGCTTACTGTTACCTTCGTTCCATTAAGAACCGCCGCTGGGACATTTATAACTTTTCCATTTAAAGAAATGCCGCTGACTGATTTAACGCCGCTGACTGTCGCTAACGTCTTGTTGGAGTTGGGCGTATAGCTGATAGATTTTCCGTCG
>JAFXNB010000106.1 GCA_017529935.1 Selenomonadaceae bacterium
CTTGCATAATTTCTTCTTTAGTCATTTTAATTTTCCCTCCAAAAATTTAAACGGATTAAGCTGCCTGTTCCTTTTCTTTCTTTTCGCGAATCGCGTCGACAACGCCAACGAAATTGCGAATGACCGCCGACAGGACGCCGACGCAATTTGCAATCGGGGCGTTCATGCTACCCAACAATTTTGCAACGAGAACTTCGCGGCTCGGCAAATTCGCCAGAGCTTTAACGCCCGCCGCGTCGATGACTTTGCCCTCGACCATGCCGACTTTAATCGTCAAAATGCCGGGGTCTTCGAGCTTGTTTTTCTTCATGAAGTCGCAAAGGACTTTCGCCGGAGCAACCGCGTCTTCCATGGAAAAAGCCATCGCCGTGGTGCCTTCCAAGTGCGCGTCAAGTCCTTCAATGCCCGCCTGTTTTGCCGCGATACGGAGCATGGTATTTTTAACGACTTTATATTGAACGCCAGCCGCACGGAGTTCACGGCGCAGTTGCGTATCGGTCGCGACGTCGAGTTTGTTGTAGCTCGTCAAAACAACGCCCTTGGAACCCGTCAGCCAACCTTTAATTTCGGCAACGACCGCCTCTTTCTTGGGCGTCACTTTGCTTGTAACTGCCATAAATTTTCACCTCCCAAAGCTTAATTAAAAAATCCTTCGACCGCGCAGACCGAAGGAAACTTTAATGCCAAAGTTACTTTCGACCTGAGCAAGCACTTTAATCGGCGCGCCGAACTTGCTGTCTACGGTCATGATATTCAGTTGAGTTTTTTAAATTTGAATCGGGACGCCCGGACCCATAGCCGCCGCCAACGTGATTGAGCGAATGTATTGCCCTTTAGCCGCCGCCGGCTTGACGCGAATCAAGGTATCGATAAGCGTCTGATAATTTTCCTTGAGCTTATCTTCCTCGAAAGATTTTTTGCCGATCGGGCAATGAATGATGCCCTGCTTATCGGTGCGGTACTCGACTTTACCAGCCTTTTGCTCGGCGATAGCTTTTGCAATGTCGTTGGTGACGGTGCCGAGTTTGGGGTTGGGCATTAAGCCGCGCGGACCCAAAAGTTTACCGAGACGACCAAGCTTTTTCATGGAATCGGGCGTGGCAACTGCTACGTCGAAATCGAACCAGCCGCCTTGAATTTTGGCGATGAATTCATCTAAGCCGACGTATTCTGCGCCCGCCGCTTGAGCTTCTTGAGCTTTTTCGCCGTCGACAAACGCAAGAACTCTTTTAGTTTTGCCAATGCCGTTGGGCAGAACAATCGCGCCGCGGACTTGCTGGTCAGCGTATTTCGGGTCGACGCCCAAGCGCACGTGCAATTCAATCGTCTCGTCGAATTTAGCGGTGGCGGTTTTCTTCACGAGTGCAACAGCTTCGTCGGCGGTGTAAAATTTGCCGCTCTCGACAAGGGCTTGAGCCTCGCGGAATCTTTTACTTTGCTTTGCCATTAAAATTTTCCTCCTTGCGGTACAATCGATTAACTCTCCCGCAATCTGTGATTAAGCGACAATTTCAATGCCCATGGAGCGAGCCGTGCCCTCAATCATGCGCGTTGCCGCCTCGATTGACGCCGCGTTGAGGTCTTTCATCTTCAATTCGGCGATTTCTTGAGCTTTGGCGCGGGGCAATTTGGCGACTTTGTTTTTATTCGGTTCGCCCGAAGCCTTCTCGATACCCGCCGCCTTTTTGAGCAGGACTGCTGCCGGCGGAGTTTTGGTTATGAACGTAAACGAGCGGTCTTCGTAAACCGAAATTTCTACAGGGATAATCAAGCCCGCTTGCTGAGCCGTGCGGTCGTTGAATTCCTTGACGAACGCCATAATATTGACGCCCGCCTGACCAAGCGCGGGACCTACAGGCGGCGCAGGGGTGGCCTTGCCGGCAGGAACTTGAAGCTTGACGACTTTGGTAACTTTCTTTGCCATAGTTGCACCTCCTTTCAGCAATGATTAAATTTTTTCAACTTGGCTGACATCCAAATCAACAGGCATGTCTTCCACCAAAACTTTAAGGCGTTGTTTGGCGGCGTCGATACTTTTGACGACCGCGAGCCGATTTTCAAAAATGCCGTCGATAATGCGCACGTTGTCATTGACATTGAAGCCGAGCGTATCATCTGCAGCGCGTCCGTCCACAAGTTCGGTGAAAATCTTTTCAGTTTCTTCCTCGCTCAACGGGACAGGATTTTTTTCGGAACCGACAAAGCCCGTGACGCCTTGAGTATTGCGCACGACGAACCAAGAATTGTCATTGACAATCATGTCGACGAGGACATAGCCGGGGAAAACTTTTTTCTTGACGATGCGCCGTCTGCCGTCCTTGAATTCGGATTCGTCACGCATTGGCACGATAACATCAAAGATAACGTCTTCAAGTCCCTGCGCGGCGATTTTTTTCTCAAGGGTAGCCTTAACGCGCTTTTCATAGCCCGAAAAAGTATGAACGACGTACCACGCGCGGTCGGAAATGCGTTCTGATTCGGAAATCTTTTTCTCCACGATAAAATCTCCCTTCAGCCGAGGATAATGCGGAACAGCTTTGCAAACGCCGTGTCGCAAATCCAAATTAACGCGCAGACGATGACAACCGCCAAGCCGACGACGCCTGTGTAAGACACCAGCTCTTTATTGGTCGGCCATGAAACTTTTTTGAGTTCGGCGCGGACTTCCTTGATAAATTGGACGACGCCTTTTTTCTCCGACAACTTACTTGGTCTCCTTATGCAGGGTGTGCTTCTTGCAGAATTTGCAATACTTCTTCATCTCGATGCGGTCGGGAGTGTTCTTTTTGTTTTTGTTTGTCCTGTAGTTACGATTTTTGCATTCGGTACAGGACAGGGTGATATTCGTCCTCATGATTCAGCCTCCTGTTTATTAACTGAATAAGCCCCTTATGCAGGGGCGTTAATCTCAAGTGGTAGCGGCGACTGGATTTGAACCAGTGACACTCCGGGTATGAACCGAATGCTCTAGCCAACTGAGCTACGCCGCCAATGGAGCTGATGACCAGGATTGAACTGGTGACCTTATCCTTACCAAGGATACGCTCTGCCGACTGAGCTACATCAGCGTTGGTTGCGGGGGAAGGACTTGAACCTACGACCTTCGGGTTATGAGCCCGACGAGCTACCGACTGC
>JAFXNB010000107.1 GCA_017529935.1 Selenomonadaceae bacterium
ATTCTTACCAGAAAGCAGTTGCCCTGAAAAAAGCTGATGACTTTGTTAAAGCGGCGGGGCTGGTCAATCCTACCGCGCAGGATTTGCGCAATCTCTCCACTGAAGAAATTTTAAGGGCGCAAACTTTTCCAAGTTTGTTTACGACGGACGGCGAATATCTTACGGAACAAATCGGCGATGCAATTCGTGCGGGTCATGTCCACGACGTGATTTTTGTAAACGGCACGGCGCGTAACGAAGGCTCTTTCCTTGTGGCGATGACAGAACTTGACGCGAAACGGCAGATGACCGCAGACGATTACATCAAGGACGTTCAAAATATCGCCAAAGATTTTCCGAACATAACCGCCGAAGATATTTTGCGCGAATACTCTTTGGAAAAATTTTCTTCGCCCGCCGAAGCTTACGCGACGATTATAACGGACGCATTGTTCGCCGTGACGGAAGAGGAAATGAATTGCGCTCTTGCCGAAAAAATTCCGGTTTACGCTTATGAATTTGCCGACGAGACCGCGCCGAATTATTTGCCGAAAAATTTTTCTCACGGCGCGGCGCACACTTATGACATCCCATATATTTTCCACGACTTTCCCGGCGGCAACGCTCTTCCGACAAAATTAAATTCCCGCCAAACAAAATTGTCGCAAGAAATGATGATGCTTTGGACTCACGTTAAAAATTTGTCGAATCAAAAAAAATGGACGCCTTACAACGCCACTCAAAAAAATTATTTTATTTTCTCGACGCAAGGTTGCAAGATGACAACTGACGAGTACAACAAGATTCATAAATTAGATTTTTGGCAAAGGTAGAATTATGAAAGCCGAAAAAGCTTTTTTCAAAAAAATTTTCAAAGAATATATGTTGCCCGACCGTTTCCCGCTTATCGCCATCAGCACTTTTCTTGCCGGATATTTTTTCGGCGAAGACGGTTTGGTAGCGTTTTCTTTTATGCTGCCGATTTATTTTCTGTTCATCGTTGCGGGCTTCGCAATAAATTTCGGAGCATTTTCTTTGGCAGTCGACGCCGTGAGCAAATCTCAATCTGAAGTCGCGCAAAAATATTCGACTGCCGCGCTGAAACTTTCAATCGTCGTCGGATTAATTTTGGCTCTCGGAGTGAACGTATTCTTTTGGCAAATCGTCGAGTTCGAACACGTGCCGCCGAATTTATATCCGCTCGTCGAAAGTTACGGGCGAACTTTGGCGGTTTGCGGATTTTTTCTTGTGATTTCGTTTTACCTCTTGCAGTTTTTGAAATTAATCGGTCTGCAAAGCCGGCTCCGAAAAATTTATAAAGTCATGTTGCTCCTCAACGCCGCAGTGATTTTTTTGTGCGTAAAAGTTTTGGGCATGGGCATGGAGTCAATCGCGGTCGGAATGATTACGGCGGCAATTTTCTGCTTGCTGTCGGAAGGTCGCCAACTTCATATGCGGCTGGGCAAAAATCTTTTCGCGCCCGTAAAATTTTCTGACATACCGATTGGAAAAATTCTTCGCGCGGGCAGTGCCGTCACGCTCAGCAAAATTTTTTCGCTGTCGCAAATCGTGCTGTACAATTTTTACACGTTGCACGCGTTCGGCTTAAAGGGCGTGGCGGTCTTCGCGACTTTGCAAATCGCAATCAGAATTTGTCGAACGGCTTCTGGAATGACACTGCAGCCAATCACGCCGATTTTAACGGTTGAACTTGGCGATAAAAATTTGCCCGCGATGATTTTATTACTCAAGACGGCTTTAAGGCAAGGATTAATGTTCGCGATTTTGCCGATGATAATTTTGTTGGTCGGCGCGGCGCATTTTACAGAGTCAGCCGAAACCGTCGAGGCGTTGAGAATTTATTCGTTGTCGCTGATTCCCGCCGCGATTAACGCGATAATGTTGACGGCACTTTTGGCGGTCGGACACGTGAAATTTTCAAACTTGCTGGCGTTTCTGCGCTCGTTCGCCCTGCTGATAATTTTTTTGGCGGGCGCGTACACGTGGCGTCCCGATTTGGTGTGGTGGAGTTTCCTTTTTGCCGAGGCGATAACTTTGGCGGTCTTAATTATCGGCGTAAAAATTTTAAAGCGGCAAGGCTCGCTCCTGCCGAAATTGCCGCCGTCAATTTTTTTTGTCATCAATCGGCAAGTCGACTTGGAAGAGCAGCTCCCAAAAAATCTTCAATCGAACGTCGCGAAAATTTTATCGGCGTGGGTCGCGCTCAATAAAAAATTCAACGACCGCAAGAAAGATAATTTTACGGCAGTTCAAATCCGAACCGACGAGGAAAAAATTTTTTTGACATTGCGCAGCAACGGCAAACTCTTCGACTACCGAAAATATTTCAGCGAGAATCCCCGCGAAGATATTTTGCGGCTCGTCGACTCGTGGAATTTTAAATTTGTTTTGGGCTTGAACAATTTTTACGCTCAAATACGATAGAAAAAAGATAATTTTACGGCAGTTCAAATCCGAACCGACGAGGAAAAAATTTTTTTGACACTGCGCAGCAACGGCAAGCTCTTCGATTATCGAAAATATTTCAGCGAAAATCCCCGCGAAGATATTTTGCGGCTCGTCGACTCGTGGAATTTTAAATTTGTTTTGGGCTTGAATAATTTTTACGCTCAAGTACGATAGAAAGGAAGTGGGTTACATGCGGAAAAAATTTTTGGCGATTTCAATTTCACTGCTGGCGGGAATGAATCTTCCTGCGCAAGCTTCAAATGAAGTCACCATTGAAAGTGGCGAGGACGGAAATATCGGGAAAATTGAAGCCGAAAAACAATTTGATTACGTCAAATACAGCAAGGTCGTTTCGCTCGGCTACAATTTGAATCGTTCGTTTTACGCAATGGCGGCACTCGTTCAAGACCGCGGCGAATTTGCGCAGCCCGGCTACTTGGCGGCGGGCAACAATGCTTTTCTGACGAACAACGGCACGATTAATTTGCACTACAAAGACATTGTCGCGGCCTACGCAAACCAAATCGATATTGCCGGCAACACAAATCTCAAGTACGATAACATCATGGGCTGGGGCATGCTCGCCGGCGAAAACTCCACGCTGATTAACAACGGCACAATTAATTTTTACTACGACGAGGCAGACAGCGCGGCGACTTACGGATTGTTCTCGCACCCGATGTACGTTTACGAACATTCAACGATGATTAACAACGGAACTGTAAATGTTACCGGCAAAGGCAGCGCGGGCGCACAAGTTCGCGGCTTGACGACCGAGCACAGTTACGTTACGAACATCAACAACGGCACGATTTATATCGACGTGGAAAAATCTTTTATGTCTCGCGCGTTGGCGACGACCGGCAATTACGGCACATTAATTAACAACGGAAAAATTTTCAACCGAACAAATTCTGTCGCTTACGGCATGAGCGCGCCGAGTCTGGGAACTTTTGTAAACAACGGCACGATGACGGTTATTTCCGGCGGCGAAACTCCTGCACGGATTGCGGGCGTTCAAGCTCCACAAACTCCAGGGGCTTATGGCATGGTCAATTCGCCCGTCGGCGCGGGAACTTTCACGAACAGAGGCGTTATCAATGTGGCGGTTCGCAACAACGGCAACGCCAGCGCGGGAGCTATTGCTGTGGGCATGATGGTTTTTAATACAGCGGTGCCGGGAAAAATCACGCTCGAAAATACCGGCTTCATAAATGCTTCGTCGGATATTCCTGCAAGCGCGCAAAATAATTATCTGCCGCGAGTAAGCGAAATTGCTGTTCATTCCATGTTGCAGGCGGGGAAGGCTCCGCCCGAATTCAGCGAACTTGAAATTAGAAATTACGCCACGATTTTGCGCGACTTCGGCGCAACGAAAGATTTAATTCAGGCGCGTTGGGCGAATATCGATTTTTCCAAGACAAATTTAATTTTGCGTCCTTCCGAAAATTATTCCGCCGGCACGAGCTACGAAGTTTCAGCTAATACTTTGGTCACGAAAATTGAAGAGGCAAATTATCCCGACGCTACGGTTAATGTGACGGGCATCGACTCGATGACTTATTCCGCTGAAATGTCCGACTTCATTTCCACCGACGTTAAAAAAGTTTCCGACGGCGTTTATCGGGTCGCGCTCGTTCCCGTCTACAGCGGCAAACCGAAAAAATTAACTGCCGCCGCCGCTATGACGCCCATTGACTTCACCCGCGTAAATCTCGACCAAATCAATCACGAGCTGGAGAGAAACGACAGACTCGGTCAGAAATGGTTTATCGCGCCGTATTATTCCAGATTCAAACGCAACGAAGGCTTGAGCGGACATTCGCACGGCTACATTCTCGGTTCGGATTGGCAATTCAGCGCAAAATCTTTCGGCGGATTTCATGCGGCTTATGCTTTGGGCAGTGCCGACGGCGGCGTTTACTCGGCGGACAGCAGCTTGAAAAGTGTTCTTGCCGGCTTGCACTACACGTTTTATCCCGAAGAAAATAAAAAGTGGATTCACACGCAAGCAACTTTCTTCCACAACACCGGCGATACAAAATTCACGATGCCGACCGCCACGAACGTTTTAATCGGCAAAAGCTCCAACAAATCGAACGGCTTTTATCTGTCTGTGAACGCGGGCATGAGCAATCAGCTTTCCGAAAAAAATGAGTTGCGCTCCGAAATCGGCCTGTCCTATTTGAAGATGACTGACGCGCCGAAAATTCATTGGGGCGTTTTGGGCGAAAAAATTCCTGGCTACGACATGAAGTTTGACAAATATAACGCGCTTTATGCCACGGCGAAAACTTCACTGATTCACAACTTCACCGACGCCGATGACGACAACAGCTTACTGTTCTCTCTGGGCGTGCGCGGTCGCCTCTCCGGCAAGCAACTTAAGCTGAACATGATGGACACAAATTACGGCAGCTCCCTCCGCGAAGATTCCGTTCAAGGTTTGGTCGAGCTTGCCTATCGTCGCCAAATCAATAAATTTTTCGTCGACGTCGGCTATCAAGGAATTTTCGGTAGCCGTTCCAAAAATCATTTGTTCCACGCTGATTTAAAAATGAATTTCTAAAAGGTAAGCGGCTATGAAACTCAAAAATTTTTTCGCGATAATAATTTTTATCTTGGCGATTGGAAAAATTTCCTTTGCGCAGAGCCAAGACGAGCTGGCGATTAATCTTGACGACAAGGACAGCTGCAGAAATTATATCGCGGCGGTTTGTGCCGAGACTGTTAAACTCCTCTCCGAAGAAAATTTGCCGCCCGCGCCCGATTACAAACTTTTTTGCCGCGCTGTCGAAAAATTTTCTGATGGCTCAAACGTCGTTATCTTGGACGAGGTCGGCTATCCTTCGATTATGGTTAAAATTCCCGCGTTCAAAATTTCGTCGGGCGTTCACCCCATGTTCAAAGTCAACGGGAAAAATTTTTCCTGCGTTTACTTCTCAAAGTACGAGAACATTATTTTTCACGGACGCGCTTACAGTTTGCCGAATGTGGAGCCGTCTACAAACATTGACATGGACACGGCGCGGCAAGTTTGCTCCGTCAAAGGGCGCGGCTGGCATTTGGCAAGCAACATCGAATACAGCGGCATTGCTTTGCTTTGTCACAAACACGGCTTTTATCCGCACGGCAACACCAACGCCGAAATCAGCGAAAATTTTTATCCGAACGAACACGGACGAGTTGTCGAGGAAAAGCGTGCGCCCGACGGAAAAATTTTGATTCGCAAGACGGCGACGGGCAGCGGACCTGTCACGTGGTCGCACGACGCAACAGAGCACGGCATTTACGATTTGAACGGAAATGTTTGGGAGATGGCTGAAGGGATTCGCTTAATAAACGGCGAGATTCAAATTTTGCGCGACAACGACGGCGTCCTGCCCGAATGTTGGAACGATTGGCGGGCGATTGATGAGCGCGGCAAGCTCGTAAAAATCGGCGGCAAAAATACTTGGAAGTTCGACAGCACGAAGGGCGACAGTTTAAACGAATTTCACGCCATTAAAAGTGCACGACCTTTTTTGTCCTTGCAGAGGAAAGTTTCAATGTACTCCGAAGAGACGAATAAAAATTACGGATTTGCCGCTTGCGAATTTAAAAATTTGCGCTCGGATAAAAATGTTCCGCCGATTTTGAAGCTGCATTGCGTTTTTCCGTTCGAGGACAAAAAAAATCTGCCTGACGACAAGCTTTGGATTAGGAATTACGGTGAACGGCGCGTCATGAAAGGCGGCATGTGGGGACATTCGGCGGGCATGTTCGGCGCGAGTTTTGCCGGCGCGTGGAATGATTCTTCGCCGGGCATGGGCTTCCGGTCGGCGTTCATTAACTTGGAGGAGCGATGATGAAAAAATTTTTGGCAACGGCGGCTGTCTTGCTGATGATGAGCGCACAAGTTGAGGCAGCGGCTGTCGTGGGGCAAGATGATTGGGAAGACTTAACCGAGCAGGAAGAACTTTCCGTCGATAAGCCGCTTGAAGTTCACGGCAAAATTAAATTGGAGCGGAAAATTTTCAGCGGCACAAAAGATTATCCGACGACTTTTGGCGAGACGAAAAATATTGCCGAAGCGCAACTCGATTGGCGATTGAGATTCGCGCCGCGCTGGTATATCAAAGGACGTTTGCAAGGTGACAGAATTTGGCACAAGCACAGCGACCGCGAAAATAAGTTAAGCTTTAAGCAACTGTACGCTGAAGGGAAAATTGGCGTCGTCACTCTGCGCGGCGGCAAAATTCCGATTTTCGACGCGCTCAATCTCACCAACGGCGGACTCGTCATCGACAGCGAAATTACCGGCGGGCAAGTTAGAATTCCCGTCGGCGATTGGAAAATTTATTTGAGCGGCGGCGTGATTCGCAACGACGATTATGACTTGACGCGCACAACGACGATTTTCCGCACCGACAGCACATATCTTTCCTTGCAAGCCGAAGGCAACCTTAACGAAAATTTTTCCGTGGCGGCGGGCGTCCACAACATGCACAACACGGCGGGCGGCTTGAGTTTGCCGAGCGGTGCTCCTTACAGTCCAGGCGGCAAAGGTTTTTTTGAGAGCGGCACGGAAAAAAATAACACCGTCTTCACGGTGGGCTTCGATTACAGATTTAATCAGCAATGGACTTTGGGCGGCATTTACGCGGCGGGCACTGCTGAAATCACCAAGCAAGCGCAACAAAATTCTCGCGAAAGCACCGACGAGGAAAAAAGTTACAGCGTCCAACTGACTTACGGGCATCCGGAAAATAAATCGGCGGGCAACTTCAGCGCGTGGCTGGCTTATCGTCAAGCGGGCAGAGTCGGTTCATATCGTCCCGCTTATAAAGGCGTCGGATTCGGCGAGCGCGGTGCTGAAGTCGGAATTCGTTATCAAGCGTTAAAGGAGCTTGCGTTTGAGCTGATTTATTTCGACGGCAAGAAAGTTAGCCGTTTAAGCCCGCCCGTTCCCGATAAAAACAATCCCAAAATTCACAAGTGGTATCTCGGCGCAGAATACAGCTTTTAATTAGTGCTGTAAAGTTTCAGCAAGGCGACGGCAATGGCGGGTTCGTCGTCCAAAATTTTTTCCAGACCGTAAGCGGTGGCAACTGCGCGGTCGTTTTTTTGTGCGCCACGCGAAGTTCATGTGTCATGCTCACTTATGGCGGCGCGTTGTTTATCGGTTGGCTCGCACCAAATAAAATTGTTGTAGACGACATATCTTTTTGTCGCCGTCGAAGCTTTCATAAAATCTGCGGCGACGCGATACCAGCAACGATAGAAACTTTGATAGGATTAATGAATTCGCCGATCTGAATTTGCCCGTCAAACAATTCCTTGAGTACGTCGCTTTCAAGTTGGCGCAGTGAAAGATAACTTTCCATTAAAAAATTGTCCGAACTAAACGCGGGGTCGAAACATAAGCCAACTCCAAAGAATAACTTCCCGACTCGACAGCGTGAAATTCAAAGTCCAGCGAATTCTCATTTGGAAAGTTGACTTCTTCGGGCAAGTCCAGCATTTCTGTTTCCGTTCCGTCAATCGTGAATATGGCGTTATGCGTGCTGACTATTCCTTTTTGGAAAATGAACGTTGCGCAATCGTCTTGAAGCCCTTCGGTGTAGACGACTTCCAAGCTACGACGATACTTCATGCCGGTTAGATATTCTTTCATGTTCAATCTGCCCGTATGCAACCAACTCATGATTGCGTTGTTGGAAGAAGTTGCCTTGGCAAGCGCGATAAAGAATTTCCCTCCGCCAAAAAGTCCGCCGAAATCAAAAGTTCCTCCGTAATGATGTCGCTGTATTTCGGTGGCGAACGGCGCGGCGGCTTGCCACGATAGCGCAAATCCACTTCGCGAGCAAAAAGTACTCCAATGAAAATTCTATAACGCGGCGCATTTGTCAAGCGATAAGGTTCAACCAAAGTTTCTTTGCGGAGTTCAAAATCGGCGTCGGAAATTTTTTCAACGGTCACCGGAGAAATTTCGCCGTCAAAACGCTGACAAAGGTCGTCGGTACCGGGGTGAAATACGAAGCGGCAACGGAAAATGTCGTAATTGTTGAGCGTGTCGGTTATTGCTTTTGCCAGTAGCTCCAAATCAATCGCGTCATCAAGTTTAAAAAGTATTTGAAGGTTGAGCATAGCCGAACGGGCTTTTGTCAGTTGCATATCGAACAAACAAATTTGCATGGGGCGCAACGGATAAAAGCCGCAAGTCTGAATCGCGTAGTTGAGAATTCGCGTCGTGTAATTCGGTTCCATAGTTCGTTACTCAATCCAAATTAATCAGTTCGTATTGCGGATTGCCCATTTTTAATTCGCGCGTAGCGGAAAGTTGGCGAAGTCCTTGACGCGTTTCAATTCGCTCGATTAAATCTTTTCCGTCGGGCGCAGAGTAAACGAGGTCGCAACTGGCTTGGTCAATCGCAAAAATATCCGTTGACGCTAAAATACCTATGTCGGAAATAGTCGGCTCTTCTGCTTCGACGCCCGCGCAATCACAATCAACGCTCATTCGCCGCATTACGTTGATAAAAATTATGTGCTTGCCAAAGGCGACAATTCAAGCGATACAAAGCCTTGACCGTGAAAAAATCTTCGTGGTCAATTTCTTCGACCATGTGATTTTCGCCTTCTTTGTAAGCGATAAGCACGCGGTGACTGTTGACGGCGTGAAAAACTGTGAACTCCGGATTGGTGCCCGCCAAAATCGGGAATTTTCCGATTATCGCATAACTGCGCAAGTCGCGCATGAAAGCATTGTTCGAGAAGTTGATTTGGAATTCACCGTCAGAGATACGGCTCATCAAATTGCCCACGCGAATTATTTTGCCGTCAAGAATGCCTTGTCCGATTGCCGCCAAAACAAGTTCTTTCGCTTGAAATTTCGAGTAGATATATTTATTTGAGGTGACTTCCTGCCCAAGATAAAAATCACTCTCGGCAAGTCTTGTATCCTTGGGAATTTTTTGGTCAATGCTGTCGCCGGCGATACTGACTGTGGAAATTTGAATCAAGCGCGATTTTTTCTGCACACCGCGCAATTTGACTTGATTGTCCGTGCGTCCATGAGCTTGCCCCAAAGCGTGATAAATTTTTCCCGCGTGAGGTCGTCACGATTAATGTAGCCGCGTCCTACTCCGTCGCCCAAAATCGTCAGCTCGCCGAGGGCGCCTATCGGTAGCAGATGATTTTTTTCGTCAAGCATGACAACTTGTACGTTCGCATTTGGAATTCCAATCGTGATATTTTCCGGCGACTCGATAGCTTTCATTGTGCAGCTGATTGTGGCTTCGGTCGGGTCGTAGCCGTTCATGATATAAATATCGGGATTGACGGCGCGGAGCTTCGTGAACAGCGCGGCAGGGAATGCCTCTGCTCCAAAGTCTACCGATTTTATTTGCTTAACGACGGATTCAAATTCGGGCAAGTCAATCAAATTCGCAAGATATGACGGGGTGCAACTCATCACGTCGACTCCATTTTTTTCGCACAAAGCTTTCAGAATAAGCGGGTTATGGATTTCGTCTTCGTTGGCCATGCAAATCGTTAGCCCGTGCGCCAGCGGAATAAATTCTTCCATAATCGACACGTCGAAGGTTATCGCCGCCAACGAAACTTTGCCGCGCTCCGTGTAACCTAAAATTTCGTGATTCTTCGGATTGGCATCCACAAAGTTCACCAGCTTTTTCTGAGTGAGCATAACGCCCTCTGGCTTGCCCGTCGAGCCGCTTGTATAAATGCAATAGGCCAGCGCGTCATAAGGCACTGTCACCTTTAAATTTTCCGCCGAAATATTTTCTTACGATTGAATCTCCTCGACAAAAACTATTTTTAGATTGAGCGAGTCGAAAAATTTTTTTCGCGGCTGGTAAATGTCGCGAGTCGTAACTATGTGATTAACTTTTGCGTCCTTGATGATGAAAGCAACTCGGTCGTCAGGGTAATCGGGCGTCATCGCCAAAAACGCTCCGCCTGCTTTTAAAATTCCTTGCCGCGCGATATAAACTTCAACGCCGCGATTCAAAATCAAGCCGACGATTTTTTCCGCTTCGACGCCTTGACTTTGGAGCACATGACCGAGACGATTGGCGGCGGCGTTCAATTCGCTGTAAGTCAGAGATTTTTCGTTGGCGATTGCCGCTATTCGTTCGGGAAATTTTTCCGCACTGTCTTGGAGCAAACGATAAGCGGGACGTTCTGAAACTTCCCACGATGTATCATGCAGACCTTGCAACCTTTCAAGTTCCGCCGCCGAAAGAATATTTACTTCCGATATTTTTTCTTTGGACAGAAATTCTTGCACGACTTGCGAAAAAGTCGCCTCGAAAGTTTCTGTAAAATCCTTGCAGTTATCGTTGTCAAATTCAAATGAAATATCAGCGGGTGACGATTGGATTTCTGCACACAAAATTTTAATCTTACTTTTTAATATCGAGACAATTTCTGAGATACTCTGTTCGTCCGAAAAATTTTAAACTCGCTTGTGCCGGAAAATTTTGCGAGCAAAAAACCCTGAGCAGTCATAAAAAAATCTTTTCATCATCCAAAACCTATTCTCCTCTCATAGTTGCGATATAGTCGTTACGTCCGCCCTGACCTTGCAAATATATTCCAAGTGCTACGGAAATCTCCTCTCAAAAATCGTTCGATAATTACGTTCGACAAAATATTAAATTATTTTATCGTATTCGCGAATTTATTTGCTGTCATATATTTTCAGCTTTGACTTTGTTGCGATTTAGCGACGTTGCAGAATTTTGAGTCCATAGTGTGGAGAAATTTGCAGTGCGCGAAAAAGAACATGACAAGCATGCACAACACGACGTAAGGTAGACTTATCGACTCGTCAAAAATATTCGACGAATTTGCCCAGTCATAATCAGCATACAGCGACCATGACGACCCATCATCCAAATTCCAAAGAACATTACACTGACGGAAATGACGCTGAAGGCAATGATTTGCGCCAAAGGAAGGTAGTGTAAAATGGATTGTGTAAGTAGGAGAGCACAATCCATCTTTTGATATAGGAGAGAAAAAAAGATGAAAAGAAAGAATCGAGACACACCTGGCAGAAGAATTGCCCAAGCCATTATCGCCGAGTATAAGCCCCAAAGTGTTGCCGAAATGCAAGCGGCTCTAAAAGAAGTCTTCGGACCAATGTTTGAGGCTATGCTTAATGGTGAAATGGAAAGTCATCTTGGCTACGAACCCAATTCGCGCGAGGAAAAAGAGACGACAAACCGGCGTAACGGCTACTTCGACAAGACTATCAAGACCTCAATGGGCGAGACAGCGATTGAGATGCCCCGTGATCGTCAAGCCTCCTTCGA
>JAFXNB010000108.1 GCA_017529935.1 Selenomonadaceae bacterium
CGGGCGTGTCGTGACGGAGGCGGGCTATTTGCACATGGGCGTTGCCTATCCAAAATCAAATGATGTCCCGACGCTTTTTGACTTTGAGGAGGCTTGAAAAATTTTTTGTTGATTGATAAAATGAAGCTCCTCGGAGACGTGCCCCGATATGGTCGTAAACGAATAGATAAAAACAGACCAGCTACGTTGTGGGGTGCGGAGACGACAAAGGAACCGACAAATCCCCCTTGCGATTTAATTCGTGAGGGGGATTCGTCGTTATGACTTTAAGGAGAACATATGCGGCGCGGTTTACTTTTTTATAACGGCGTGCTATAATCTTGCGCAAATTTATTTTCCAATGTTTGAGAGGAGAACTTTGAAAGCTTATGGCAAAAAAAATGAAGACGATGGACGGCAACGCAGCGGCGGCGTATATCTCTTACGCATTCACGGACGTGGCCGCGATTTATCCGATAACGCCGTCGTCGCCTATGGCTGAAGAGGTCGACGTCATGGCGGCGCGTGGCGTCAAAAATATTTTCGGGCAGAAAGTTCGTTTAGTGGAAATGCAATCGGAAGGCGGCGCGGCGGGCACCGTGCATGGCTCGTTGCAGGCGGGTGCGCTAACCACAACTTACACGGCGTCGCAGGGTTTCTTGCTGATGATTCCGAACTTGTACAAAATCGCGGGCGAACTTTTGCCGGGCGTCTTCCACGTATCTGCGCGGGCGTTGGCTACGTCGACGCTGTCAATCTTCGGCGACCACCAAGACGTTATGGCAGCGCGGCAGACAGGTTGCGCGATGTTGGCGGAGGCAAGTGTGCAGGAAGTTATGGACTTGTCGGCGGTTGCTCATCTGGCGGCGATTAAAGGGCGCATTCCGTTTATAAATTTCTTCGACGGCTTTCGCACCAGTCACGAGATTCAGAAAATCGAAACGATTGACTACGCGGACTTGGCGAAAATTTTGGATTTCGACGCGGTAAACAATTTTAGACGCAACGCGCTCAATCCCGACCATCCCGTCATGCGCGGCACCGCGACAAATCCCGACGTTTACTTCCAAATTCGCGAGACCGTCAACAATAATTATGACCGCTTGCCCGATATTGTCGAAGCGGCTATGGCGGACGTGGCGAAAATTACGGGGCGCGTTCATCACGTCTTCGACTACAGCGGCGCACCCGACGCCGAAAGAATTATTATCGCTATCGGCTCCGGCTGTCAGACGGCAAGCGAGGCGGCTCAATACCTCAACGAGCGCGGCGAGAAAGTTGGCGTTGTCAACGTGCATTTATTCCGCCCGTTCAGCGTCAAACACTTCCTCAACGCCATTCCCAAAACCGTCAAGAAAATCGCCGTCCTCGACCGCACGAAAGAATCCGGCGCAGTCGGCGAACCGCTCTATCTCGACGTGAAAGCCGCCTTCTACGACGTGGCGGATAAGCCCGTTATCGTCGGCGGACGCTACGGCTTGGGCGGCAAAGACACAACGCCCGACCAAATGCTTGCCGTCTTCGACGAACTCAAAAAAGATTCGCCCTTGAACAGCTTCACAATCGGCATAAATGACGACGTGTCAAATAAATCTTTGGCGACCGCTTATCACGACGTTGACTTCACGCCCGAAGGAACCACTGCTTGCAAATTCTGGGGGCTCGGCTCGGACGGCACCGTCGGCGCAAATAAATCCGCAATCAAAATTATCGGCGACAATACAGATTTGTACGCGCAAGCTTATTTTGCTTACGACAGCAAAAAATCCGGCGGCATCACCATGAGCCATCTGCGCTTCGGAAAGTTGCCGATAACTTCTCCGTATCTTATCACTAAGCCCGATTTTGTTTCCTGTTCGCAGAAAAGTTACGTGCACCATTACAACTTAATCGCGGGCTTGAAACGCGGCGGCACTTTCCTTTTGAACACCGACTGGAGCGACGAAAAGCTCGGCAAAAAACTTCAGCCCTCCATGAAACGCTACATCATCGAAAACGATATTCAAGTCTACACCGTCAACGCCGTGAAAATTGCGGGCGAACTCGGTTTGGGCGGGCGTTTCAATATGGTCATGCAAGCGGCTTTCTTCAAGCTGGCGAATATCATTCCGATTGACGAAGCTGTTAAATATCTCAAGGACGCCGTGGAAAAATCTTACGGCTCAAAGGGGCAAAACGTCGTTGATATGAACTGCGGCGCGATTGACCAGGGAATTGCCGCGCTCCATAAAGTTGACATCAGTACATGGAACGTCGACGATACCAGCATGAATCGCCCGTTGCAACAGATTGACCCGCCCGAATTTATCACCGACATTCAAAACGTCATGAACCGGCAGGAGGGCGACAATCTCTCCGTCAGCAAATTTGTCGAGCTGGCGGACGGCACATTCCCTGTCGGCGGCACGGCTTACGAAAAACGCGGCACGGCTATCAAAGTTCCCGCGTGGGACAAATCTAAATGTATCGGCTGCAATCAATGTTCGTTTGTCTGCCCGCATGCCGCAATTCGCCCGATTTTGACGACCAACGACGAACTTAAAAATGCGCCCGAAGGCATGGAGTCTATCCCGTCGAAAATTTCTCGCGGCGCGTACAATCTCACAATCGCCGTTTCAACTATGGATTGTCTCGGTTGCGGCAACTGTGCGCAAGTTTGTCCTAAGCAAGCGTTGACGATGGTTAAACATGACGACGACGCTAAGGCTCGCCAAAAAGTTTTCGATTACGGTATGAAGGTTGCACCCAAAGCCAATCCGACGAAGAAGACGACCGTTATAGGCAGCCAATTTGAAAAGCCGCTGTTCGAGTTCAGCGGAGCCTGCGCGGGTTGCGGCGAAACTCCCTATGCAAAACTTTTGACGCAACTTTTCGGCGACCGCATGATGATTGCCAACGCGACGGGTTGCTCGTCGATTTGGGGCGCGTCGGCTCCCGCCATGCCCTACACCAAAAATCAATTCGGGCGCGGTCCCGCGTGGGGCAATTCGCTCTTTGAAGACAACGCCGAGTACGGCTTGGGCATGTTCCTCGGCGTCAAGGCTGTCCGCGAATCACTCGCAAGCGACGTGGAAAAAGCTCTTGCCGAAAATATTTCCGACGAACTCAAAGCCGCGCTTGCCGATTGGAAAGAAAATCTCAACGTCAGCGAAAACACCCGCGAACGCGCTGATAAGTTGACGGAGTTGCTTGCCGCGCAGAAGGGCGACGACGCTTTGCTCAACAAAATTTTCAACAACCGCGATTTCTTTGTTAAGCGTTCGCAATGGATTCTCGGCGGCGACGGCTGGGCTTACGACATCGGCTACGGCGGACTCGACCACGTTTTGGCGAGCGGCGAAGATATTAACGTTTTTGTCTTCGACACGGAAGTTTATTCCAACACGGGCGGTCAAGCGTCAAAGGCGACTCCGGCGGCGGCTATCGCTCAATTCGCGGCGACCGGCAAGCGCACCAAGAAAAAAGATTTGGGCAAGATGGCGATGAGTTACGGCTATGTTTACGTCGCGCAAGTTTCCATGGGCGCAGACCAAAATCAGTTGCTCAAAGCTATCACCGAGGCGGAGGCTTATCCCGGTCCGTCGCTGATTGTCGCGTACTCGCCCTGCATTAACCACGGCATTAGAAAAGGCATGGGTTCCAGTCAGTTGGAAGGAAAGCTCGCGGTTCAGTGCGGCTATTGGGCGAATTGGCGTTACAATCCCGTCAATAAAAAGTTCACGCTTGACAGCAAGGAGCCGGACTTCTCCAAGTTCCAGGAATTTTTGATGGGCGAAGTTCGCTACTCGTCGCTGAAAAGAAATTTCCCCGACGCCGCGCAGGAATTGTTCGAGAAAACTCAACGCGACGCCGAAGAACGCATTGCAGGTTATAAAATTTTGGCGGGGAAGTGATTGTTCATGAAAAAAATTATTGTAATTCCCGGCGACGGAATCGGGCAGGAGATAACTGCCTCCGCCGTCGAAGTTCTTAAAAAAGTCGACGCGAAATTTAATATCGGTTTGGAGTTTGAAACGCGCGACGCCGGCGGCACCTCCTACGAA
This sequence comes from Selenomonadaceae bacterium, assembly GCA_017529935.1. Lineage (GTDB taxonomy): Bacteria > Bacillota > Negativicutes > Selenomonadales > Selenomonadaceae > Quinella. Next base: position 4,023 of record JAFXNB010000108.1, read on the forward strand.
AAATTCGGGACGCCGCTCACCGACGAAGCCCTCGACGCGTGCAAAAAAGCTGACGGCGTTTTATTCGGCGCGGTCGGCGGCAAGAAGTGGGACAGCTTGCCCGTGCACCTGCGCCCCGAAAAAGCTATCTTCGGCTTGCGCAAAGGTTTGGGACTTTTTGCTAACCTGCGCCCGACGAAAGTTTATCCAGAACTGATTAATTCTTCGCCGCTCAAGCCCGAACTCGTCGGCGGCAGTGATTTATTAATCGTTCGCGAACTCGTCGGCGGAATTTATTTTGGACCTCGTTGCGAATCAGAAACTAAAGACGGCGTCGAACAGGCGTGGGACACCGAAATTTATTCCGTGCCCGAAATCGAACGAATCACCAAG
>JAFXNB010000109.1 GCA_017529935.1 Selenomonadaceae bacterium
CCCCCCCCGAATCATAAATGAAGAAATTATATCTGAATCGGCTTGAAAAAATATTTAGAGGTTTATTCTGCCGCAAGTTCGCCAAATCGTCGAGAAAACGTTTAAAAAACACTTCGGCGAGAATTTTTTCTATCCGATTTTCTTTTTTTCACTGTTTTAACTTGTTGCCGAGTGCTTTGAGCTTTGAAAAAGCCTTTATAACCCCCGAATCGAACTATAAATAAAGAAATTATATCTGAATCGGCTTGAAAATGTTTGGAGGTTCAAATGCTGTTCACTGAACTGTTAAAAATGGCGTGGAGGAGTCTCGGCGCGAACAAATTGCGCTCTTTTTTGACGATGTTGGGCGTGATAATCGGTGTAACGAGTGTTATTGCGCTGGTTAGCGTTGGAATGGGCGTCAAAAAAAATATTCTCGATAATATATCGAGATTAGGCTCAAATATGCTGATAATTATGCCTGGAAGCGCGAATCGGGGCGGAATGCGTGGCGCGGCGGGTTCTGTGATAACTTTAACTTACGATGACGCCGAAGCAATCAAAAATAAGATAAAAAATGTCGAATATGTTTCGCCGACGGTGCAGGGTAGCTATCAAGTCGTCTACGGTCACGAAAATTGGAACACAACAGTAACCGGAGTCATTCCCGAATACGTTTCGATTCAATCTTTGGAGTTAAAGAGCGGACTTTTCTTCAGCGAGCACGATGTTGACGTTAGAAATCGCGTGGCGGTTATCGGATCGACTGTTGCGACGAATCTTTTCGAGAGTGTTAATCCTGTTGGCAAAAAAATTCGCATTGGCAACGCTCCCTACACGATTATTGGCGTTTTAAACAGCAAAGGGCAATCTTCAGGCGGTCAAGACCAAGATGATGTCGTTTTAATCCCTTTAACGACCGCGCAAGAGCGATTAATCGGCGTGACTTACGTCCGAAGCATTAATATTCAAGTTTCTGACGCTGATAAGATGGATGAGGTTCAAAATAACATTGAAAAACTTTTGCGGCAACGTCACAGGATTGCTGCCGGCGCGGAGGACGATTTTAACGTCCGCAACTTGACGAGCCTAATGGAGATGATGACTTCTTCCGCGACGATGATAACTCTTTTGCTGGGAGCTATCGCGGGCATTTCGCTAATCGTCGGCGGCGTCGGCATTATGAATATCACGCTGGCCTCCGTCACCGAACGCACGCGGGAGATTGGCATTCGCAAGGCTATCGGCGCGACCTATTCAAACATCATGCTCCAATTTCTGATTGAATCGACGATGATCAGCGTTATCGGCGGGATTATCGGAATTATTATCGGCGTCGGTGCCGCGCAGCTCATTTCCAAATTCGGCGGCTTCACGACAGTTATCAGCAGCTTGAGTATCGCGGCGAGTTTCGGCTTCGCGTTGTTCGTCGGAATATTTTTTGGCATGTTACCCGCAAGGAAAGCGGCGCGTCTCGACCCGATTGAAGCTCTGCGCTACGAATAAAATTTTTAAGTCTCAATTTTTCTTGGTGATGCTAATATCTTGTGTCGGCAGTTCCATGAAATGAAGTTCAGTGCCGTCAATATAATTATCGCCGTCTTTTTCCGAGAGGATATAGCCATAGGCGCGGCGATAAATTTGTTTGCCCCAAAAACTTTTTTCAATCGAGGCGCGGCTCATAAAATAGACGCCGTCGCAAGGAGATTTTACTTGGACAAACTTTCCGCTGTCATTCTTCCTGTAGAAGTAAATTCTGCCGCGTTCCCCCCAAGCTTTGACAGTTATGTTAATTGTCTGCTCGCCGCGCTTGAAAGTTTTGTTCCTGACGGTAATTTCTTTTTTGGTATTCCATATAGGATTTGGGTCTGAATAAGGAAATTTGTTCGGGTTTTGACGTGCAAACTCCGCCGCCTCGACAACGCCGCTTTCCGCCGCGCTCTGAAGTGCCTGCTCCAGTTCAAAATTGGAAACTTCGCTGGCGTGATTCGTTTCCGCCTCCTGAATTCCCTTGACTATCAGCGCGACGACCAATATCAAACACAAACTTAAAATTGTCGCGAATCCTTTTTGCCACATGTTTGCCTCAACTTTCACAGCCCGGAATGTAAACCGCCGTGCTGATTTTTATTTTGTGGCGGCTTATCTCGCTCTCCATTTCCAACGTAACGTGCAAAATTTTTGTCGTCGTATCGAATTCGGGTTTGAACTCCGTGACTTTTGTCGAGCCGAAGTAATTATCGCCCGTTAGCGGATTGACGGGAGTATCTTCCCGCTCGTAATATATTTTGTCCGCGATAGAAATATAAGTGCGCTTTTCTTCCTTGTCCGCAATAACATCGCCGTCAGCTATGGCACGTGAAAATTTCGTCCATATAATTGTTGTCGTACGGTAAGTGAAAGCCACCGTGGGAATACTTTTAGAAATCGTGACAGTTTTGGCGGCGCGGGCGTCGTAGATTAGGCGCGATAAAACGTCGTGAACTTCTTCCTCCAAAACGTAATCGGCGAGTTGAATTTTCCCCAGATAAAAAATTTTCATGCCGACCGCCGCCAGCCCGTACATCAGCAAAATTAAAAGCGGCAAGGCTATCGCGAACTCCGCGAACACGAACCCTCCGCTACGTTTTTTAATCTGTAACAACGCGAATCGTCCTTTCAAGCTTAACGGAAGCGTCTTGCCCGTTGACCGTCCACGCAACTTCAACCGCGACAGTGTGCAAATTTCCGTTGGAAGATTTTTCGTTAGACGTGACTGTAAAATTTATCGGAACTCCCTCGGAAAAATTTTTTGTCGTCAAATCTTCGGGCTTAACTTGGCAACTCAAATCCAACGTGCCCGCCGCCGCCTTGCTCTCCATCATTGCAAATTGTTCGTTCGCCAGATGAATCGCAGTCAATCGCAAAGCCGCTTGAGGATTTTTCAATCGCGGGGCGGCGTTCATGAGAATCATTGCGGCAAAGGAAGTTATCAGCGTCAAGAAGACGACGTTTAGCAACATGAAGCCGCGCTCGTTATCTATTCTGTTCATTTGGTCTCACCCTGCTACCGCGAATACGTCCGATGCTGTTAAAGACGATATAAGAATCTTTATTTAACTGCGAATTAATTCGTATGTGTCCGTTCAAAGCTGCTCCTTTCGGGTTTTGAACAGTGGTTATACCGCGAGCCTTCCCCATGTCGTCGAATTTTATGTAGCTGAAATCGTCTGTTCCGTCATAATAAAACATAAAGCCTTTCGGCAAAAAATATTCTTGGTAAGGTTCATTGGACGAATTTCTGTTTTTAAAAAAATAAGTTGTTTTGTTGTCGTTAGGAATTTCCAAGCTAATTACGCTACTTTCGTCGTTGGTGCCGAAGTGTGCATCCTTCATGTTGGTCATCCTGTCGAAAGCCTGCAAAAATTTTAAATTAGTGTAAAATCTTTTGGTTTCGTAATCGAGTGAAACTCTGTCGATGACGCGGGCGGCGTTCGGGAGTGTTGCAGTTGCGAGCACGGCGATTATCAGCGTGAATAAAATAATTTCGAGCGTTGCGAATCCTTTTTGCATGGCTTTACCTGTAAAAAAATTTGTCGAAGGTTGACTGCGGTTTGGGCGGCTCCTCGGAGTAAACGCCGCGCATTTCGTCGCGAATGATTCTGCCGCTTTCGATAGCGATAACGCGCCGCTGCATTTGGTCGACGATAGTTTTATCGTGCGTCGCCATGACAATCGTCGTGCCCGCCGCGTTAATCCGCTGAAAAATATCCATGATGTCCCAGCTCGTTTCGGGGTCAAGGTTGCCGGTCGGCTCGTCGGCGATTACGATTTTCGGGTCGTTGACAATGGCACGGGCAATGGCAACGCGCTGTTGTTCGCCGCCGGAAAGTTGCGCGGGAAAACTTTTGAACTTTTCGCGCAAGCCGACGATGTCCAGCACGGTGTTGACGCTGCGTTGCATGATTCGGCGCGGAGCTTCGATAACCTGCATTGCGAAGGCGACGTTCTCATAAACGGTCTTGTCCTCCAGCAGGCGATAATCTTGGAAAATAACGCCGAGCGTCCGCCGCAAGTAGGGAATTTCTTTAGGCTTGAGTTTGGTAACGTCCTTGCCGTTGACGACGATTGAGCCGGAAGTTGCAACTTCCTCGTGCATTAAAAGTTTCATCAGCGTAGACTTGCCGCTACCCGAAGTGCCGACGATAAACACGAATTCGCCGCGCTCAATGTCAAGGCTGACTTTATCGAGCGCGAGAACGTTATTTTCCTTGTAAATTTTCGTCACGTCTTTAAGATGAATCATTTTTCCTCCTAAATCAAACTTGTCGTATCCAAAATTGGCAACATCACGGCGAAAACCAGCGTCGCGACAATCAGCCCCGCGATTAGCGTCCCGAAAATTTCTGCCTTGGCGGGGAGCGTGCGCAAAATTTCTTCGACTTCAAAATCCGCCATCGACTCGCATTGGCGCAACATGTTGACGAGTTCGCCGCCCGCCTCGCCCGTCGTGATTAAGCCGACATACAGCGGCGGGAATTTTTCTTTGGCGACCAGTGCGCTGAAACTTTCGCCGCGTTCGACGGAGAATTTTATATCGGACAGAATTTTTTTCGCGAACAAATTTTTACTCGCCGCCGCGCAGAGTTTTATCGCTTCGTCCAAAGTCACGCCGCTCTCCAGCAGAAAACTCAATCGCCCGAAAAAATTTCTCAGTTCGACTTCGCGCAGGAGTTTGACGTTCAATCGGAGCTTGTCCAAGAAAAATTTTACCGCGTCGATTCTGTGAATTGTCCACGCGCAACCCGCCACGCTCAACGCCGCAACGAGCACGATTAAAAATAAATTCTCCGCCAAAAATTTTCCGCCGCGCAGGAGTATCAACGTCACGAGCGGGAGTTCGCCGCCCTGTTGCGCGAAAAAATTTTCAAAGACGGGCAAGGTCACGTTGATTAAAATTATCGCCGCCACGACTGCCGCCAACATCACGAATACCGGATAGTACATTGCGCCGCGAACTTTTTTCTCCGTCGAATAGTTGCGTTCGAGCTGAAGTGCTAGCCGCGCCGTCACGTCTTGGAGGTTGCCGCTTGCCTCGCCGATTTCCACCGATTGAATTGCGTCGCCGCCGAAAATTATTTCGTAGCGCGAAAGTGCCGCCGCAAAGTTTTGCCCTTCGCCGACCGCCGCCACCAAATCATTTAAAATTTTTTCCGACGGGTGATTTTTCGCCGCGCCCGCCAAAGTCCTAAGCGAATCGTGCAAAGTCATCACGCCGAGCATTACGCTCAATTCGCGGAAGAAAACCGACCGCCATTGCCCGCCGAGTTTCAGCTTAAGATAAAAATTTCCTGCGGCTTGCGCGAAATTTCCCTGCGTCGCTTCCAAACTGACGACCGTCACGCCCTGATAATTCAGCGCGGCGTAGGCTTCGGCGTAACTTTCCGCCTCCAGCGTCCCGACTTGTTCGACTGATTGCGCGTCGTAACCCTTGTACTTAAATTTTTTCATAGCCGATTGCCTTAAGTGCAAAATCCATTGTCTGCATACCTTGCGCCCGTCCGCTCATCATCACGTTTGGCAGTTGCACGTATTTTCCTTGCCGAATCAGCGAACGCGCCGCCGGATTCGCGATTAAAACTTCCGCCGCGCAGGTTCGCCCCGTGGAAGTTTTGACGAGCTGTTGAGAAATTATCGCGCTGAATTCGTCGGCGAACAGGTCGCGGATTGCGTCGCGCTGAACGAGCGGGAACATCGTTTCGACGCGCATAGCTGTTTCCGCCGCCGACCGCGTGTGCAATGTCGCCAAGACCAGCACGCCCGCCGCTGAAGCCTCCAAAGCCGCGTGCATTGTCTCCGCGTCGCGAATTTCGCCGATTAACAACACGTCGGGCATTTCGCGCATTGCCGTCCGTATCGCGTCCGCGAAGTTCAAAAAATCTTGACCGAGTTCGCGTTGGCTGACGAAAGATTTTTCCGCTACGTACTCAAATTCTATCGGGTCTTCCAACGTCAGCAAGTGGCACGGGCGAATTTTTATCAGCTCGTCCAAAAAGGCGGCGAGCGTCGTCGATTTGCCCGAACCTGTCCTGCCCGTCACGAGGATTAAGCCCTGCGCGGCGTGGAAGAATTTTTTCAGGGCGGGCGGTGCTCCCAAGTCGTCGAGCGTCGGGATTTTTTTCGCGATAAGGCGGAAGGCGAGCGCGGGGAATTTTCGCTGATAGTAGACGTTGACGCGGAAACGGCGCGATAATTTTTCCTCCACGTGCGAAAAGTCAACCGCCAAATTTTTTTCCAGCTCAGCTTTAAGGCGCGGCGATAAAATTTCCGCCAAAAAAGTTTCAACTTCCCGCGCAGATAAAATTTCTCCCAAACGGAAAATTTCTCCCGCTACACGAAAAAAAGGCGGCTGCCCCGCCGTCAAATGAACGTCCGAGGCGTCGAGGCTAACCGCTTTCTCCAAAATTTTTTTTAACATCAGTTTCTACCTTTAGATAATTCGTCGTCAAAGGAAGGCGCATCGTCAACGGGCGCAGGCTCATTGTAAACGGGCTCCGGCTCGTGATAAACAGGTTCCGGCTCACGAACAGGCTCCGGCTCGTGATAAACAGGCTCCGGCTCACGAACAGGCTCCGGCGCAGGTTCAACGTAATCAGGCACGCCCTCCGGCTTTTGCGTATAATCGGATTCGCGAACAGGCTCCGGCTCATGATAACGTTCGGAATCAGGCTCGGAGTAATAATCTCTGCGCGGCTTGGACTCTTCTTCCTCGTAATGATCACGGCGCGAACGCCCGCTGTTGTCGCGCACTTCGTTGACGACATTTTTGCTTGACCGCCTGTCAATAACAAGCGGGTCGAAATCGTGGGCGGGGACGTTTAGCAGGGCGTTTTGCATGAAGTGACTCCAAATCGTCGCGGGCAAATCGCCGCCCGTTATGCCTTCAAGTTCGCTGTTATCGTCGCAACCAATCCACACGGAGGCAACCAAGTCGGGCGTGTAACCGACAAACCAAGCGTCGTGATAATCGCTGGTGGTGCCAGTCTTGCCGGCGGCGGGTCGCCCGATAGCCGCGCCCTTGCCCGTGCCCTTCGTGATGACGTCCTCCAACATGCTTGTCAAATCGGCGGCACTTTCCGGTGAGATAACTTGCCGTCCTTCGGGAACAGATTCGTGAATGATGTTGCCGTTGCGGTCGAGAACTTTAGTTATGGCGGTGTGCGGAATGTGGAGACCGCTGTTGGCGAAAGTTCCATACGCGCTGGCAATTTCAAGCGGAGTAACTCCCCGCGTCAAGCCGCCGAGCGATACGGCAAGATTTGTATCGTTCGGGTCGCCCGTGAGGACAAAAGTTGAAATGCCCATCTCCTGCGCGTAGTAAATTGCCTTGTCGATGCCGAGGGCTTGCGCGATTTTAACGGTCGGCACGTTCATAGAAAAAATTGCAACCGTGCGCAACGTGACATTGCCGCTAAAACGTCGGCTGTAATTTTGCGGCGACCAACCGGCAATCGTAATCGGGCTGTCTTCGATGACGGTGTCGGGCGTGTAGCCGTTTTCCAAGCCCGCAACGAACACGAACGGCTTAAACGCGGAGCCGGGCTGACGTTCCGCCATTGTTGCGCGATTGAATTGGTCAGTGCCGCGCCCGCCAACCATTGCGCGGATATAGCCTGTCTTCGGTTCGACGGCGACGATTGCGCCCTGCGGCTGAACAATTCCGTTGGCGTCGGTGTAGTATTCGGGCAGATACATCAGCAGAGCTTCTTCCGCCATCTTCTGCATATCCAAATCAATCGTCGTGTAAACTTTCAAGCCTTCCTTGTAAACCGCGTCCGCGCCGTAGCGGTCAACCAAAAGTTGCGTGACGTATTCGATAAAATACATGGCGTCCTTATGCTTTTCGGGGACATTTTGCGGCGCGAGGACGAGTTCGGCTTGACGGGCGGCACTTGCCTCGTTGTGGCTGATGTAGCCGTAAGTTACCATTTGGTCAAGGACGGTGTCGCGGCGGGCAATGGCGGCGTTAAGATTATTGAACGGCGAATAATAATTCGGACTCTTTGGAATTCCCGCGAGCATTGCGCATTCGCCGAGCGTCAAGTCCTCAACATTCTTGCCGAAATAAGTTTTAGCCGCCGCCTGCACTCCGTAAGCACCTTGCCCGAAATAAATTTGGTTCAGATACAGCTCCAAAATTTCTTGCTTGGTGTATTGCTTTTCGAGTTGCAGCGCGAGGAAAATCTCTTGAATCTTGCGCTTATAAGTTCTGTCCTGCGTGAGGTAAGCATTTTTTGCCAGCTGTTGAGTTATCGTCGAGCCGCCCTCCGCAATTTCCTGCGAGACAATGTTTGTGTAAGCGG
>JAFXNB010000110.1 GCA_017529935.1 Selenomonadaceae bacterium
CGGCGGGCTGCTCGTCGCCACAATTCTAACTTTATTGGTCTTGCCCGTCATGTATGCGGCGGCTCACTTCAAACGAGACTGATTGACGATTTGCCCACAAAAAAAGACCGACGATAAATTTCATCGGTCTTTTAGTTTGCGTCAATATTTCCTGTTAAAAACTGTTCCGCGGAATCCCGCCGAATCAATCAAGTCGTAGGAACGCACCGCGATGTTTTGCCGCCTTGCCTTATTCAGCCACGCTCTAGCTCGATAGATTATCTGCTTATCCATTGGGATTATTTGTTCAATCATCGCCTTGCACTCGTCGGATTCGCGATAATTATTTTCGGGCAACGCCTTCAGCTTCGTGATAATCCGCTCGCGCTGTTCGACTAAATCCATGAACAAATCGTTATCCCGTTGGTCGCTGAACTTTAATAGCTCCTTTGTCAGCACGAAATATTTCTGCCACAGAGTTCGCGCCTCGTTTATGACGTCTTCATTAAGCATAGCCCTTGCCGCCCGTGCCTTCGCCTTTTTCGATTCGCGCTTTCTTCATGGCCTCGACCCAAGCGTCGCGCAACTCAACGACAATGCCCTTTGCCTCGTCAATCTTCGCCAAGTCGCTCTGGATATTCCCTTCAACCAGCCTGTCGTAAATGTAGTTGTAAAGCGGGAGGAGTTGATGAGCGATTTCGTAGTCAAAGTTCAACGTCAAGCGAAATTCGGAAATTATCCTCTGCGCTTTCTGCAAAAGGGTGTTAGCTTCCTCGTAGTCCTTCTTTTCGAGTGCCTCTCTTCCGTCGTCGATAAACTTAATGCAGCCGTTGTAAAGCATAAGCGTCAAATGTTCCGGCGGCGCATTTAAAATTCGATTCTGTCTGTATGCTTCTGCCGCGTTCACCATATATCACATCAACTCCCCATTTAAAATTTCTGATACTTTACGAATTGCCGCCCATGACAAAGCTAAGTTGCGTGCCGAGTTTGGCGAGCATAGATTCCATTTTGTCGTACTTCTTATAGAGCGCATCCTCAAACGAATTCATCATGCGCTTAAAGTTGCTCATTCGCGTCTGCAGGTTGCGCATAAGATTGTTCAAGTCGCTGTCTTCGGTGATGTCAGACGTGGAACCTGCGCGGGTTCTAATGCTCTTTGTCGCCTCGGTGAAAATATCGCCCAGCCGTTGTGCTATGCCGTTATAGCTCGTGTCTTCGACTTGCTGACCGTTTACCGTCTTTGTCTGGTTGCCCAATTTGGCGAAGACATTGTAAACCGCTTCCGAATCTTCGGAGAGTGCCTTTTTAAGTTTGTCCTCGTCGAGAACCAACTGACCTTTAAGCCCCGTCGTCGAAATGCCCAAGCTGAAAATGGAGTTATAGTCGCTGTCAAGCCCTTCAACCTTGCTACTAACCGCAGTGCGCATGTTTTGGATAATCTTGCCGAGCGTTTGGTCGTGGTAGAGCATACCTTTCTTGGCTTTCTCTTCCCACTTTTCAATTTGGTCTTCCTTCATGCTGTCTTTCTGCGATTGAGTGAGCGGCTTGTAGTTGGAATCGGCTTTCTCGTCGTATTTCTCGTAGAGACTGCTGAGCAACTTGTTGTAATCGGAGACGAAACTTTTAACCTTGTCGATAATCGCGTCGGTGTCCTGGGTGATTGTGACGGTCGCGATTCTTCTGTTTCCGCTGGCATCTTTGGTTGTATCGAGCGCGGTGTAAGTGACGCCGTCGACGGTGGCTTTATTGTCCGTCAGCGTATAAGTTTTGCCGTCAACCTTGATATGACCGTCCTCGCCATACACACTCTGGGAAAGGGAAGTCTTGCTAAAAGATAAAGCCGAACCGGTAAGTTCCCCATTCTCGGATTGAGTAAGTCCCAACGAATTGAAAAAGCGCATGGTGTTGGTTGCCGAGTAGACAATGGCTCCATTCGAGTTTTTAGGGTTGCTTCCGCTGACAGAAATACTGATATCGTTCCCCGCGCCGCTCTTGGTGTTGGAAATGAAGAAGGTATCGTTGTCGGCGTCGTAAGAGGCAGTGATATTAAGCCCCGAATTTTTAATCTTGGACGCCAAATTATTCAGCGAGGCACCATCATTTATTTCCTTGAATGTGAAGCTGATTTCTTTTGGGTCGTCAGTGCCGTTGCTTAGAGTAAACGAGAACGCCGTATCGTCCAAACTATTGGTTACGGTTCTATCCTTTCCACCGACTGTCTTTGTGGTGTAGGTGACCGTTCCAGCCTCCTCATCGACGCTAAAGCTACTGAACAGAACATCCTTAAGGTCGGCACTTTGGGGCTCACTGCTATTCAAACGGGTAATGTTAGTGGCAGTGCTGATAAGGTAAGCATTTGTACTGAGGCTTTCGACTTCGACACGGTGAGTTGCATTCGACGCCGAAGAACCCGCCGAAACCTTAACCGCAGAATTGTTGCTTTCCGCGATTTTAGCGTTCATGCTGCTCGACAGTTTGTAATCGTGAAGCGTCGAATTGTTGAACGTGGTGATGGTGTTGCTGATATTAAGATAGTCAGACTTCATCCACTCGTTCTTGGTGTACTTTTGTGCCATCTTGTCGTATTCGTTCTGCTTGCTCATCATGCCGACTTTAACGAGCGACTCGATGTCCATGCCCGAACCCGACAAGCCGTAAATTCCGTTGACACCCATGGTAATCCCTCCTTAGGAGGCGCGCCGTTCAGACTGCCTTGTCGATAAACGCGCCCAGCCATTCCTTGGCCTTAATCATGTTGTTAATCATTTCCTCCGGCGGAAACTCCTTGATGACTTCTCCGCTTTCCTTGTCGATCATCTTGACGTTGAGCATATTAGCTTTTTTGTTGTAGTTGAACTCGACATCGCAGTTGATTTTATCCATGAGCTCGTTGAAGATTTCCGTCATCTGGCTGACATTTGCCTCCGACATTGTGCCGGGCTGCAAAGCGGATTCCTGCTGCTCCTGCTCTTTCTTTTCTGCAGGCGTCAAGATTTTGTTGGCGTCGGCGGTGGGCTTCTGCGCTATGGGTTTAATCTGCGCGAAGTCCTGCTCGCCGACAGGTTTCGTGTTAGGAGCCGAGTCCACAACGACCGCCGCCGTGACCATGTCATTCAGTTTCCCTACCATAGTTAAACACTCCTTTGTTTTGAAGATTGAACGGTAAAACCGCCAACCACTAACTTAGCGGCAGTGCGCCGTGCAAGTCGACGTCCAATTTTTGAGCCGCCTTTTGATTTTCCTCTTGTATCGCACGATAGATCTCACCGCGATAGATTTTTATGTCCCGCGGCGCGTCAATCGCAATACGCACGTTTTCGCCTTGAACTTCTACAACGTTTATGACAATGTTATCGCCAATCATTATCTGCTGACGAGGTTTTCTCGTCAAGACCAGCATTTAATCACCCCTCCTTTTTGGCAGCTTCGGGGAAGAGGCGGTGCTTAGTAGTATAATTGCTCTTTTCCAGAACGACCTGCTTAGCCTGCATATTCGCGGCATTGAGGACAATCGGAGCCACGAGGTTCGCCGTCATGTAACGAATGGAGCCGTTCGGGATTGTAACCATGGAATAATAGAACACGCTGTCGGAGTTCTTGATTTCGAGTTCCTTAATCGTCGAGTCGTCAATCTCGAAGGTGTAATCGTTGAAGAACAGGAAAGGAATCGTCAGCAAGAAAGCCAAATCCGGCGACTTAAGCGACTGCATGAAGTAATAGGGGCTTTCCTCTTCGTAGGGCAGGATAACGAACTCGTGCTCCTCCTCGAACGCGGGGATGCCGTCCTTGAAATGAACAATTTTCTTTTCGTCAACCTCAATCTCACCAAATCTGCTGGTATAAATTTTACGCATACAACTTTCCTCCCTTGAACTTTCCGCAACAGAATGAAAACTTTTTCTCGGCTAGGCATAAATGTCATAGCGATCTGCAGAGACCCAGTGGCGGATAAAGCCTTCGTTTTGAAGATAAGTCTCCACACTGCCCGGCGTGTAGTGAATCCTTGCGTTCGGCGCGGTTTCAATATCGACTGAAATATCTCCGACATCAGGCTCGCCGATAACCTCTCCTGCATACCCCTGCATTTGAGGATCGGGTATGGCGGCCGTCGTGAAAACCGGTCGCGCCTGATAATCGGCGAACATATCCGCCCTAATTTTTTGAACAACGTCGTCGCCGCGTTGCGCTGCGGTGGTGGCTTTTGACCAGCCCTCGCTTGCGTGGCGACCTGTTGCGGCTTGCGCGTCCGAAACGCCCCTGTGTCCGCGTTCCGACGCCAAGTCGCCGTGTTTTTTGAAGCCGTAGGCTCTTCGGCTGGGGTAATTATCCAAGCTCAAGCTCGGTTGCGTGGCAGCTTTATTCGCTTGCGCTTGGCGATTGCTCGTGTTGCGCGGTTGCGGCTGAATTATGCCCGTCGCGTCGAGTCTGCCTTGGGTTGACCGAATGCCTATTTGCGGCAACTCATGTCGAGTATTTAACCTCACCAACATGACTTATTCCCTCCCTTCGATAAATTTTCCTGCTTTGTTCCCAAAATTTTTGCCGAGAATAAAAATCCCGAAAACACCAATAGACGACAACGCAAAAACTCGTTGACGCCTGCAGGGTAAAGCTTTTTGATTTTCAATGATTAAGATTAGAAATAATCGTTTATAGATAATCAGCCAGAGATTGCGGGAGAATTCGTCCGCCTAAGGACAACGACAAATTGTAAAGCGCGGTCTGTTGCATGAGTTTCGTTGCCAGCGAGGCAATATCTGCGCCGCTTACGTTGGTTATGTCTTCGGTAATGTTGTCGGCGTGGGCACTGAGCATGGTGTCAACTTGATTGTAAAGCTGTTGGCGTGCGCCGATTTTAGTTTCTTCTACGAGCATTGTCGAATGGGCAACATCAGCGACCGTCACGCCGTCGGAGGACATCCAGTGAATATCGCAATCGTTTACTCTGCCGCAAACGCACAGGAGTTCATTTAGCATAGCCGTGCCCGAAGGATCGTTGCCGGAACTGGAGTTATCGAAAATATCTCTGCCGAACATGCCCGCGCCCGTCGCGTTGACGGTATCGGCACCGGGGTCGGTCGCGCCATTGAGCTTGACCATCGAGATAAGATTTTCGTCGCCGTTGTAAGTAACGATATTCTGCGGATACGTCTTGAAAGTGTAATCCGTGCCGTCGAAGCTTATTTTATTGTTATTCGAGTCTTTAAGCAAGCCCTGATTCGTAAAATAATCGGAAACTTTAAAGTCGTCGACTTTGCCGAGCCTGCCTTCGTCGAGGAGTTCAGCAACTTTTGTATCGGTGGCGGCTGCGTTTTCCGCTTCCTCAATATTTTTGTAGCCCATGGCGACCAGTTCTTTGTAGCCCTCGTCGATAAAATCTTTTTTGTAAAGATTAAATTGAACGGTGCTTTGATCCAATCTGCCGCCGTCCGTCTCTATGTAGTAAGTGTTGCCGCTGTCGTCGGTCACGGTGAGCATTTGGAAAAGTTCGGTGTTGTAGTCGGAATCGGTGCCCTTGAAGAACGCCGATTGGGAAACGTCGAGATTTTTGGGTAAGCCGCGGTCGTATTCCTTAACCGACATTTCAAAGGGCTTAGTCAAATCTTTTTGTCCGGAGAATAAATATCTGTCGCCGACTTGACTATTCGCTACGGAAACAATCTCTTGCATGTGCGCGAACATTTCTTTATGAATTGCCGCGTAATCGTCCTCGGCGTTGTCCGAATTCGCCGCGTGCACCGATTTTTCCTTCAAAGTCTGCATCATTTCCGTCATGTGAATCATCACGTCATCGGAATATTTCATCCACGAAGACGCCGTTTTGATATTCTCCAAGTACTGATTATTTTCGGTTTCGCTGACGTTGTAGCGCAGGAGCTTAGCGTAATTCATCGGGTTATCGCTGGCGCGGTGAAGGCTGGAGCCGTCCGCCTGCTCAAAAAGCTTGGCCTGCTGTTGATAGGCGTTGTTCAGCGAGTTTTGATAATTGTACATGAAGTGCATACTGCCGATTCGCACACCCATAAAAATACCTCCTTGTTCGGGGATTGTTTTTCAGCTTAAAAATTATCTGCCGACGACGCCGGTGGAGTTCACGAGTTTTTCGAGCATTTCGTCCATAGCGTTCAAACAGCGCGAGCACGACGCGAAGCCTTTTTGGAACTTAATCATGTTGGTTAATTCCTCGTTCCAATCAACGCCCGAAGTTGAATCGCGCCAATTTGTTACTTGCGTCATTATAGCTTGCATGCCCTCATAGTTCACGTCGGTTGAATAGGCGTCAATGCCCAAAGTCGACATGGCTTTTTGGTAGTAGGAATTTATGCTGAGCGTCGTCATTGCCGTAGCGAGAACGTAATCGTCCGAATTAGTCAAAACATTTCCCGCCATGTCAATGGGGTCGCCGTTCAAATTGCGCAAAATCATCTGTCGGGAAGCAAGCCCGTTGTCGTTTCTGAAGACAAGCGCATTGGGTTTGCCGTCGCTTAAAATCGTTTCGGGCGCAATGTTGAAAAGTTCGCTCATGTAAACGGCGTTGGTGCCGTCGCCGGTGCGGTTGCCCCATTCCTTAGCGAGATAATCACGGGAAACTGTCATGTCCGCGTTCTGCGTCTCTATGACATCGTAGCTTGTCGCCGTGGCAATGTAGCGGTCGCCGCGATTTTCATTGAACTTTGCATTGACTTCAAGCTCGGCAATAATCTGCACGCCGCTCAACATTTGCTTATCGGTCGGGAGCGCGGGGTCTTCCTTGTAAAGATAATTCTTCTTGTATTCAGGGTCGTAGCGATATTGATAATCCACACTGCCCTTGCCAAAGAAATTAATCGTGTCGGGAACTTTGGTTATAACTTTGCTGGTATCCGTGCCCTCGTAAAATGTGGTGTCGTCGTTCTGGCGTATCGCCTTGAAATAATATCCTGCAACACTGCCGTCGCTATTTTTTACGGTGATAACGTCGGAAATGCTGACTTCATCGCCAGAAGCGTTGCTGCAAGTGCCGTCGGCGTTTTTGGTAATGATCGCGGTTTTGTCGTAATAGCTACCATTGTATTGTTCCACGTTAGCGGCGGCAACGTAATCGCCATTGGCGTCGAGATATTCAATCGCCGTCAAGTTGCTACTGTCTCCGGTGAAAGCCGAGCCGTCTTCGTTGACAAATTTTGCGTGCCCGTCGAAATCCCAACCTTGCCTGTGCTGTTGGTTAAAGGCAGTGAGCATGAAGCTTGCAATGTCGGCTATCCTGTCGATATAGGCTTTATCTTCGGCGATAGAATCGAGCCGCGCCTTTAGGATACCGTTTTGCGGCAGGAAGACGAGGTCGCTTTCCTTAATTTTAATGTTGTAGTCGGTTATGCCGTAATCGATGCCGTAGACGCTGGAGGAAACGCCGTTGCTCATTTCGAGATGCGCCCGCGTCGGTCCGTTCACCAGCGTGACGCCGCCCGAATTGATTTGATAGCCGCGTTCGTTTTCGGTGAAGGAAATATTCATGTAGTTGGAGAGTTGGTCAACGAGCAAATCACGCCTGTCGCGCAAATCGTTAGCCGTCGCGCCGGTAATTTCCTGCGCGGATATTTGCTTATTAAAAAGAACAATTTCTTCCAATATATCGTCGACTTGCTTTATCTCCGATTTAAGGTCTTCATACTCCGAACGAATTTGCTCCTGCAGTTCGGAAGTCGCCGTTTGGAGAATATCGCTTAAATTTCTGCCCTGCTCAATGACTTGCGTCCGCGCAGAAGAATTTGAAGCGTTCGTCGAAAGGTCAACCCACGTTTGATAAAATTTATTCAACGCCGATTCAATGCCCAAGTTCCTGCTGTCGTCGAAAATTGTTTCGAGCTTGTCGTAGTTGGCAGCCATAGTTTTATAGTATTGTTGTGAAGGATTTTCGTTGCGATATTGAATATCGGCGTAAACATCGCGCGCCCTTTCGACAGCCTGAGCGTCAACGCCCGTGCCAACCATAACATTTCCGTGCAAGCCCGCGCGTTGTTCGCTGTAGGTCGTCGCTAATGTGACGGTTTGTCGGGAATAGCCCTCGGTGCCCGCGTTTGTTATATTGTGTCCCGTGGTGTCGAGCGACAGCTGATTAGCCGTGATGCCGCGCACCATGGTATTTAGTCCCGCAAATGTTGATCTCATATCCCTTTCCCTCCTAGTCCCCGCTTTAATCCGTTAAATGTTCGCCTCGAACATGCGCCGCGTTCGATTGGAGCCGGTCTTTGCCTCCGCGCCGTAGGTATCGCTTGCCGAAGTTCGCGCCAAAATGTTCATGTTGAATGCGACGTAATCCCTGCCCTTTTTGACTAACAGCTTAGCTTTCGATACCTGCTTTTCCAGTCGGAGTTGAGCGTCGGCGGTTTTCTTTAAAAGTTTTTCCGCCACGTCCCGCTGAATGTTTTTATCTTGCGCGGCGATATACTCCGCAAACGACGTTGCCCCGACACGCTTCAAAAAATCTTCCGCCTTTTGCTCGTTCTTTGACAGGTCGCGCATCGTCGCTTCAATTTTGCGGATTGGCTCCTGAACTTCGGGCGAATTACTTTCCATTATATTTATCAGCTCGTCGAAAAGTTCGGGCAGGTGCGAGCACAATATCGCCTGTTCGCGCAAAAGTTTAATTGTTTCGTCCATAGCCGCGCCCTCAAGCCTTAAAATCGAATTTCTTTTGATGAGTAACGACGCCCGCGCCTTTGCCCGAATAAGTCGGCTCGACGGTTGCGCCGCTCAATTTGTTAAGTTGACCCTGCACCGCGTCCAAGGCGCATTGCGCGAGAACTTGATTGTTGCTACGAATCGCCAAAGCGCGGTCGACGTTTTTGCTTAGCCGTTCGTGCAGTTGAATCAACTTTTTTTCCATGGCGAGCGCAGGTGCTTTCCTGTAAAAATCTTTAGCCTTCGTCGCCTCGGTTAAGGTTTTATCTGACTGCGACAAGCCGCGCAGAATTTCTAGGCGGTTTTGCTCCAATTTTTGAATTTTCGCCGTGACGAGCTGTTCTTGGTCGAGTATATCGGAAAGACTTTTCATGTCGATGCCGACCAAAGCCGAACGTTTTTTCTCGCCGAGTGCCGCCAATTTGTCATAGTTGTCGCCGAGCTTGTCGAGTGTTTCAATCAATTTTTGCCACATAGCCGCCGCCTCAGAAACGATTCGTCAAAAGACTTGCCGCGATGTCTTGCGCCGAAACGAAATATTGCCCCGAAGAAATTTTCGCTTGAATCTCGCTGACTTTGTCCTCGCGAACTTCGGAGGTGCCCTTGAGTTTGTTTAACAAGTCGCTGAAACTCTGCGCCTCTCTGGACGGAGTAAATGCGTCACTTTTCTGCACGCCGCGAACGTAGCTTGTCGGATTTGCATACCTAGTCGCCGCCACGTTGGAATAATAATTCGCGGACGAGTTCACATTGTTTATAATCATGACTTTCACCACCTGTTGACTGCAGTCCTTGCAAATATTTTTCAGTGTATCTTCCTTGTTTGCCTATATATCGAAAAATTTTTCCCGTAACTTAATATAAAATTAGGGCGTCGCGTTCATTTCGAGTTTAGGATTGTTGTCGCTAATCCAGCCCAAAGCCCATTCGTTTTCAACGAGCAAGACGGGATTTTCATTGCGGTCAAGGACGAACATTCCCCTATCCGCGCCGCGCAGACTTGCCGGAGTGACTTTCGCGCCGTCAGAAAATTTCAGCTAACGCGCAACTTCAAACGGCAACATTGTCAACAGCACGTCGACGCCGTACTCCGATTTATAAAATTAAGGCGTCGCGTTCATTTCGAGTTTAGGATTGTTGTCGCTAATCCAGCCCAAAGCCCACTCATTTTCAACGAGCAGGACGGGATTTTCATTGCGGTCAAGGACGAACATTCCCCTATCCGCGCCGCGCAGACTTGCAGGAGTGACTTTCGCGCCGTCAGAAAATTTTAGCCAACGCGCAACTTCAAACGGCAACATAGTTAAAAGAACGTCGACGCCGTACTCCGACTTGAGCCGGTATTGCAGAACTTCAAATTGCAAAGTTCCTACCGTGCCGACGATGTAAGATTCGGTACCCGCGCCCACCTGATTGAAAAGTTGAATCGCGCCTTCCTGCGTGAGCTGGTCGATACCTTTGGCGAACTGTTTGCGCTTCATGGTGTCCTTGGCTTGCACGCGAGCAAATTTTTCGGGCGGGAACGTCGGGAAGTCTTCAAACTTAAATTTATGGGCGGCGTCGGTGAGCGTGTCGCCAATCCCGAAAATTCCGGGGTCGAATAAGCCAACGATGTCGCCGGGAAAAGCTTCGTCGATAATCTGCCTGTCCTGCGCCAAAAATTGTTGCGGTTGCGCGAGCTTGATTAACTTGTCGGTCGCCGCGTGCCAAACTGTCATGTTGCGTTCAAATTTGCCCGAACAAATTCTGATAAACGCCAGCCGGTCGCGGTGCGCGGGGTTCATGTTGGCTTGAATTTTGAACACGAACGCGGAGAAATTTTTATCCTCCGGCTCAATGATTCCGTCGTTGGAAAGTCGCGGGGCGGGCGGCGGCGCAAGTCGCAAATACTCCTCCAAAAAATTCTGCACGCCAAAATTTGTCATCGCCGAGCCAAAAAATGTCGGCGTCAAGTCGCCCGCGTCAACCTTAGCTTTGTCGAAAACTTCGCCCGCCTCGTCAAGGAGCATTAAATCTTCCTGTAGCGCGTCGAAATTTTCCTGCCCGATTCGTTTGATAACTTCCGCGTCGTCCGCCGCAAAAATTTCTGACGCCCGCTCCTTTTGTCCGTGCGTGGTGTCTTCCGCGAAAAGTTCAATCTGATTTTTTTGTCGGTCGAAGACGCCCAAATATTTCCCGTCCTTGCCAATCGGAAAGTTCATCGGGTAAGTTGGAATGCCCAAAACTTTTCAATCTCGTCAAGCAAGTCAAGCGGAATTTTTCCGTAGCGGTCGAGCTTGTTGATAAAAGTAAAAATCGGTATGCGCCGCTCGCGACAAACTTTAAAAAGTTTTTTAGTCTGCGCCTCCACGCCCTTTGCCGCGTCGAGAATCATAACCGCGCTGTCAACCGCCATCAACGTGCGGTAAGTGTCCTCGGAAAAATCTTGGTGACCTGGCGTGTCAAGGATATTGATTCGGCAGCCGGCGTAGTCGAATTGCAAAACCGAACTCGTGACGGAAATGCCGCGCTGCTTTTCAATCTCCATCCAATCGCTGACGGCGTGGCGTTGAGTTTTGCGCGACTTAATCGAGCCGGCAAGGTGAATCGCGCCGCCGTAGAGCAAAAGTTTTTCCGTGAGCGTCGTCTTGCCCGCGTC
>JAFXNB010000111.1 GCA_017529935.1 Selenomonadaceae bacterium
GTCGGCGGCGTCTTTGAAAAAGCTTACGGCGCGAAACAGGCGGGCATTAAAACTTTGGTTATCCCGAAAGAAAATGCCAAGGACATTCCCAAAGAACATCTCGGCTTGAAAATTTTCGCGGTCGACACGGCGGAGGAAGCTTTTGCAAAAATTTTCGCCGAGCCGATTGAATTCGTCGACGATAAAAAAGGTTCGCTGATAAAAAAAATTTCCTCAACGACTGTGACGCCGGAGGAGTTGGAACAATTAGGAATTAGAAATTAGGAATTAGGAATTAAAACCGTCGCAATTTCTAATTCCTAATTCCACATTCCTAATTGCAAAGTTACGGGGCAATGGTCGCTGCCGAAGATGTCGCTCTCAATCGTGGCGTCGACAACTTTATCAACCAGCCGCTCCGAAATTAAAAAATAATCGATACGCCAGCCCGCATTTGTGAGCCGCGCCTTGCGAAGGTAGCTCCACCAAGTGTAAGCACCCGTCAAGTCGGGGTTGCGGCGGCGGAAAATATCGACGAAGCCCGCGTTTAAAAGTTCCGTGAACTTGCCGCGCTCTTCGTCGCTGAATCCTGCGCTGTGATGATTCGACGCGGGATTTTTTAAATCAATCGGCTCGTGCGCCACGTTGAAATCTCCGCAGACGACGACGGGCTTTTTTTTATCCAAAGCCTGCAAATATTTTCGGAAAGTGTACTCCCAGCTCATGCGCCGTTCAAGCCATTCGAGATTGTGGGAATTGGGAACGTAGACGTTGACGAAAAAAATTTCTCCGAGGTCTAAAGTTATGACGCGCCCCTCGCTGTCGAATTCGTCGACGCCGATGCCGCACGTAAAGCCTTTTGGTTCGACGCGCGAAAAAATCGCCGTGCCCGCGTAGCCTTTGCGCGCGCCGTAATTCCAAAATTGTCTGTAGCCGTCAAGTTCAAGGATAGCCTCGCCCGCCTGCATTTTTATTTCCTGCACAGCAAAAATATCCGCGTCGAGCTTTTTAAACGCCGGCATGAAATCTTTTTTGAGCCGCGCCCGCAAGCCGTTGACATTCCACGAAACAAATTTCATACAATCACTCCCGTCATAAATTTGCCGCTGATAATTTTACATTCCAGTCTTTTTCAAATCAACGACGAATATCAAAAAATTTTTTCATGAGCGCACGGCACTCCTCCTCCATGACGCCCGCAGTCACGAACAGTTGATGATTGAGCGCGGAATTGTTCACGACGTTGAACAGCGACTCCGCCGCCCCGAATTTTGAATCCGTCGCCCCGTAGACCAAACGCTTGACTCTGCACAAGATTAACGCGCCCGCACACATCGCGCAAGGTTCGACAGTGGACTAGAGCGTGCAGTCAGATAATCGCCGCCGATTTAATTTTTGACTCCCCGCCCGCAACGCTAAAATTTCTGCGTGCGCCGTCGCGTCGTTTAGTTGTTCAATCCGATTGTGTTCGCGGGAAATTAAAATGCCGTCCCCGTCAACGAGAACGGCACCTATCGGCACTTCATTTTCTTGGTAAGCCCGCAACGCTTCCTCCAGCGCGAGGCTCATAAAATTTTTATCGGTCATATTTTGTCCTCCTCAAGCAAGCAACCTATCCAAACTCAAGCCGCTGGCGTAAAACAGCGAATGCGTCCCGCAACTTGTCAGCTCCAAATCGTAAGCTTCGGGAATTTCGGTTTTCTTGACGGGTGCCGCTTTTTTATTCATCACGCGCCGCAGTTCTTCGGCGAAAGAATTCTTTTCCTCTCGGCGACCGCGCCCGCTGTCGAAGCGGTGTTTGTTATCGTGCGCGACGCCGTTGACGCGAGCAACCCGTGCAATTTTTTCTACTCTTTCTAACATTTTGCTCTCCTCCTTGGAAAACTTTTGTTCGCGTCCTTCAACTTAATTATCGTTTAAAATTTCCACCTCCTTAAATCAAAAAGAACTCCACCGCTTACGGCAGAGTTCCTTTTTAGCTAAAAGCTAGTAGCTAACAGCTATCAGCTTATTCGAGTGCGCCGGCAATCTTGCTGTTGACTTCGCGAGCCGCCGCAACGCTTTCAGCGAATTTGGCTTTTTCAGCTGCGGAGAATTCGACTTCGACGATTTTTTCCACGCCATCTTTGCCGAGGATAACGGGAACGCCGATGCAAAGATCTTTTTCGCCGTATTCGCCATCGAGGTAGACGCAGCACGGAATCAATTTCTTCGCGTCAAGAGCAATGGCTTCAACGAGAGCCGCAGCCGCCGCGCCGGGAGCATACCAAGCGGAAGTGCCCAAAAGTTTCGTGCAGGTCGCGCCGCCGACTTTGGTCGCTTCGACAGCTTTGGTTATCGCTTCTTCGCTGAGGAATTGGGTGACGGGAATGCCGCGATAAGTTGCAAGGCTGACGAGCGGAACCATCGTTTTATCAGCGTGCCCGCCGACAACCATGCCGTCAATATCGGTCGGAGTTGCAGGATAGCCGGCTTCCTTGAGAGCTTCGGCGAGATAGTAGCGGAAGCGGGAGCTGTCGAGCATGCCGCCTTGACCGATAATGCGGTTGCGCGGGAGTTTGGTGTCCTTGAGCGTCAGGTAAGTCATCGCGTCCATAGGATTGGAGACGATAATCAGAATTGCCTCGGGCGAGTGCGCAAGAATCTGGTCGACAACACTCTTGACGATTTTGGCGTTGGTGCCGATGAGTTGTTCGCGAGTCATGCCGGGCTTGCGCGGAATGCCGCTGGTGACAACAACGACTTGCGAGCCTGCCGTCGCCGCATAGTCATTGGTCACGCCGACAACCGTCGTGTCGAAGTTGAGCATGTGCGCCGTCTGCATGATGTCCATCGCTTTGCCTTCGGAAAGACCTTCCTTGATGTCGATAAGGACGACTTCACTTGCAAAACCTTTGGTCGCCAAGACGTTCGCCACGGTCGCGCCGACATTACCCGAACCAACTACAGTTACTTTCATTTAAATTTGCCTCCTCAAAAGATTTACTGCACTTATTGTAGCACAGCGATTCATAATTTGCTACAGGCGAAGAAAATTTTTTTACTCGACCTTGGAGAATTCGTCTTTGCCGACGCCGCACAACGGGCAGAGATAATCTTCTGGCAAGTCCTCGAACTTCGTGCCCGGCTCGATTCCGTTATCGGGGTCGCCCGCCTCTTCGTCGTACTCGTAGCCGCAAATGTCGCAAACCCATTTCATATTGGTTGCCTCCCAAAAATTTTTTTTGATTATAACACGCGCCGAAAAATTTTCAACAAAAAATCCCGCCGCAAAATTCCTCGGCGGGAAAAAATTTTATCCAATTAAAAATATCAGCTGAACATTACCCGCCAGTCACAGCCGCACCTATCGCACTGCTGACCGCAAGCCGCGAGAATTTTTCTGATATGGCTCGGCTTAACCAAAAATTTCATATCAAATCCTCCCCGTCTGAATGCCGCATTTGCCAGTTTGACGACCGCAACTTGCAGAACTTTTGCCACTTTGAATGCCGCATTTGCCGCTCTGAATTCCACAACTTGCAAAAACTTTTTTAGTTGCTTGCGGGCTAACCAAAAACTTCATAGTGAACCACTCCTTAAAAATTTTTTATGTATCGGACGCCGTGCGAATCGTCTCGCCAACCGTTGAATTGGAATCAATTTTGCACTCGCCCGCGACAAACAATTTCTCAATCACGCAGTTTTTCCCAATGAAAGCGTCCTTGCAACGGATAACGTCGACCGCGCAATTTTCAACATGAATCTTATCTGCCTCAATGCTTTTTATTTGAACACGTGAACTTTGCTCGGATTTGCCGCCAAAAATTTTTGACATTATCGACGAGCCTACGTTGTGAATTTCGCCGTGAAAAATTTTTACGTTACGACATTTAATTTTGCCGATTGAACCGCCGCGCGACTCCATGATAATTTCTTCGGCAACAAGTTTATCAATATCGGCACTGCCGCTCAACTTGAACGTTTCAAATTCCACAGCGTCAACGGCAACAGTTCCCTCGCCCGAAAAATTTTTTCCACTCAAAGATTTTCCGTCGATTTCGCCCGAAGTTTTAACTCTGTCACAAGAAATTTTATCAAACGAAAATTCGCCCGCCACCTCCAAACTTTCCAACGCCACATTATCGGGCAAGCTTCCGATGCCTTCAATCGAATGGTGCTTGCCGCTCTTGTCGACGTAGGAGGCAATGCCTTCAATTTTCATCTTCGATTTCTCCTTTCAGTTGTTCGTAATAAGACTTGATAATTCTGTCCAGATTGTATTTGATCGTGCCGCAAACAGGTTGCCCGTCGTCGGAAGTTCTCATATGATACGGACAGCCGCCCATGCAAATCGGCAAGCAATTACACTCGCGGCATTTCGGGTGCTTAATTGGGTTCCATTGAATCCACGACAAATAATTTTTTTCAAGTATTAAACCGTCGCCGTCGTTGACGTTGCCACTACTCATCTTCAAGTTGCCGACGTGATTCCAACAGCTGTATATATCGCCGTGATTGTCAACGACAAACGAATTTGCATAATCAACGCAACAAAAGTTCAAGCGCGGCACGGGGTAGACTGCCATCTTGTTCATTTCAAAACCGCGCGCCAAAACTTTTTCATACAGCGGCAACATAATATCGGCGAACTGCGCGTTGTTGTAGCAGTCGCCTTCAATCGATTTGCAAATATCTGTAAACGGCGAAACTTGCCCGAAGTCAATCTTCAACTCCTCGCGCTTATCAATTCGTTCGGCGAGCGTGTCAAGCAGTTCGTCGACGCGCTCAATATTTTCCTTGTCGATATTGATTCGGACGATGACCGACAAGCCGTTATTAAGCAGAAGATTCGCGCGGTCAATCAGCTTGTCGAAGGTGCTCTCGTTCGTGACGGAGCGGCGGCGGCTGTCGTGAATTTCTTTCGGACCGTCGATTGTAATTTGTGCGCCGTTGATTTTGTATCGCTTGAAAAGCGCAACGTCGGTGTCGTCAAGCAAGCTGGCGTTCGTGACGATAAAGGCATCGTATTCGACGGAAAACTTTTTGCACAGCTCCAGAAACTTTTCCGACAACGAGTAAACAATTTCTTTTGCAAGGAGCGGTTCACCGCCGTAGCACGTCACGGAAAAATTTTTCGCGCGTTCCAAACGACTCTCCACGAACTTAACCAACGCCGCTTGAGTCTCGGAAGTCATCTTGCCCTTGGGGTGCGTCTCAAAACAATACTTGCAACGGAAATTGCAATCGAGCGTCGGGGCAATCGTCAAGCCTAAATTCGTCACGTCGTATTTGGCGAGGTTGCGATAAAATTCCAGCCGCTCCAATTCGTCAACGTCGTCCTCAATCAAGCAGCCCGAACTTTTCATGTCGGCGATTAATTGCGCGTCGTAATTTTTTTCGTCGTAGGAATTATTTTTCA
>JAFXNB010000112.1 GCA_017529935.1 Selenomonadaceae bacterium
GGCTCCCGTTTGCATTATCGCGCCGGTGTCAAGTTGGGCGGCGGCGGTCGGCTCCTCGCTTCCCGAAGGTTCACTCGTCGACGGCTTCTTACTCTTCCTGCAGACGATTCCTTTTAACCTCTACGCAATTTTGACGATGATTTTCATGGCGTTTATCGTTATCACCGGTCGGGATTACGCGACGATGGGCGAAGTCGTTCGCAAGAACAACGAGCATTTTGAAATTCCCGAAGAATACAAAGACGCCGTCAACGAAGAACAAAGCACCGGCGGCAAAGGTAAAATCGTCGATTTGATTTTGCCGCTGATAGTTCTGATTTCCCTCTGTATTTACGGCATGTTGTACACGGGCGGCATTCACGACGGCAAAACGATTTCCGATGCCTTCGCCGATTGCGACGCCTCCAAAGCTCTAGCTCTCGGCTCGTTTATCGCGCTGATTTTTATTTCCCTGCTGTATCTGCCGCGCAAAGTTGTCAGCTTCAGCGAATACTGCGAATGCTACTCGCAAGGTTTCCGCGCCATGGTTCCCGCGATTTTTATTCTGTGCTTGGCGTGGACTTTGTCGGGCATTTGCTCTGACAGCTATTTGAACTTGGGCGGCTACGTCGGCGGCATTGTTCAAGAGCACGCAACGCTTGTTATGTTCCTGCCCGTGATTTTCTTTGTTGTGTCAATGGCGTTGGCGTTCGCAACCGGCACTAGCTGGGGCACGTTCGGCATTTTGATTCCGATTGCAATGTCCGTGCTGGTCAGTCTGCCCACGGAGCAGGCAGCGAATCTTTTGGTTATCTGCATTGCGGCGATTTTGGCTGGCTCTGTTGGCGGCGACCATGCCTCGCCCATTTCCGATACGACGATTTTGGCTTCAGCGGGCGCACAATGCCACCACATCGACCACGTTTCAACCCAAGTTCCCTACGTCTTGACCGTTTCAAGTTGCTGTGTCGTCGGCTATCTGGTTGGCGGTGTCACGGAAAGCGGCTGGCTAGGTTTGGGCGTCGCGCTGGCTTGCCTTGCTCTTGTCATGGTTGTGATTCGCGCTAAGGTTCCGCCCGTCGAAGTTTAAAAAATTTCTTGGAGAGAATACCCTATGGAAAATCATTCTGAGCATCTGAAATTTTTGGATAACCTGTTCAGCACCTTTACGATAATCGCGCGCGGCAATTATGTCGTGCTTTACGACGTGAAGAAGCGCATTACGCGCGTCACGCCCGCCGCCGCCGATTTGTTAGGTTTGCCCGGCGAATATATTCCTTCGGGCGACGATGTTTGGGAAACGCACATTCACCCCGAAGATCGATTGACTTATCGGCGCAACATGAAAGCCTTGCTAAGCGGAGAAAGTCGCGGCTACGACTTGACTTATCGCACGCAGCTCAAGGACGGCTCCTACGCTGTTGTTCGTTACGCCGGCTCGACGATTTTTGACGCGGAGGATAAGCCCATAGTTATTGGTGGCATTCTGATTAACGAGGGCGTGACTGCCGTAACCGACCCCGTGACGCTACTCCGCAACCAATACGGCTTCTTCCGCGATTTGGTTGCCGCCATTGAACTCAAGCGGAATTGCGTTATCGTGCTTTGCGGAATCAATCGCATGAACGGCATTAACGAGGAGCACGGCTATTCGTTCGGCAATTCGGTTCTGCAACAGGCGGCGTGGCTCCTTCAAGACGTTGTCGGGCAGGAAGGCACGGTTTATCGCATGGAAGGCGCGAAGTTTGCTTTTCTAACGGAAAGTCTCTCGCCCGAAGAACTTGCCGTCAAGTATGAAAAAATTCGCCGCGCCGCGTTGGCAGGTTTGCCCGTGGAAAATGTTCGTCAAGTGCTGTCGATTAACGGCGGCATGATTCATTTCGACGGCGGCAAATACGACGAACGGACGGTTCAGGCCTGTTTGAATTTTGCTTACAACGAATCGAAATTTTATCACAACGGCAAGCTCGTCAACTACAACGGCGCAATCGGCATGAATACTCACGAATCGCTGGAGCTGGTCGCCGAAGTGCGCAACGATATTTTAATGGACTGCAAAAATTTTTCCCTGCGCTATCAGCCGGTCTTCAATGCCGAGACGGAAAAGTTGGTTGCGATTGAGGCTCTGCTTTGCTGGCACAGCGAACGTTTCGGCGACGTGCCGCCTTCAGCTTATGTGCCCGTCTTGGAGCGCGATTTCCTGTTCGAGGAGCTGGGCTATTGGATACTGCGCCGCGCCATGGAAGACGGACTTAAACTTTTAAAAATAAAGCCCGACTTGGTCTTGAACGTGAACATTTCGCCCGCGCAGATTGTCGACGATTTCCTTTTTGGAGAGATCGACAAAATTTCAAAATCGGTGGGCTTCCCGCTGAAACATCTTTGCTTTGAACTTACGCAGAGTTGCCGCCTTATCGAGCCGGATATTTTGCGCCGAATCGTCCACGCCTTAAAGCGCAAAGGAATTCTCTGCTTGATTGACGACTTTGGCAGCGGCGTCGCGTCGATTGACTTCCTGCGCGACCTTGCCCCGAATTTCATCAAGCTGGAGCGCGAATATATTTTGAACATAAACAAGCCCGGCAACTTGCAAATCGTGCGGCACCTGTCGGAGCTGGCAACGGAACTGGGCACTAAAGTTTGTCTCAAGGGCGTGGAAGACGCGCAGATTCGCGAGATTATAAAAGATTTCCCGATAGTGAACGTTCAAGGACATTATTATTCCGAGGCGATAACCTTAGACGAAATCGTAGAAAAATATCTGTGAAAAATTTTCCCCAGCCAAATTACAAAAAAATTATCTCCCCGTCGCAAGGCGAGGAGATTTTTTTTGCGGAGCCGTTTAAGTGTCGAGTATCTTCCATTCGTTCGTGAAGTAGAAACTTTTACTTTCGGGCAACTTGCCCCAATTTTCAAAAACGCGAGCCAAAGCGCGGGTAACGTCGTGGTGCCCGTCGGTGTTCGTGAGCAGGACAAGGAATTGATTGGAGCCATTCTGCGAAATGACATCGCCGCGCCGCAATGTGTTATGCAGACATTCAACGAATTTTTCGCCCGCGTGCTTGAGCGGAATTTTTTCGCCGTCATTCGTCCGCTTGAGCGCAAGGAGCACAATGCAAATCGTCTTGCCATAACCTGCGCGGGTGCGCTTAAGAAATCGATAAATATTTCTGAAACTCTCGAACGGCAGAATGTACGCGCCAGCCTCCTTGTTGCGTTCGCTAAGAATCATTTCAATTTGCGCGAGCGTGACGACCGTCTCGACATTTTCTTCGGGGGCGTCCTCGCTGAAAATGTTGTAGCCGTGCTTGCCGTTCTGCTTGACGATGTAAAGGGCTTTGTCCGCCTTCTTGTACAGTTCGACAAAATCAGTGCCGGCTTGCGGAACGAGCACGCAACCGATTGACGCGCCGAGCGGAATATTCATATCCTCGCCCATGAGCTGTTTGGCGGCTTCGGTGATTTTTTCGTTGATGAATTGAGTTTTGGCGGCAATGGCACTCTCTTCGCTGACGCCGTGGCAGAAGGCAACAAATTCGTCGCCGCCCATGCGCCCGATAAAATCCGTCGAACGCATCGCCGCCCGCAAAATGTCCGCGAACGCAATCAAAATCTTATCGCCCATGGCGTGCCCGTGAAGGTCGTTGACGAGTTTAAAGCTGTCCAAGTCAATCATCATCAGCGAGCCGTGCGATTTCTTGCAAATTTTCTTAAGTTCTTCTTCCGCCGAACCCTTATTAAAAAGCCCCGTGAGTTTGTCTGTTGACGAAGTCTTTTTTAAGTCTTGAATTTCGCCGACGGTTTTTAAAATGTTGGAGACGCGCCGCAGGAGGATTTTCGGCTCAAAGGGTTTGTGAATTAAATCCATCGCGCCATTGTCAAGCCCCTTGCTTTCAACTTCCTTGTCTTCGTCCGCCGTCATGAACATAAACGGTATTTCCCTGTGGAATTCGTTTTGCAAGGCGATTTGCATTTCGTAGCCCGTCATACCTGGCATTCGGAAATCGGAAAGCACCATGTCGGGCATTTCCTTACGATAAATTTCCATTGCCTCCTGCGCCGATTGCGCAATAAAAGTTTCGTATTGTCCCGCGAGCATGTTTTCTGTTATCATTAACGGGACAAGCATATCGTCAACGATTAAAATTTTTTTCATGGCAAAAACCTCACCGTCTGAGTAATTAAACGCCAAAATTTTTTGTTCCATTATAGCTTGCCGTGGCGATAAAGGAAAGAAAAATTTTTAAGGAGGCTGAATCGTGGCTAAAGTTTTGAAATCGGAGCTATTCGCCAAAATTCCGCGCGTCGACGAAAAAATTTATCGCGCGGAGCTCGCAACCGCTCTAAAAAACTTCAACAAAAAAATTATCGTGCTGGACGACGACCCAACCGGCGTTCAAACTGTCAACGGCATTTCGGTTTACACGGATTGGACGGAGGAGGCTATCGCGGCGGGCTTTGCCGAAAAAAATTCCATGTTCTTTATCCTGACGAATTCCCGCGCCTTTTCCGAAGCTAAAACTCGCGCCGAACACAAAAAAATCGCCGAACGTATCTTTGCGGCGGGAAAAAATTTCGGAAAGGATTTTATGATTGTCAGCCGTTGCGATTCGACGTTGCGCGGTCACTATCCGCTTGAAACTCAAACGCTTTATGAAACTTTGACGGCTTGCGGCAAGGAAATCGACGGCGAAATTTTAATACCGTTCTTCAAAGAGGGCGGACGCTTCACAATCGGCGACGTTCACTACGTGCAGGAAAAAAATTATCTCGTGCCCGCCGCCGAAACTGAATTTGCCCGCGATAAAACTTTCTGCTACAAAAATTCCAATCTTGCCGCTTACATCGAGGAGAAAACTCGCGGCGAGTTCAAAAAAAATTCCGTCACCTGCATTAGCCTTGCCGAATTGCGCGGCGGCGATGTCGAAAAAATTTCTGCGCGGCTGGCAAATGTTCGCGGCTTCAATAAAGTTATCGT
The DNA here is from genome assembly GCA_017529935.1 of Selenomonadaceae bacterium. Lineage (GTDB taxonomy): Bacteria > Bacillota > Negativicutes > Selenomonadales > Selenomonadaceae > Quinella. Next base: position 4,958 of record JAFXNB010000112.1, read on the forward strand.
CAACGCGGTTGATTATGTCGACGTGGAAATTTTCGCGTTGGCTCTGCTCAAGTCGGGGAAAAATTTTATTTTCAGGACGGCGGCGGCGTTCACGAAAATTATCGGCGGCGTGGCTGATAAAAATCTTTTGACGCGCTCTGAACTCGTCGACGCGGGCAATCACAACGGCGGCTTGATTATCGTCGGCTCGCACGTCAAAAAAACTACCGCGCAACTCGCCGAACTGAAAAAAATTTCGTCGGTGGCGTTTATTGAATTTGACGTTGCGGATTTGGGCGCGGTCGATAAAATTATTCGGCAGGCGGCGGAAAATATTTCGCGCGGACAGACGACGGCAATTTACACCAGCCGCAAAGTTTTGGATTTGGGCGACGCGGAAAAAAATCTCGCCGCCTCCGTGAAAATTTCTAACGCCTTAACGAGTATTGTTAAAAATTTGAACGTCCACCCGAAATTTTTAATCGCCAAGGGCGGCATCACTTCCAGCGACGTTGGAACTAAAGGTTTGGGCGTAAAAAAAGCCCTCGTGCTCGGTCAAGTGGCGGCGGGCGTCCCCGTCTGGAAAATCGGCGCGGAAAGTAAGTTCCCAGGCATGAGTTACATAATTTTTCCTGGCAATGTCGGCGACGTTGACACCTTAAAACATATCGTCGACATGCTCAGCACATAAAAAAATCGCTCCCGTCGTTGGGAGCTTTTCTTTTTACGAAAAATTTTAAGCGTCGCCGTCAACGGCAAGGGCAATGTCCATTTTGTGCCCGCCGATTTCCATTTCAACCACAAAATATCTGCCGTCGCTGATTTTAATCGTGCGCTCCTCGTCAATGACAAGTTCGGGCGTGGTTATGTCGACTTCTACACCGAGTTTTGCTGAAAAATTCGTCGCGGCACGCGCCGTCAGCACGTTCGACGTTTCGCGAAGGGCACTTTGCGCCATATCGTTGAATTTGTTGACCGGCACGCCCAACATCATCGTTGAGGCTATGTAGCGCGCCGTGTCCGCCGTCATGTTGTAAACAACTTTGCCGCGCATTTGTTTCGCGAAGCCAACCGTCAGCGTCACGCCATCGCTTATTACGTTTCTGTCCTGCAAATAAATTCTGAGCCGCTTGGGCATGGGGAATCCCATTTGCGGCATTACGTCCTTGAATGCCTCGATTATCGGGTTGACGAGCGTTACATCCACTTTATCAGTCTCCTTCCGCTTTATTCAACCTTAAAATTCTATACGCAACCAGATTTTACCTGCCGCGTTGCGAAATTTATTTTTTCGTGTTAAACTTGCCGAAAAAACTTTTTGGAGGAGATTTTATGCTGAAAAAGTTCTTTTTGACCCTCGCGGCACTTTTTTTACTAAATTCAAGCGTCTACGCCGAAAAAATACTCTTTATTCCACACGACGACCGCCCAATTTCCTCTCAACAGCCCGCTGACGTTATAAAACAGCTCAATTACGAAATTATTTCCCCGCCAACCGAATTTTTGACTAATCCCGACCAACTTTGGGCTTGGTTTTACGAAAATGCGCCGATTTGTGACGCCGCAGTCGTTTCTTCCGACGCTTTGCTCTATGGCGGGCTGATTCCGTCCCGTTCACACGAAATTTCCGCCGATATTTTAAATTCTCGCGTCGAAAACTTTAAAAATCTGCGCGAAAGCAATCAAAACTTAAATATATATCTTTTTGGCTCGTTAATGCGCACTCCGATGTTCGGAACGCCCGGAGATCGCGAAGAACCAGACTATTACGGGCAATACGGCGCAAATATTTTCCAACTCACGCGACTTTTGGACAAAAAAGAGACTTCAAAGCTCTCTAAAGCCGAAATTATTCAATTAAATGAGCTTGAAAAGAGTATTCCCGACGAAATTTTGGAAAATTACTTCGCTAGACGTGAAAAAAACCTTTCCGCAACAAAAAAATTGCTAGATTTAACTCGCGAAGATATTATCAGCTTTTTTATCATCGGACGCGACGATAACGCCCCTTTATGTCAAACTCACCGCGAAAATCGCGAACTTTTAGCTTATATGAAGGATATTCCGAAGACTAAAGCGCAATCGCACGCCGGAATTGACGAATTCGCTATGCTTTTGCTCGCTCGCGCCGTAAATGACCTAAATTGCTCAATTCCCTTTGTAAATGTCCAATTTAATCGCGGAAAAGGCGCAAAAACCGTCCCGCACTACTCTGATGAACAAATTGGCGATTCAATTCGCGACGAAATTATTATCGCGGGCGCAATGTTCGTTCCTAAGCCCGAACGCGCCGATTTTGTCCTTTTTGTCAACACTGACCCTAAAGGAGAGACTTTTGAACTGCATAATTCCGTTCCTCCGCAAGTTTTAACCAAAAAACAGGAAAAATATTTAGCTAAAAACGCAAAAATGTTCTCCGAAATGGTAGAAAACGCCGTTAATCAAAATTTACCCGTCGGAATTGCCGATATTATCACTGCAAACGGCGCGGATAACTTCTTAATGGAGCAACTTTACGATAAAAATTTGCTTTTTAAGTTGAATGCGTACGGCGGCTGGAATACTGCGACAAATACGAGCGGTTTTGCCGTCGGAACGGGCGTTTTGACAAAAAAAATGAGCCGCGCGTCGATTGACCGGCTCCTCGCGACCCGTTATCTCGACGATTGGGCTTATCAAGCGAACGCCCGCACGCAAATTGCCGCTGAACTCGCAAAACTCCCCGACGGCTTGCAAATTTGCTTAAATTATGGCGACCACGAGCCGCAATTAGTCAAGCAGGAAAATGTTTTCATGTGCGAATTCGCCGTAAAATATTTTCCGCAGTGGAATCATTTTGTCGTTTCAAATCCGTGGCACAGAATGTTTGAATGCCGTATCGATTTCGATTGACAAATCCCCTATTTTTTCCGCCAAATCGCCTTTCGAGGCGATTTTTTTTGCCCGTTTTACAAATTCCAATATTTTGGAAAACGTAAATCGTAGCTCAAAATTACCCCTGATTTTTGTACCTGCCGAAAAAGCCGCATAATGACGCGACACAAATTCCAATATATTGGAAAATGTAAAATGAGCCTCCAAAACGCCTTTCAAACCAAATTTTTCGCGTAAATCGCCTGTCCGATACAAATTCCTCCGTCGTTTGGAGGTATCAGCGCGTGTCGGAGGATTTTTAAGCCCGCGCGACGTAATTTTTCCGTTAAAAGCGTCGTCAGTAGCGAATTTTGGAAAACTCCGCCGCTTAACGCCACGATTTTTATTCTTGTACGCCCGCTCAGTTCAAAAATCGTCTGCGCAGTCATTTCTGCAAGTCTTTCGTGGAATAATCGCGCCAAATCGCAAATATTTTCCCCGTTCAAGCGTCGAATCAGAATTTCGGCGACTATTTCGTCCGTATTTTTGAATTCTGCGCGAAAATTTTTGTTTGAACGTTCAGCGGCGGCTTGCAAACGCATCGCGGACTCGCCCTCGTAGCTTGAAACGCTGCAAATGCCCAAAATCGCCGCGATTGCGTCAAAAATTCGCCCGACACTCGTCGAAACCACGCAATTTATATTTTTATCGAGTAAAAATTGCACGCCGCGCAAATTTTTTTCGTCTGCAAGCTTTAATTCGCGTGCAACGTCGAGATTTACGAAATTTAGAGCGATTCTCCAGCCTTCGCGAGCAGATTTATCGCCGCCGGCTTGCATAAATGGCTTAATTGACGCCGCGCGAACGTAATTTTTAGTATCGCAAATAAAAAATTCGCCGCCCCAAATTGTTTTATCGTCTCCGTAGCCGGTTCCGTCAAAAGCGACGCCGATAACCGCGTCATGATGATTATTTTCCGCTAAACAGCTCAAAATATGCGCGTAATGGTGCTGAATTTTAATTAAAGGCGCGTTTAATTGCTTAGAAATCTTTTCTGCAAGCAAATTCGTCTGATAACGCGGGTGTTTGTCGCAAATTACAATTTCAGGGCGAATTTCGAGTAAATTTTCCATGCGTTCGATAGATTTTTCCAAAATTTCGATGGTTCTAAGGTCATTTGCGTCGCCGATATAGGGCGAAGCGTAAAATAAATTGTTTTTAGCGAGGCAAAAAGTATTTTTTAATTCACCGCCGATAGCGAGCACGGATTTTTTATTTGAATCGTAAAAAATTGGTAGAGGAGCAAAACCGCGGCTTCTGCGAATCATTGACGGGCTATTTTCGATAAAATCCATGACAGAATCGTCCGCGCGAAGTAAAATTCGGCGATTATTGCTTAAAATAGCGTCGCAGAAGTCGAAATTTTTAATTGCGTCGTCGTCATCAATCGTAATTGGAATTCCGGAAGGATTTCCGCTTGTCATGATTAAAGCGTCGGGAAAATCGGTAATTTCGTCCGGAAAATCGAAAATAAGCAAGTGTAACGGCGTATAAGGCAATAAAACGCCCAATTTATTAATGTTTGGAGCGACATTTGCGGCGATTGAGCCGATTTTTTTATTTAAAAGTACGATTGGCTTCTGCGGAGAGTCTAAAAAAGATTTTTCGATATCGGAAATAAAACATTCGCGCTTAACGGCAGAAATATCTTTAAACATGACGGCAAAAGGCTTCGTTGGACGGGTTTTTGAGCTTCTAAGGCGTTGAATTGCGTTAAAATTCCGCGCATCGCACGCCAAATGAAAGCCTCCGATACCTTTTATCGCTAAAATTCTGCCGTTCGCCAAAATTTTACGCGAAAATTTAATTGCGTCGTGTCCGCGCAGATTTTTTCCTAAAATATAGAGTTCGCAGCCGCAATTATTGCAACAAATTGGTTGAGCGTCGAATCTGCGCGAATTTTTATCGAAATATTCGGCTTTACAAGCGTCGCACATGGGAAAATCGCTCATAGAAGTGCGTTCGCGGTCGTAAGGCATGTTTTTTAGTATAGTTAAGCGCGGACCGCAGGCAGTACAGTTAATAAAGGGGTGCAAATATCGTCGATTAGTGGGGTCGAAGAGTTCTTCCTTGCATTTTTCGCAAATAGCGATGTCAGGAGAGACAAAAATATCGCCGGATTCGTGCACACTGTCGATAATTTGGAAGTTTGAGAAGTTTTTATCGGGAAAATTATCCAAATCGAGCTTTAAAATGGCAGAACGTGGCGGATTTTTAGTTTGGAGCGCGTTTAAAAAGTTTTTTAAGTCAAAATCGTCGCCTTGAGCAAAAATTTCGACGTAAGAGCCGCGATTAGCGACGGTTCCGACGATTTTATTGTCATCGGCGAGATTTTTAACAAACGGACGGAAGCCGACGCCCTGAACGATACCGAAAACCTTAATATTGAGCAAAATAATCACCTCGCGCCGATTTTAGCAAAAAAAAGCCCGAAATGTCGACGAAAATTTATTAAAATCATAAGCAAAGGGTTGACTTTTTATTTTTGCAAGTTATCATGTATTCAAAGTAGGACGTTTAGAATAATTTGTTTCACCAAAGTTTTATAGGAGGACAGCAGTATGATTATCGGCGTAGCGAGGGAAATTAAAAATAATGAAAACCGCGTAGGTTTGACGCCTGCGGGTGCTGATTCGCTCGTAAAATCGGGGCATAAAGTCCTTATCGAGGCGAATGCGGGCGTTGGATCCGGCTTTGAAGACGAAAATTATACGTCAGTGGGCGCGGAAATCGTCGCGGACAAAAATAAACTCTTCGACGACGCGGAAATGATTATAAAAGTCAAAGAACCGCTCGAATCCGAATATAATTTGTTTCACGCGGGGCAAATTCTCTTCACATACCTGCATCTTGCGCCCGAACCCGCGCTTACAGCGGCTTTACTCGACAAAAAAGTCACGGGAATAGCTTATGAGACGGTTGTCGGGCGTGACGGCAGGAGCTTGCCCTTGCTTGCCCCGATGAGTGAAATTGCGGGGCGAATGTCGATTCAACTCGGCGCACAGTTCCTTGAAAGCCAATATGGCGGGAGCGGCGTCCTTCTCGGCGGAGTTAGCGGCGTGGCACCGGCTCAAGTCGTCATAATTGGCGGCGGCGTGGTCGGAACTAATGCGGCTAAGATTGCTTTGGGAATGCGTGCGCGTGTCACGATTATTGACTTGTCGATTGAGCGGCTCCGCTACCTTGATGACATCTTCGGCGGAAAAGTTTGCACCGTCATGAGCAACAGCTACAATATCGCGCAATGGACTAAGCAAGCAGATTTACTTGTTGGAGCGGTTCTTATCCCCGGCGCGAAAACTCCGCAGCTCGTGACTGAAGAAATGGTTAAAAATATGAAGAAAGGCTCGGTTATCATCGACGTTGCCATTGATCAAGGCGGCTCCATTGCCACTTGCGACCACGTTACCACGCACACCGACCCAATTTTCGTTAAACACGGCGTAATTCACTACAGCGTCGCCAATATTCCTGGCGCGGTTTCCAGAACTTCCACGCTCGCCCTTACCAACGCTACTTTGCCCTACGCACTTAAAATCGCGGGCAAAGGTTGGAAAGCCGCTTGCCAAGAGGACGCCGGACTTGCCAAAGGTCTCAACGTGATTGACGGAAAACTCACAAATAAGAACGTCGCCGACGCGCTCGGTATCGAATTCGTCGACTATGCAAACTTCCTTGCGTAATTAACGGAGGGCGACACTTCCCTCCGATAAATCCTCGATAATCCCTTAAAAAAAATCAGCAGTTCCCTACGGAGCTACTGATTTTTTTCTGTAGTATCGCCGCGTGACTTTTTAGAAACGCCGCGCAGATTGAAATCTGGAATGAAACTTTTATCGGCAGTCTTACCGATTTGAACGAAACAATTTTTAAATCCGATATTGATCGCGTATTCGACGACAGAATTGTATTCAAAGGTCGTCAACGCGCGGCGTATTTTTTTGAACTCGGCGGCGCGATAAATCGGCGTGTACTGATTCATCAGGCTGATAAAAATTTCGTCGCCAAAAGTTTCGTGGAGCCAATCGATAATTTTCATGGCGTCGCGTCTTAAGTTCGGCAAAACTAAATGGCGCACGATAACTCCGCGAATCATCTTCCCGCCGTCAAATTTCGCGGCACCGACAAGCTCGAACATTTTTTTTATAGCAGCACTCGCGACGGCAAAATAATTCGGCGCGCTGGAAAAAATTTTGGCTGGCTCCTCGCTGAAATATTTTAAATCGGGCAAAAAAATATCCACGCGCCCGCGCAGAAGTTCAAGCGTTGCAAGATTTTCGTAGGCGTTGGAATTCCAAACTATCGGCAAACGAAGCCCGCGCGTTTTGGCAATGTCAATCGCCGCGCAAATTTTTTCGGTGTAGTGCGTTGGCGTGACGAGTTCGATATTAGCCGCGCCGCGTTCCTGCTGTTCGATAAAAATTTCCGCAAGCCGCTCGATTGAAATTTCCGCGCCGAAACCTTCGTGACTGATTGAAAAATTTTGGCAGAAGACACAGCGCAAATTACAATGCGAGAAAAAAATTGTGCCCGCGCCGCGTTCCCCGACAAGACACGGCTCCTCCCACTTGTGCAGGCTGACCAGCGCGACACGCAAATTTTCTCCCGCCTTGCAAAAACCAAATCGATTCACGCGGTCGACACGACATCTGCGCGGACAAAGTTCACACGCTTTCAAAATTCAATGCCCTCCTGCGCGGCGATTCCGTTTTGGAACGGGTGCTTAATCAATTTCATTTCCGTGACGAGGTCGGCGGCGTCAATCAGTTCCAGTAGTGCGTTGCGCCCCGTGAAGACTAAATGCAACTGCGGCGGACGAATTTTTATCAGCGACAAAATTTCTTCCGCGCCGAGCAAGCCGAATTTCACCGCGTAATTTATTTCGTCGAGGATTATCAAATCCCACGCGCCCGACGAAATTTCTTTCTGCGCGATTTCAAGAGCCGCCCGCGCAGATTTTTTTTGTTCGGAAAAATTTTCCGCCGTGATGAAGCCTAATCCTAACTGCCTGACTTCCACGCCTAAAATTTCCAACGCCGTCAGCTCGCCTGGACGTCGCCCGCCTTTGATGAATTGCAAAATTAAAACTTTCAGCCCCGCGCCGAACGCCCGCACCGCTAAACCCAACGCCGCCGTCGTCTTGCCTTTGCCGTCGCCCGTGTGCACGATTATCAATCCGTGTCTCTCCAAAATTTTTTCCTCCCGAAAATTTTTTTCCGCCATGATACACCGCGATTAAAAATAAATAAAGCGGCTTGCACAAATCGCTAAATGAATTTATAATGAAAACAAAAAGGACGTGGTTAAGTTGAGCACGGCAAGAGAAAGTTTAAAATCTGCGCGGCGGATAGTGATAAAGGTCGGGACGAGCACGCTGGCGCACGCCGATACGGGCAAGCTGAATTTGTACAGGATAGAACATTTGATTCGAGAGATAGCGGACCTGCACAACGCGGGCAAGGAAATAATTTTCGTCAGTTCGGGCGCGATAGCGGCGGGCATGAACAAACTCGGCATAAAAATTAAGCCGCAGACAATTCCGGAGAATCAGGCATTGGCGGCGGTCGGGCAGGGCGTGCTGATGCATATTTACGAAAAATTTTTCGCGGAGTACGGACAAACTATAGGACAAATTCTTTTGACTAAGGAAAACGCCGGCGACGAACACGCTCGCGAAAATTCCCGCAACTCCTTCCAAGCAATCCTCGCAATGGGCGCAATTCCCGTTGTCAACGAAAATGACGCCGTCGGCGTCGACGAAATCAGAATCGGCGACAACGATAACCTTTCCGCAATCGTCGCCGCGATGCTTGACGCCGAAGTTTTGATTATCCTAAGCGACATTGACGGGCTTTACGATAAAAATCCCAACGTCGATAAATCTGCGCGGCTGATCGACGAAGTTACGGAGATTAATTCCGAAATTGAACGGATAGCGGGCGGCGCGGGTACAAAGCTCGGTATCGGCGGCATGTTTACTAAAATTCAGGCGGCGAAAATTGCGACGGCACACGGCGTGACGATGTTAATCATAAACGGCGCGACTAGCGGAAATTTGCGGCGGGCTTTGAGCGGCGAAGTTATCGGCACAATCTTCCCAAGGAGGGAATCATCATGAACGGAAAATTTTTTGCAGCAATCGTGAGCGGCTTGTTGGCGTTCGGTAAAATTTTGGAACTGTTTCCTGTGATTGCGGTCTTTGCAAATCTTTTTGGCGGCGGCGCAGATTCGACCTTCCCAGCAGAAAATTTTGAGGAGGAATTTTAATGGGAAAAAAACTTTTAACCTTGCTTGGAGTGATTCTTATGTTAATTTCGACGACCGCGCAGGCGGCAGGAGTTTCAATTCAAGACAACAGAGCGACCGTAGATTATTGGACGGGCAAAAATAAAACGGGCGAGGCAGCTTTCGTACAGACGGCGGATTTGGAGATGCTCAACTTGCAAATTCAGCAGAAAAGCTCCAACACAATCGTCGACCTCGCAAAATATCCCGAAAAAGTTTACGTGCAGTGGATGACAAATAAAATTACCGCAGCAATGAAAATCGGAAGTTTCGACGCGGCAGAAACTCCAAAACTTTTTAAGAGCGGCACGGCTTTAACCAATTTCAGCTACACGCAAGCCAGAAAAAATTGCGGGCTGGACGTGTTGCCCGCCGTGTGCGTCGTGCGCTACGCCTTGACGATTGACAGAACAAACCTTAGACTTTTGCCCGAAAGCGCGGGCTGGTTCACGAGCGAAACCGATACGCATTACGACCAACTGCAAGCCACGGTTCTTGACCCTGGCGAGCCTGTTGTAGTTTTGATTGACAGCCAAGATAAAGAATTCGTCTTCGTGGAGTCGCGCACCTACGCCGGCTGGGTTAAGCCTTCCGCGCTTGCCTTCACCGACAAAGCAACCTGGATGAAATACGTTGCGCCGCAAAATTATCTGACGGTCGTTGCCAGCAGAAAAACGATTCCTCAAGGCAAAGCTTTTTATCAGATGGGCAGCAGAGTTCTTTTAAGGGCACCCGACTTGCAGAAGGACGGCAGCTGGGCGGTCAACATTCCCTCCGCCGATGCCAACGGAATTTTAATCGAGCAGGGCTTGAATATCCCGAACGATAACGGCGTCGTCAAAGGTGCGCTTGCTTGCTCCGAAAACAATTTGATTCGTCAGGCGTTCCGCTTTTTGGGCGAAGGCTACGGCTGGGGCGGCTTAGAAAATAACGTCGACTGCTCCGCCTTCGCGCAAGACGTTTATCGCTCCGTCGGCATTGAATTGCCCCGCGACTCAATCAATCAGGAAAAAGCCATGGCGCGTTCAATTTCCCTTAAAAATATGACTCGTGAACAGCGGCTTGACATTCTTAAAAAATCCAAAGCCGGCTCACTGATTTTCTTGCCTGGGCATGTTATGATATACTTAGGCAATGACGACAACGGCGAGCCGCTGGCAATTCACGCGCTGAGCAGTTATTACACCTTCGAGGACGGCAAGACCGTTAAGCACTACGTCAAAAAAGTTTTGGTCAGCGATTTGCATTTCCAGAACAAAGACAAGATAGAGATTATCGACAGAATCACGAGCATCGGAAATTTCTAAAATGAATAATCAGGACGAGTTAATCGCGCGGCTGTTCAAAGATACGCTGATAATTTTTCTGCTGTTAATGTTCGTCTCGACAATCGGCTACGTAATCGACGGCATAATCACGGGAGAATTTCTCGGCACGGAAGCAATCGCGGCGTTCGGCTTGACAATGCCCTATCAAAGATTCGTGACGATTTTTCCGGCGGTTCTCGTGCTCGGAATGCAAGTCATGTGCAGTAAATTTTTAGGCAGAGGCGAATTGCGCGAAGCGAACGGAATTTTTTCGCTAGCATTGGCGGCGGCGTTGATAACAGCAATTTTGATAGCGGGCGCAACGATTTTATTCACCGCTCAAATTGCAGATATTCTCGACGCAAAAGAAAGTCTCGGAATAATTCGCCCTTTGACGATTGATTTTCTTCAAGCTTATGCGTTCGGCTTGCCGGCAATCGCGGCGGTCACGATTTTTACGCCGATAATGCAACTCGACAACGACAGACAACGCGCGGTAATTGCAGCGGCGACGTTGGCTCTTTGTGACATTGCGGGCGACTTGATAAACGTTTTTGTCCTCGACGGCGGACTTTGGGGCATGGGCATTGCCACGACGATAAGTTATTGGCTGGCGGCGGGCGTTCTGCTCTTGCACTTCCTCAAGGCGAATTCAAATTTCAAATTCCTGCCCGAAGCCGTGAGCTTGAAAAATCTTCGCGAAATGATTTTAATCGGACTGCCCGTGATTTTGGGACGTGGCACGGCGGTTTTGCGGCTTGCGTTTTTTACGAGAATGGCGGTTGCATTGGCGGGCGGAGTCGGCGTCGCAGCTTATGCCGCGATTGAAAATTTTTCGGGGCTGTTGGAGATAATTCCAAAAGCTCTCGGCTCGTCAACGCAAATGATTGGCGGAATTTTAATCGGCGAACAAGATAAAAATTCAATCCTGCGCTTGCTGAAACTTGCGCTGAAATATTCGCTAATAATTTCTTTGACAATGACGGCGGCTGTATTTTTGGGCGCACCGATAATCGCAGACCTTTACACGCTCGAAGACGCAACAACTTATCAAATGACGCTCGAAGGACTTCAGCTGGCGATAGCGTTTTTGCCGCTGTGCGCGGTCGGAATAATTTTTCAATATTACTATCAAGCTTGCGGACGATTTAAACTCGTGAGCAACTTGACGGTCGCGGGCAACATCGGATTCATCGCGCCGATAGTTTTAATCTTGACGCCGCATTTCGGAATTGATGCTTTATGGCTAGCCTTCCCGCTAAGTTACGCCGCGTTCCTGCTGACGATATTTTTTATAACGTGTCGACACTGCGGAAGAATAACTTTCAAGCTTGAAGATTATCTGCTGTTGCCGGAAGACTTCGACGTTGCCAAAGATAAACAGCTCAACATAACCGTCACGAACAAAGCGGAGGTTATGGGGCTTTCGGAGCAAACTCAAAAATTTTGCGAGGATTGCGGTATCGACGAGAAGCGCAGTATGTTCGCGGGCATTTGTATCGAGGAGATGGCGGGCAACATCGTCGATTACGGCTTTGACGACGGCAAGAAACATTTCGTCGACGTGCGCGTTATCGTCAAGGGCGAGCAAGTTATAATCCGACTGCGCGACGATTGCAGACCCTTCGACCCAAGAAAATGGGCGGAGATTCATAATCCCGAAGACCCAGCGGCGCATATCGGGATAAGGCTCGTCAAAAAAATTTCTACAGAATTCGATTACGTCAACGTTTTGAAGCTGAACAACTTGATTGTAAAAATTTAAGAAAGGAAGAATCGTTATGTTCATGAAAGACCACGTGACAAAACAAGCGCGGCGGGCAAAAGAAGCGTCGCGGCAACTGGCGTGCATTCCCGAAGAAATTCGCAACACAGCACTTTTAGCAATGGCGTGGGATTTGGAAGCACGGCAGGAAGAAATTTTGGAAGTAAACGCAAAAGAGGTCGCGGCGGCAAAAGAGCGGGGCACGCGGCTCAACATGATTGACAGATTGATTTTGACGCCCAAAAGAATCGCGGACATGGCGGAGGGAATTCGTCAAGTTGTCAAGTTGCCCGACCCGCTCGGCAAGCTGGATTTTGAAGTTACGCGCCCGAACGGCTTAAAAATTCGCCGCATTCGAGTTCCGTTTGGCGTTATCGGCATTGTCTACGAGGCGCGCCCGAATGTCACGGCGGACGCAATCGCCCTTTGCATTAAATCGGGCAACGCTTGCGTTCTGCGCGGCGGCTCGGAGGCTGTGCGCACGAACAAAAAAATTTCCGACATACTAAAGGAGGCGGCGACGGCGAACGGCATTCCTTCGACGGCGATTGAATTTATCGGCATAATGGATCGCGACGCCGTTGTTGTCATGTGCCGCTTGCGCAAATTCGTCGACGTGATTATCCCGCGCGGCGGTGCCGGATTAATCGCCCGCGTCATCGAACACAGCACCGTTCCCGTTATCGAGACCGGCAGCGGCGTTTGTCACACGTTCGTTGACAAGGACGCCGACCAAGACTTGGCAATTAAAGTTTGCATGAACGCTAAAATTTCGCGCCCGTCTGTTTGCAACGCCATGGAAACTTTGCTGATTCACAAGGACATTGCCGAAGAATTTTTGCCCAAAATTGCGGCGGAGATGATTGCGGCTAAAGTTGAACTGCGCGGCGACGAAGAGAGCAGAAAAATTTTCCCCGACATGAACGCGGCAGAAGAAATTGATTGGACGACCGAATACAACGATTTGATTCTCTCCGTGAAAATCGTTGACGACGTGGACGCCGCGATTGACCACATTAACCGCTACAGTAGCGCACATTCCGACGCGATTATCACCCGCGACAAGGAGGCGGCGCGGAAATTTGAACTGATGGTTGATTCGGCTGATGTTTACGTCAACGCTTCGACGCGCTTCACTGACGGCTTTGAATTCGGCTTCGGCGCGGAGATTGGAATCAGCACGCAAAAACTTCACGCGCGCGGTCCCATGGGGCTTGAGGCTCTCACGACGATGAAATATTTAATCGAAGGCGACGGGCAAGTTCGCTGATGGGCTATCTTCGCACGCTGAGAAATTATTTGCGCACGGCTAAGGCTCGCCACGACTTAAAAGACTACGCCCGCGCAGTTTGCATAATTTTATTGACGGCACTGGTCATTTGGAGGTTGTTGTCATGAAAATCGGGATAATGGGCGGCACCTTCGACCCGATTCATTTGGGGCATTTGGCGACGGCGGAGGCTGTTCGCGAAAGTTTTTCCCTAGACGAAATTTTATTTATACCCGCTGCCCGCCCGCCGCACAAACTCGGCAAACTCGTCACAGACGAAAAGCACCGCCTTGCAATGACAATCCTCGCCACGCGCTCAAATAAATTTTTCAAAGTCTCGGACATGGAGCTTAAACGCACGGGACTTTCCTACACGCTCGACACGATAAACGAACTGCATAAAATTTTCGGCAGCTCCACGGAATTATTTTTTATAATCGGCGCGGATTCATTGGCGGATTTATTCAAATGGCACGCGGCAAAAGAATTGGTTGCAAAGTGTCACTTCATAGCGACGACGCGGCAGGGTGTCGACGTGGATTTTTCTGCGGTGGAAAAATTTTTCGGCGCGGCGGCAAGGGAACATATTCACCGAGTGACGACGCCGGGCTTGGAAATTTCTTCTACCGACCTTCGCGAAAAAATTCGGCTCGGACGTTCGATAAAGTATCTCGTGCCCGAAGCCGTCGAAGAATATATTTTAAAGGAAAAGCTCTATGACGATTGATGAAATGCGGCGCGAACTTCAAGCGCGACTTAAGCGGAGCAGATTTGCACATTCGATAGGCGTGGCGAATACTGCTGTTAAGTTGGCGAAAAGATTCAGCGTCGACGAAACCAAAGCTTATATCGCGGGACTCCTTCACGATTGCGCCAGAGAATTTGAGAACGAGGATTTGCCCGCGCAGGCTGAACTTCGCGGAATAAAAATCGGCGCGGTCGAACGGGCGATGCCCTTGCTCCTGCACCCGTACATTGGCGCGGAAATGATTAAGGAAATTTACGGCGTGGACGACGCGGAAATTTCCCAAGCGATTTATCGGCACACGGTCGGGGCTGCGAATATGACCGCGCTCGACAAAATTATTTACTTCGCGGACATGATTGAGCCGAACAGAAATTATCCCGGCGTGGAAAAGCTCCGCGCCTTGGCAGAGACCGCCGAATTGGACGAAATTTTATTGACGGCGTTCAGCGAGTCGATTATCTTTGTCGTGCAGAAAAATTCCCTCGTGCACCCCGACACCGTCGCCGCCAGAAATTTTTTGCTGTTGCATAGATAAAAAGTGGGCGGAACCATGGCTAACGAAACCAAGGACAACATAGAAAAGAAACGCAAAAAAATGAGGCGCAGGCGCAGAATCAAAGCCTTCCGCCTGATTTTTGCGTTGGTGATTTTGTGTTTAATCGGTTCCGCGATTCTGTTTGTCGGCTACAGCGTGTACAATGCGGGCGTTCGCGTTTATAATGAATTCGCTGACATGTATCAAGGCTACAATGACCGCAGGACGGCGCGCATGGGCTCGGTTGACCCGAAGTTTGAAGGCTACACGAACATTTTAATTTTGGGCGTGGACGACAGCGAGCGGCAAGAGGCGGACACGATTTTAGTTTTAAGTTTCGCGAACGACACGGGCAACAGCAGGATTATCGGCATTCCGCGCGACACGTGGATAGCGACGCGCAGTCATTCGGGCAGAATCGGCGAGCTGTACAGTTGGGGCGGCGCGAGTTCCCTTGTCCGCGAAGTCTCGAAACTTTTGGGCATTTCGATTCACCAATATATAATTATCGACATGGCGACGTTCGCGGATTTGATTGACGTGTTGGGCGGGCTGGATATTTACGTCGAAGAAAATATGGATTACGAAGACGAAGTTGCGGGCTTATCGATTCACATTCCGCAGGGCTATCAACATTTGTCGGGCGAGGACGTTCAAAAATATTTGCGCTATCGTGGCGAAAAGCTCGGCGACGTGGGGCGCGTGCAACGTCATCAGAAATTTATCAAGGCACTCTACGCGAAAGTTCTCCAACTCGACACGATACCGAAATTGCCCGCAATCGCCGATATTTTCCGCAACAGAATGGAGACCAACGCGGAAATTTTTGACTCGGTGCATTTGGCGAACGTCCTGCGCAAAATGAGTTCAGACCCGCCAACGACGCTGATGTTGCCCGGCTCGGAAAATGTTGACGGCGCGTGGGTTCCGAACGTCGCGGAAGTCGAAGCGCGAATGAGTGAACTTTTCCCGCAACAAGATATGATTCAACGCTCGGAGGCGGGCGACGCGGACAGCGAACAAATTATAACCAACGAATAAATTTTTAGGAGGAATGACATTTGAAACCTTTTGAATTGGCGAAAAAAATTTGCAAGGCGGCGAGCGACAAGAAGGCCAGCGAAGTTATAACGATGGATATGCGCGGCGTCATGTTCTCGACGGATTATTTTGTAATTTGCTCCGCGCAGACGGCGACACAGGTGCGGGCGATTGCCGACAACATTGAGGAGGAACTTGACAAGGAGGAAATTCACTTCAGCCACCGCGAAGGCTATCACGAGGGCGAATGGATTCTTCTCGATTACGGCGATGTCGTGGCGCACATTTTCAAGGAAGAAAACCGCCAGTATTACGCGCTAGAGCAACTTTGGAGCGAGGCTAAAATTAAACTCTATGAAGAATAAAACTTTAAAGCCGATGACGGTCGCCGAGCTGAAAGTCGTCCGCGTGAACGAGATGGGAGCTTTCCTTGACGCGGGCACGGGCAACACTTCCGACGATATTTTACTGCACAAGGCGCAACAAACGGCGGAAGTTTCAATCGGCGAAGTCGTTAAAGTTTTCCTTTACCTTGACCCGAAAAAAAGATTGACGGCGAGCATGCGCGTTCCAAAAATGCGCGAGGGACAAATCGCCCGCCTGAAAATTATCAACGTGACGGATAACGGAGCTTTCGTCGACGTGGGAGCCGAGCGCGGAATTTTTATGCCGTTCGCCGAAATGCGCGGGCGTCCCAAAGTCGGAGAAATTGTTTGGGCGAAACTCTACCGCGACAAATCGGGGCGGTTGGCTGTGTCGATGAAAGTTTCCGACGAAATCCGCCGAGCTTCCAAGCCCGCCGAAAATATCAAGCGCGGCGACAAAGTTAAGGGCGCGATTTTCAACATGATTGCCGCAGGTGCGTTCGTCTTCAGCGAGCAGAGAAATATCGTCTTCATTGACCGAAAAGAAATTCCGCGCGAGTTGCGGATTGGCGAGGTCGTCGAGGCGCGAGTAACTTTTATTCGTGAGGACGGACGCCTTGATGCCTCCCTGCGCGAGATAAAAGAGACTGCCCTTGAGCGCGACGCCGAAAAAATTTTTGAGTACATGGTGAAGAACGGCGGCAAGATGAACTTTCACGACGGGAGCGCGCCCGCCCAAATTCAAGCCGTGTTCAAAATCAGCAAGGCGGCATTCAAGCGGGCAGTCGGGCATTTGTACAGCCAGCGGCGAATTGAAAAAATTCGTGACGGCTTTAAAATCGTTGCGCGATAAAAAAGCGTCGGGAGAAATCTCGACGCTTGAATTTTTTGAGTTCGTGGCGGCATTCAAGCGGGCGGTCGGGCATTTGTACAGCCAGCGGCGAATTGAAAAAATTCGTGACGGTTTTAAAATCATTGCGCGATAAAAAAGCGTCGGGAGAAATCTCGACGCTTAAATTTTTTGAGTTCGTGGCGGCGTTCAAGTGGGCAGTCGGGCATTTGTACAGCCAGCGGCGTATTGAAAAAATTCGTGA
>JAFXNB010000113.1 GCA_017529935.1 Selenomonadaceae bacterium
CTAATTCCTAATTCCTAATTGAATCAAGGGGGCTTGCTATTGACAGGAAATTTACTTTTGGGCGGCGGCTTGACGGCGGCTCTTGCGGCAATGGCTCTTTGTTTCGCGCAAAAAATTCCATCTGCGCGGGCGGTGAAGATTATCGCGATTGTCTCGGCGGGATTCATCACGGCGGCAAGTCTGCTCCTATGGATTTTGGTCTTTGAAAACGATTTCAGCGTGGAATACGTCGCGGCTTATTCGTCGACGACGCTCCCGACGGTTTATAAAATCTCCGCGTTTTGGGCGGGTCAGCAAGGTTCTTTTTTATTGTGGTTGCTGATTCACGCGATAACCGGCGCGGTGTTGACGTTCCGGCGAACTCAAGCGGCGGCGTTGGGAATTTATTTCCTGTTGCAAAGCGTGCTGGTCTTCTTGGTGCTGGCGAAGTCGCCGTTTGCCGAACACTCCGCGCAAGTTTTCGAGGGCGTCGGCTTGAATCCGCTGTTGCAAGATTTTTGGATGGCGATTCACCCGCCGATAATCTTCGTGGGCTACGCATTACTAGCGGTACCGTTCGCGCTGAGTTTGGGCAGTTTATTAACGGAGGCGGCGTCGCGTTCGTGGCTGGAAGAAGCAAGACGTTGGACGCTGGCGGCGTGGAGTTTTCTAGGCGCGGGAATATTTATCGGCGGCTATTGGGCGTACAAAGTTTTGGGCTGGGGCGGCTATTGGGGCTGGGACCCGGTCGAAAATTCGTCGCTAGTGCCGTGGATTTTGGCGGCAGTCTTGTTGCACTTGATAAACCTTGCGCGAAAAAAATCTGCGGTCTTAGCTCAAGCACACGTTGCGGCGACATTCACCTACGCGCTAGTCATCTACGGAACATTTTTAACGCGGTCGGGCATCTTGGGAGATTTCTCGGTGCATTCGTTCGCGGGTTCAAATATCGGAATGGTAATCGCCCTTGCCAATGCGTTCGTCCTAATCGGCGGGCTGATGATAATTCTCGTCAAAGCAAAGCAACTTCCGCAAGGCGAGCTGTACAAATCTTACGGCGAGGCGTCGTTCATAATCCTGTTGAGTTGCCTGTTGCTGATTTTTATCGCGACGATAGTTTGGATAGGAATGTCAATGCCGCTGTTGACGCAACTGGTCGGCGAGGCGGCGGCGGTCGATTCAGATTTCTACATAAAAAGCACTTCGCCGATAGCCCTAACCTTAGCCGCGCTGATGATTTACACGTTCGTAAAATTCGGGCGGACGATAAGTTTGGGCGGGAAAATCGCGCACGTCGGATTCTTAGCGATGTTGGCGGCGATTATAATTTCCGCGCAGGGCGAAACCGTCACGCAGGAATTTCAAACGCAAGCAAAAGTTTCAATCGCGGGGCACGAAGTCATTTACGAGGGGCAAGTCTTTCAAGAGGACGCGCGACAAAAATTTTACGTGTACAATGTCGACGGCGAAGTTGTCCGCGCTCTGACGAAACTGCACGGCAACGGCACCGACGCGGCTCGTGAACCGGCTATCCTGAAAAGTTTTTCCGGCGACGTGTACATTGCTCCGCACGCCGCGCAGATTGATAGCGTTCAAGAGTTGATGTTGACCAAAGGGCTTTTCGCAATGGACGGCGAGTTCGGCTACGTCTTCGAGGACGCGCACATTGACTACGACGACAACAATCAGCCGATTCAAGCGACCGCAGCGATAACTGTGACTGACGGCGAAGTCGAAGAAGTGATTCACCCGCTGATAATCGTGACGCCCGACGGCGGCTCGTCAAAATCGCTGGAAGTCTTCGGCGGCAAGCGGCGCGTTCGATTGACGGGCATATCCGGCGACTTGGACAAAGCGCGACTGGAAATTTTGCCGACGTATGAAAAACTTTCCGCCATGCCGATAACCGCCACGATAAGCACGAAACCTTTTATCTGGCTGTTGTGGCTGAGTGTCGCGGCAATCTGCGCGGGAACTCTTTTATCAATTAGGAATTAGGAATGAGGAATTAGAAATGAAAAAGGCTAATCCGATACTCGATAAGAGTAAGGCGTTTGCGATTAGAATAGTGAACCTTTACAATTACCTCAAGATTAATAAATCGGAATACGTGATGTCGAAGCAGTTGTTGCGCAGTGGTACGAGTATAGGAGCCAACGTCAGAGAATCGGTTTATGCTCAATCGCGGGCAGATTTTTTGTCGAAGATGTATATTGCATTGAAGGAAGCCGGCGAATCAGCTTACTGGATTGAAATTCTTGAGGATACAAAATATCTGACGCCGTCACAGGCTAAGAGCATTTATGACGACTGCGACGAGCTGATAAAAATTCTGTCTTCGATAACCAACACTACAAAAAATTCCAAATTCCTAATTCCACATTCCTAATTAACAGAAAGGAGGAGGAATGATGTGCCTAAAATCTTTGTTTGAAAAACATACGCTCAAATGTCTGGCGGGCGGCTTTATCTTGGGCGCGGCGGCCGTCGGCGTGGTTCAATTCGCGTTGCACGCCACAGGCAGTCCGACTTTCTGCGGACAATGCCACTCAATGAAACACGAGGCGGCTACGTTCGCAATGTCCGTTCACCGCAACCAAGACTGCGTGGAATGCCACCTGCCGCACGACAACACCGCGCACTATCTGTTCGAGAAAGGGCGCACGGGTATGGTCGACATGTTCCATGAAGCAATGCGCGATTATCCCAACAGAATTAAACTTGACGCCGACGCAAAAAAAATGGTCGCCGAAAATTGCGTTCGCTGCCACGGCGCGACAATGTCCTACGTGGAGACCGCGCCCGAAGGTACGCAGGACGATTGCTTGAAGTGCCACAGCAAAGTTGCGCACGGCACGAATCACTTGGAAGGGGGTATAACAGTTGAGTAAGATGCAAAAATACATCGCGGGCGCGCTCGTCCTATGCGTTGCGTTCTTTGGCTTAATGTTCGCCAGAGTTATCGCCAAGCCCGCGACAAAATTTGAACTGGTTCCAATTCCGGAAGACCAGAAATTAACGCGCATGGGCTACGCCAAAGCCTACCCGCTACAATTTGAATCCTTCAAGATGACAATGGACACTTCACCCAGCCCGACAGGTTTCGGCGGCGCAGATGCCTATTCCCATTTGGAAGAACAGCCCGAACAGATTGAGTTGTTCAAAGGCTACAAATTCTCGATTCAATACGACGACGATAGAGGGCACTGGTACGCCGGCGTCGACCAACTTAATTCCAAACGTATTCCCGGACAGCTCGGCTCCTGCATAGTCTGCAAAAGCTCCTACATGTACGACGTGTACTTCAAACAGAGCGGCTGGGATTTTGCTTCCAAACCGTTCACCGAAGTCGCCGCGCCGATTAAAGAGGACGAATGGTTCGGTTGCTCCACTTGCCACGACCCCGACACCATGAAGCTCCGCATTTACAATCAGGGCTTTGTTGAGTCAATGGCGGCAATGGGCGTCGACGTCAACAACGCCACGCACAACGAAATGCGCGCTTACGTCTGCGGGCAGTGCCACAACGAATATTATTTCCGCAAGAACGAGGACGGACGCGTTAGCATGCCGTTCGCCAACGGTCTCGACCCCGAAGCCGAATGGAAATATTATCATGACGGCAACGACCCGAAATTTACTTACGACTGGATTCACCCCGACAGCGGCGCGGAGATGTTGAAAGTTCAACACCCCGACTTTGAATGCTGGACGGATTCGATTCACGCGCTCAACGGCGTCACCTGCGTCGATTGCCACATGCCCTACGTGCGCCAAGACGGGCAGAAATACACCTCTCACTGGATGACGCACCCGCTTAAACATTACGACACCGGCTGCGCGAAGTGCCACGACGAATCTTACGAAACCATGCTCCACCGCGTGCAGACGATTAACGACAACACGTTTAAAGTTTTGCGTATCGCGGGACAGACGACGGCTCGCGCGCACAAAGTCATCAAAGCCGCGAAACTCGCCGGCGCAACCGACGAACAGCTCGCCGAATCCCGTCAGCTCGTCCGTCAGGCGCAGTGGTTCTGGGATTGGGTCAGTGCTGAAAGTTCCATGGGCTTCCACAATCCCGATAAGATGATGCGCTCGCTGGGCATTTCGATTGACGCTGCGCACAAGGCGATTGAATCTGCAACAGCCGCAGTCAAGGGCGGTCAGCTCATGATTGAACCCATGCCGACGGAACCTTTCACGGATACAAAATTCGACGACGCGATTAAACCGGGCGCACCTGCTCCGGCTCCCGCGCCTGCAATGGCTGATTCAATGGCGGAACAACCTCAACAATGATTTGTTATCGACAAAAAAATTATCGCCTCTCCTAATCGGGGGGCGATTTTTTTTGCGCTGAATAAAGCGACCGTCTTAAATACCGTACAATATGAACGCCGCCCAAACCGACGGGGCTTTAAACTTCGGATTAGTGCTCTGTAAAAATTCCCGCTTGGTTTCATTCAGCGCGGCGACGTCCAATGATTCGTTATCGACAAAAAAATTATCGCCTCTCCTAATCGGGGGGCGATTTTTTTGCGTTGAATAAAGCGACCGTCCTAAATGCCGTACAATATGAACGCCGCCCAAACCGACGGGGCTTTAAACTTCGGATTAGTGCTCTGTAAAAATTCTCGTTTGGTTTCATTCAGCGCGGCGACTTCCGATTTGCCTTTGCTAAGCTTTTCAAAAACCGCCGAAGTAAATTCTGCCGTTGTCTCGTCGTCGACCTTCCAAAGACTCATCACCGTATCTTTATTGCCCGCGACGGTTAGCGCGTAGGGGATTCCGACAATGCCCTCGCCCGCCTGATAGCCGCCCAAACCGGATTCGCACGCCGAAAGATAAACCAGATTGCTGCGCAGGTCGTAGCCCATCCATTCGCCGACCGTAACGTAGCCGTCTGTGTCCGCGTCGTTGAATTCTTGACTTAGGACGATTGAGCTGATTTCGGGCATATCGGGGACAAAAAGTCCGTGCGTCGCGAAAAGCAGATATTTATACTTTGAAAGTTCGCCGCTGATGTTCAAGCTCCGCAGATTTTTTTCCGTGACTTGTCCGCGTCTGAAAATATCTTTGCTCTCAAAAAGGGGAGAAACTTTGTCGAGTTCGCGGGCAGTGCCGGGCAAGTTGCTCCATTTCAAGGCGGTTATGTCAATCTTGTCGTCGGATTTGCTCCGCAACGTGTTGAAGAAATCCAGCTGACTGCCGCGCGAAGTTGCCGCGTCGCTGTTCCCGTAAACGGCGTCGCCCATAGCGAAAAATTCTTTGCTCTGTCCTAAGTAATGATTCTTGCGCTCGCGCTTCTTCATCAAATTCAGCACGGCAAGCGACGGCACGTAGCTGACATCAACGGATTCAATCAACATTTTGTCACGATAGTTAAGCGTCTCGAAGGGCAGGAGATTCAATTCAGCGTCGGGAGAAATAATCCAGTGCGCACAGCCGCCCGCATAAGTTTCAATCGTCGGGATAAGTTTTTGGCTAAGCTCGGCGGACAATTCTTTTCTAAGTTCAGACCATTTGGCGGAGTCGTTTATCGCAACGGCACCCGCTACGGGCGCAGTCCTTCCGGCGGCGATTATGTATTTGCCGTCGCCGGTGCGCCAAAGATATTTTCCGTCGCTGTGCAAGGCGTTAATGTCGGCGTAGGAGTTAAGCTCGTGATAAAGCCGGCACCTGTCAAAAAAATTTTTATCGACAGAAATATTTTCCGCGCCAACGTCGCTGTCGTTGCGCAAGAAAACTGCCAGCAACTCTTCGTCAGAGATTTTCATAAACTCGACAAAACACGCGCCGTCGGGAATTGCTTGACGATTTTTATTTACATCGAAACTTTTCAGCGACTCTTCCCACGGACTGGGTTTTTGTTCTGCCTCGGCTCGTTTCTCCAAATCTTTCGGCACCATGCGGTTGGAATATTTTTGGCGGAGTTCTCTCTTGAAATTTTCGCTATCCACAGTCAGCATAGTATAAATTGTCCCGATATTTGAACTAAGTGTTGCGTCATCTTCAGCCACGTTTGATTCCATTATGGTGCGGCAAGAATTTAAAAATTTTTCATAGTTATTGAGGGAAGCTCTTTCAAAAGAAGTTATCAAATAATTTTTCGATACAAGAATATCATCGTAGCGGTCGATTAGACTTCTGCCCTTACAAAACTCCGCGCAGTAAAAAGCAAAATTATCATCAGCGATTTCCTCTGTCACGGCAACGGCGGCGGCGTCCTTGTAAACGGGAACTATATCAGCGAACCATCTGGATTTGTTTTCATTAGTAGAAAAAATTCCCTCTGCAAATGCAGTTCGCCTTTTGAATTCATAAGTTTGAATCAGCCGCCTGTAATTTTCATATGCATTCACATTATCGCCCAAAAGTTTTTGCGCCGTCGCCTTAATTCGGAACAACTCCACAACATTTTTATTCGGGGAAATTTCCTCGCTCGTAAACACCGGATTTTTTTGCTTAGCTAAAGTTTCGTCGCAAAGTTTCACGGCGTCGGAATATCTTTTTGCCGCAATGTAATTTTCCGCCAAGTTCGTCATCATTCTGATTGTAGTTTCGTCGACGTCTTCCAAAATTTTTTTATACTCCGACAAAGTTTTTTCGCGGATTTTTATCGCCTCGGAAAAATTTCCTGCCGCCGCGTAGTCGCTCGCGATTGAATCAAGCGATTGCAACCGCTCCAAAGAGTTTTTCCCGCAAACTTTTTCCGCAATTTTTAAAGCTTGCGT
Source organism: Selenomonadaceae bacterium (assembly GCA_017529935.1). GTDB lineage: Bacteria > Bacillota > Negativicutes > Selenomonadales > Selenomonadaceae > Quinella. The sequence continues at coordinate 6,717 of JAFXNB010000113.1, forward strand.
ATCGATAGCGAGAGCGTCGGAAAAATTTCCTTCGGCGCGGCGTATCTTCGACAACATGTTAAATGCTTTCCATTCGTAGAAATTATTTTCGCCGAAATGTTTTCTGCTCACGTTAAAAACTTGTTCCGTAAATTTTTCCGCGTCTTTTAAATTGCCGCTCAGCATATAAGACTCGGATATTTCGATTAACAAATCCAGAACTTTTGGATGACAATCGCTCAAAAACGTTCTGACCATATTTAAAACAGCCATGTCGCCATCTGAAAGATTATCGAAATCCGCGATAGCTTTAATATCAAGCTTCCTTTCCAAGTAGGAATTTATTAATCTGTCAACATTAAATGCTTGCGGATTTAATTTTCCTCTAGCCTCGTCCATTTGATTGAGCAATCGATTAGCGTCAATATTTGCAGTTTTCATGCGTGCGCCGGTCACTTTGCTAAGCAGAAAATCATAGTAAAGCGGCTGATTTAATTTAAAAAGGTCGCGATTGTTGGTTTCAATTTCTGCAATTAATTTGTCAGCAGATTTATATCTGCCAGTCTTGTAATAAACGTTTGCCAAGTCAATTTTGGCAGCAACAGTATGCCAATCATGTTCACCGAAATTTTTCTTGCAGACAGCCAATGTCTCATCAATTATTTTTTTCGCGTCGGAGTATTTTCCAAGCAAAAAGTAATTGTCGCTCAAAAGCTTCATCATCTCGACCGTTTCATAACTTTTCTCGCCGAAAACACGTTTGGATTTTGATAAAAATTTTTTGCAAAAAGCTGTCGATTCGGGAATGTTGCCAACGATATTGTGCGCACGTGCTAAACCTAATTCGGATTTCAAGATTATAGAATTGTTGTCTTTTAAATGTTTAACTGCCGCCTCGTTGAGCATTTTATAAAGTTGAAGGGCGGCGTAAAAATTATTATCGTTTGCGCATTTTGTTGCAAATTCATAGACAGCGTTCAAAAGTTCTTCGCCGCGTTTCAAATCATTTATTTCAAGACAAAAATCAACAAATTCAAAAATGGTCTTCGCTCTAATAACGGGATTATCTTGGTATCGCTCATTCACGAATTGTAATTTGGCGTTCAAAATATTTGCGCAGTCCTCATAGCGTTGAGTTTTTCGATAATCTTCGGCGAGCGTTGACATCAATGCAAGGGTTTCAATTCCCGCTGAACCGAAGGTAACTTGCATTGACGGCAAAATTTCTTCGGCAAATTCCAAAGAAGCCTTAGTTTCGTTAAGTCCGCAAAGAGCCGCCGCCGCCCGCGCTCTATTTATCAGCGACAAAGCTTCGTCGGGCGTTAATAGCAAAAGATCATGAACTTCATCTGTTATTTTTAAAGCCTCAAAATAATTTCCTCTGAAATTACATAAATCAGATTTCAAATTCAAGGCGCGAATTTTACTCGGATTATCTTGCGCATTAGTCAACAGAGAATTAATCTTGCGCTCTGCCTTGTCGTATTCGTCTGTTGCAAGATAAAGTTTAGCAGTAAGTTCTTCCAGATTCCCATCAAAATAATCCGTTCCAAACGCAATTTTTTGCTCTGCTTCGGACATTTCGCAAAAAAATACCGCGTCAGAATATTTTCCGTTAATTACCGCCCAATAAATTTCATCGCGAATGGCAGTTATATTTTTTCTGTTTTGAGCCTGAAACAGCAAGTTATACGGCTGATAATTATCAAAATTTTTAATGTCCCAGGCGAAATAAGGATCTACTTCCTCGGCGTGTGCGACGATTGACAGATTGCAGATAAAAGCGATGAGGAAGCCGGAGAGAAACCATTTTAACTTGTTCATTGAACGTTACCTCAAATCTTTATAAAATACGTCTTCGAATTCATCAAAATATTTATCGCCCGTTTTCCAAAGATAATTTCCGTAAAATTTACGTCCGGTAGCAATATAGAAGACAGCCTCGCCGACGCTCATAGGGTGGTACGATTCTGCTGTGCTGGCCTCATGCGCTCTTAAATATCGCCAGTTGGAAATCGTTAAATCGCCAATTCGCATATCCAATTCTTCTTCGTCATAGAAAAATTCATAATCCATAGTCGAGGAAATTTCTTTATCGTTGCTGTATTTTTCGTTGCCCGGCGAGTAATCAGAATCATTTATTACTATCGTTTGAGCTGTGATGATGTAATACGGCGGATCGTTAAACTTAATCTTAATGGAGTTTTTGTCTAAATACCAAGCAATACTTTGCCGCCCGTCAACAAGCGGATAATTTGTATCACCTTTCCAAAAACGCGGATAACCGTAAGCAAAGGCAACGGATGCCGTGAAGCACCAAGCCAACAGCAAAGTAGAAAAAAATTTTTTCATGACGATTTCCCCGCTTACATTTCCTCATCAAGGTGGCGGGCGCATTTTTTCAGCAGAACGCTTTTATCTTCCGAAAGTTTTCCGTCCGTCGGAGAAATTTCGCTGAGCCACTGCGCGCTTAGCCAATACAAATCAACAGTGTCGGGATAAAGGTCGCTGATAAGCTGAACATACGCCGCCTTTTTCAAAGCGCGCTCCTCCGCCGAAATATTTTCCGCGTCAAGTTCGGCTAGCTTGTCGAGAATGTCCTTTTCCGTCTGCGCGTCTAAAATCGTGAACTTGAAATCGCCGGTGTCGTCGAGGCTCCACGAATATTTTTGCCCTGCCTTGAGTTTAGCCGCGTTCGGCACGAGTTCAATAGAATTTGCCGCGCCAATGTTTTTGTCGAAAACTTTTTTGCCCTTGCCGTCCTTGATGACGAAATTTTTTGCGGCTCCGTCCCAAGCAAAGCGCACACTTTGATTAGCCAGCAACGTGACATCAAAGCCAGGTCGCGGATTCAAATTCGGTTCATCGTCCGAGCCACGACTCGCGCCGGAAACGACACTTTCCACGTTGTTCCAAAAAGAATTTACGTAATCAATGGCACTTTGCGCCACGCCGCCAATACCTGTGGGCGGATTGTAGGAAATGACGTAAGCTCCGTTTTGCGCGTGGAAGTCCGCGTAGGGCGCGCATTTAATTTTCACGTAGCCGACGTTGCCGGTAATCGCGTCGCCGGGATAAAGTAGCGCGTCCGAGCCGCTGGGCATTCCGTTCGCCCGCTGAATTGCAATGCCGCCCGCTACTTCCTCGTAATTGGTGATGACTGCCACGGGTTTTGGATAGGCAAAGCCCGTTTGAAAATTGCCCAAAACAAACGCCGCGCAAAAAGCGACCATGACAGCGAATTTTTTGATAGTGCTCAACTTTTATCTCCTCCTAAAGAAATGCCTAAACGAAATGCCGCCGACAATAAAAGCCTGAATGTTATTTATAAAATTATATACTCCCACAGCCGTAAACGCAAAGCTCAAGTAAATAAATTCGTTCGTGGCGCAAAAGTAAATGTAAGTGAAAAGCCAACAAAGCGGCGTCAACGCAAATATAACGCACTTTGCCTTGAACTCGCTCAAAATTAAAAATGCATACGCGGCAATCACAATCAAAATTATTTCAATCAGCATGTGTTTGTAAGGCGATGTCAAATGCGGGCGCGTCTCGCCCAAAATGGAAGCGATGCTGTTGCCGTGAACGTACATGCCCGGCAAATTTCCTACGGGCGTTGAAAAAAAATCGGCGCAATCTTCGTCAGCACGACCGATAATTACAATTTTATCGCGGCAATCGATTCTTTTGTTGTCCAAGCCGTCCCGCCGCCAATGTCCGATATTACTCGGCGAAATCGTCCCGAACGGCATTTGCGCAAGGACGTCGGGCGGAATGGCAACGTATTGAATTCTGTTATACTGCAAAGATATTGTGTCCCGCAATAAGTCGCCGTCCCGCGTCCGTTCCCTGTAAAATTTGAACGGCTCCTTTATCATCGTCACGAAAAAATTTTTGTCCGTGTTAAAAATTTCGGCTTGAAGATTTTCCAGCTCCGCGAAATTTCCGCTGTAAAGCACGGCAGTCAACAAAGGTATCGACCATAAAATTTTTTGCTCGCCCGTCTGAGCGTCTTTAACTTCAAGGTAGGGCAGCCAGAACCGAACATAATTATCGCCCACTCGATTTGCCGTGAAAGTCGGAGTGACGGCGAAAATTTTTTCATTGTCGATTAGCGCGGCGAAACTGTTATGCTTAATTGTTCTATCAGCGTAAGTCGCCAGCGGCAAAAGAATTTTCGTCTGCGCGGCGGAATCTTTTTTTATCTGTTCAAGCAGGTCAAACAAATCTTTATCGCGCTCCAAACCAGTCTTTGCAAATTCTTCGCCGTCAAATTTTTTTGCGGGAGTGTAATCGTCTTCGGAAAAATCCATGTCAATCACGACGACTTTTGCGCCGCCCTGATAAGCGACGTTCAGAAGTTGCGCCACTTTATCGCGCGGAGTCAAATCCGGTTTAGCCAGTGTTTGAAAGGACTTGTCATCGAAATCCAAAAAAATTATGTCTTGAGCCGCCGTCCACGTGTCAGTTTCGGAATCCATGCGCATTTTAATATAGCGGTCAAACCAGCCGTTGATGAAACTTTGACGCATGGTTGTATCCTTCATGGCAACAAAAAAAAGCATGAGCACCACGCCCAGCAAAACGTTGAAGATAAATTGATTTCGACTCTCCTTAGGGTATCTGTTGATGTTGAAGAAATTTATAATTTTGTTCATCGTAATATCTTTCCTGAAATTTTTTTATCAAGTATAGCTTTAGATTCAGATGCTGTCAAAAATTTTCTCCCGCAATAAAAAAAGACCCGTTCGCGAGGAACGAGCCGTTGAGTTCAAATTACAAGTTGCCGCAAATAATTTCGGTGGCTTGCGCGGTGCCGATTTTCTTAAAGCCGTCGGAGTAAATGTCAGCGGTGCGCCAACCGTCAGCGAGCGTTTTATCAATCGCGGATTCGATAGCTTTTGCGGCGTCCTCCTCCTTGAGGCTGTAGCGCAGGAGCATTGCCGCGCTTAAAATCGTGCCCATGGGATTTGCCAAATCTTTGCCGGCGATGTCGGGCGCGGAGCCGTGAATCGGTTCGTAAAGGCTGGTGAGTTCGCCGATTGACGCGCTGGGCATTAAACCGATTGAACCGCCGATAACCGCCGCCTCGTCGCTTAAAATGTCGCCGAAAATATTATTCGTGACAATAACGTCGAATTGCTTCGGATTGAGGACGAGTTGCATGGCGGCGTTGTCGACGTAAAGGTGATTCAGTTCGACGTCGGGGAAATGCTTCGCCACATCGACGACGACTTTCCGCCAGAGCCTGCTTGCCGCCAAAACATTCGCCTTGTCGACCGAAGTGACTTTGCCGCGACGGAGTTTAGCGGTTTCAAAGGCGAGCTTGGTGATTCGTTCGATTTCGGGCACGGAATAAATTTCGGTGTCCCAAGCCTGTTCGACGCCGTTTACTTGTTCAGATTCGCAACGCGGTCCGAAGTAAATGCCGCCGACCAATTCGCGGACGATAAGCAAATCGCTGCCACCGACGAGTTCGGGCTTGAGCGGCGAAGAGTTAATCAGTTCGGGATAAACTTTCGTCGGGCGCAGGTTGGCGAAGAGACCCAAGCCCTTGCGCAGGCCGAAAATCGCAC
>JAFXNB010000114.1 GCA_017529935.1 Selenomonadaceae bacterium
AATGCCCCGCCGGCACGTCGCTGAACGGATTTGCCGCCGCCAATGCACTTGAACTTACTCCAACGACAAATGCCGTCGTTAATGCTGCTGCTACTGTTTTCTTCACAATGAACATCTCCTTTGTTTTGACTGCCAGATTCATTGAAAAGTTTCTCAGCTTGAGTGGCCGTGTTTCCTCAAATGATTGTACTTATCAAAGTTCCTTAAGTCGCCGTAATGATAAACCTAATCAATTACGTTGTCAAGTTTTTTGATAATAAATTTCAATTTGAATTTGCCATGAAAAAAGCTCCCGCCAAATTCTGACGAGAGCTTGAAAATTTTCTTTAAGTTAAGCGGCTTACATCATGCCGGGCATACCGCCACCCATGCCGCCGGGCATAGGCGGTGCAGGAGGTTCGGGCTTATCCGCAACGAGCGTTTCCGTTGTCAGAATCATAGCCGCGATTGACGCCGCATTTTGCAACGCGGAACGAACAACTTTAGCCGGATCGACGATACCAGCTTTAATCATGTCGACGTATTCATTTGTCAGCGCGTTGAAGCCGACGCCCTTTTCCGCCTTCTTGACGGCTTCAGCAACGACGGAGCCTTCTTGACCGGCGTTATTGGCGATTTGGCGAACGGGTTCTTCGATTGCGCGTTTAACGATTTCGACACCGACTTTGGCGTCGCCTTCAGCCTGAACGTCGTCAAGCGCGTGTTGAATATCAATAAACGTGGTGCCGCCACCGGCAACGATGCCTTCCTCGACAGCCGCGCGGGTTGCGTTAAGTGCGTCTTCAATGCGGAGTTTCTTTTCCTTCATTTCAACTTCAGTTGCCGCGCCGATTTCGATGACCGCCACGCCGCCCGCCAATTTGGCAAGACGTTCCTGAAGTTTTTCTTTATCAAAGTCGCTGGTCGTGGTTTCAATTTGCTTGCGAATTTGAGCGACGCGAGCAGTGATTTCGTTCTTATCGCCGCTACCTTCGACAATCGTCGTTTCCTCTTTGGTAGCACGAATTTGACGCGCACGACCCAAATCAGCAAACGTCGCGCTGTCAAGTTTGCGTCCGAGTTCTTCGCTGATAACCGTGCCGCCCGTCAAAATCGCGATGTCTTCAAGCATAGCCTTGCGTCTGTCGCCGAAGCCAGGAGCTTTGACTGCAAGAGCCTTGAACGTGCCGCGCAGTTTGTTGACAACGATTGTAGCCAACGCCTCGCCGTCGACGTCTTCCGCGATGATAACGAGCGATTTGCCCTGCTTAACAACCTGCTCAAGAATCGGCAGAATGTCTTGGATAGATGAAATTTTTCTGTCAGTCAAAAGGATATATGGGTCATCAAGGACGGCCTCCATTTTGTCGGCGTCGGTGACCATGTAGGGCGAAATGTAGCCGCGGTCGAATTGCATACCTTCGACAACCTTAAGATTAGTCGTCATGGTCTTGGATTCTTCAACGGTGATAACGCCGTCATTGCCAACTTTTTCCATGGCGTCGGCGATAAGTTGTCCGATTTCGGCGTCGCTGGAAGAAATGGATGCGACCTGCGCGATAGCCTCTTTGCCCTCGACTTTTTTAGCGTTATTTTTAATTTCGTCGACGAGTTTCGCAACGGCGGCTTCGATACCCTTTTTGATAATCATGGGGTTCGCGCCCGCCACGACGTTTTTCAAGCCTTCGCGAACGATAGCCTGCGCAAGGAGCGTGGCAGTGGTGGTGCCGTCGCCGGCAACGTCATTGGTCTTGGTTGCGACTTCTTTAACGAGCTGCGCGCCCATGTTCTCGAAATGATCTTCAAGTTCAATATCGCGGGCAATCGTCACGCCGTCGTTGGTTATGGACGGTGCGCCGAATTTCTTTTCCAAAACGACGTTGCGACCTTTGGGACCGAGCGTAACTTTAACGGCATTTGCCAGAGCATCTACGCCGCGACTTAAAGCACGACGAGCTTCCTCATCGAACAAAATTTCTTTTGCCATAAATTATTTACCTCCGAAAACTTCTCGTAATTAAAGGATTGCCAAAATGTCACTCTCGCGAATCACGAGATAATCTTTATCGTCCACCTTGACTTCACTGCCCGCGTACTTATTGAAAATGACTTCGTCGCCGACTTTGACTTCCATAGCCGCACGCGTGCCGTTGTCGAGGAGTTTGCCGGTGCCGACTGCGACGACTTTGCCCTTTTGCGGCTTCTCTTTGGAAGTTTCGGGCATGATGATGCCGCTTTTGGTCTTAAGCTCGACCTCGGCTACTTCAACAACAACTCTGTCTCCAAGTGGCTTTATCATAAATATCTGCCTCCTATAGGAATTTCAAACTTGCTCGGCGTTCCTGCCGAATCACAAGCGGTATGATAATCCCAATTCAACAAAATGTCAAGATAAAAATTTTTTCAGCAGACGCTTGCAAAATCGTCACAAATTTTTTCCAGATAATCGCGCCGCTTTAAAGTAGCGAGCCACTCGGCGGGGATTGATTCTGCGCCGTAGAAAATTCCCGCCAAACCGCCCGCAACCGCCGCCGTCGTGTCGGTGTCGCCGCCCAAGTTCACTGCTTTAAGCGCGAGAGTTTTATAATCGGCAGTGTTAAGCAAGCACCAAAGAGTCGCCTCCAGCGTGTCGACGACGTAGCCCGAACTTGAAATTTTATCTTCGGGGAGCGCGGCAAAATTTTCGTCGCACAGGCGGGAGAAATTTTTAAAGGCGTCGTTCGTGCCGTAGAAATTTTTGGCGGCGTCCATGCCGATTGAAAACGCTTCCGAAATATTTTTCCCGTTCAAAATCTGCGCGGCAATCAGCGAATAAATTCCGCAAGCCATGCAACTGATAATGTGCCCGTGAGTCAGTGCGGAGAATTCGTGAATAATTTTCAGCTCGTCGCCGCCGATTTTCCCGCGCGTGCCGTAAAGATAAATCGTCGCGGGTAAAATTCTCATCAGCGAGCCGTTGCCGTTGGAATTTTCCTCCGTCGCGCCGCATTTAGTCGGCGGCAAAAGTTTCCGCGAAAAACGCACGATAGCCGAACGGGTCGTGTTGCCGATGTCGAAGCGTTCGCCCGTCGCCGTAAAGTCGTCGCGTTCATACCAGCGCAAAAAATTTTCCATGACGTCTTGATAGTCAAGTTTGCCGCGCCGCGTGATACTTTCCATTGCCGCGATAGTCAAGCTCGTATCGTCTGACCACGTGCCCGCCGGCTGATTCCACGAGCCGAACGCCCGCATATTTTCTACCGGCTCTGCCCGCAAAGTTAAACGCGATTCAAATTCAACGGGAACTCCCAGCGCGTCGCCCGTCGCTAAGCCCAAAAGCATTCCCTTTAAAATTTTTGCGTCCATTTAATCAAGCCTCCAAACAAAATTTTAGCGTGGGTCGATATAATCACATTTGAACAACTGACGATAAACAATTTTAAACATGTTGTTCTTAAATCGCAGTATTGAATTATTGTATTCTATTAAACTTTCGTTTTGTAGTTTTTCTCTGATTTTCGGAAGCGTTACCCAAAGATTTTTTTCGTCATCATGAAACTCAGGAAGATAACTGTTACTTTTTAACTGTCTGAATAGTATATCACCTTTTTTAATTACTTTAGGCGGCGTATTGTTTATTACACCAATAAAATTTGCTGAAAAGAAACATTCAACAGCATTTCGATAAGTAATTTTGCAAGATTTTAGGTCAACATATTCAAAAATCGTAAAAGGAACGATTTCGCTTGAAGATTGCGACAGCCCTGACAAACTTATCAATTTCTTCCTCGTCAACTTTCTTTTTCCAGCGTTTGCACTGAATGGGATAGACAATGCCGTCTTTGAAACAAAATAAATCAATGCCGCCGTCAGAACTGCCTTTAGTCGCGCCGTTGTAAATGACACTGACCTCTTCGCGCTCAAAAAGATAACCAACGTAGCGTTCATAATCTCGACCGTATTTCCACTTATTTTCTGCTCGTGCATTCTCTACGGTAATGAGCCATTTCTCTAATCGACTTTGTAATTCGTCTATCTTATAAAATTCCGATAGATTATTCTTTTCAATGCGTGGCACTTGCTCAGATTTTACTTGTGAAGAATCAATTTTAGTGTCCTCTTTGCCTTTTTCATTTTTTGTCAACAGGTGAACAAGTAAAAATATTCCGCCAAAGAACACCGCCAATGTGAGCATTGAATTTCTGATTTGACTGTCAGTGAAAAATAAGTAGGGAATGCCTACGACCACAGCAACAATTTGAGCAAGAACATATAAGCCTAAAACTTCACCACGAAAAATTATAAGCAAGATTATAATTGCAAGAATAACCAACTCTTTGAAGAAAACATATCCTATAAAACCTGCAACGGCAATTAAAGGCAAGTAACGTAGAAAATCTTTCATGGCTTCATTCTCCATAAAATGAATTTTGTTTTAATTTTATTAAAGTATTTTCACCGCGTCAATGATATTGTTCGCGCTGATAGAGTTGCGATGCGAATCGTATAAATTTTTGGTGCGGACATTATACAGGAAAGATTTTTTGTGGTAAAATTATCGCGAGAAACGGAGGTAAAAAATTTTGGACGATAAAAAAATTCGCAAAGTTGAAGACTTCGGCGACGCGATAGAAGACGAGCCGCACGAAGACGAATTGCCCGACGTCATGCCCGTTGAAGACGATGACGGCGACGATATAGAAGTCCACTTCGACGAGGCCGCCGCGCAGGTTGAAGCGGTCGAGGGCGATTACAGCGCAGATCAAATTCAAATTCTGGAGGGGCTGGAGGCAGTCAGGCTTCGTCCCGGCATGTATATCGGCTCCACTTCCGAGCGCGGGCTTCATCATCTGGTTTACGAGGTTGTCGATAATTCGATTGACGAGGCGTTGGCGGGATTTTGCACGGATCTTACCGTCACGATTGAGGCGGACAATTCCATAACCGTCAGCGACAACGGGCGCGGCATACCCGTCGACATGCACGAGAGCGGCAAGCCCGCCGTTGAAGTTGTATTGACTGTCCTGCACGCGGGCGGCAAATTCGGTGACGGCGGCTACAAAGTCAGCGGCGGTCTGCACGGCGTGGGCGTCAGCGTCGTCAATGCCCTGTCAAAATCTATGGAAGTTGAAGTTCGGCGCGACGGCAAAATTTATCAGATAACTTTTTCGCGCGGCGTGACTGTCAAGCCGTTGGAAATTATCGGCGAGGCGCAGGACACCGGCACTAAAGTTCACTTTCTGCCCGACGACGAAATTTTTACCGTCAAGGAATTCAACTTCGACACGCTCAAGCACCGGCTCCGCGAGCTGGCATTTTTGAACAGCGGCATAACGATAACGCTCAACGACAAACGCACGGGCGAGGAGCGCGATTTCCACTTCGACGGCGGGATAAAATCTTTCGTCGAACATTTGAACCGCAAGAAGGAAAAAATTAATCCGACGCCGATTTACTTCAATGGGCGGCGCGACGATGCTGTTGTCGAAGTTGCCATGCAATACACCGACGCTTATCAAGAAAATATTTTCAGCTACGTCAACAACATCAACACGGAGGAAGGCGGCATGCACCTAGTCGGCTTCCGCACCGCGCTAACTAAAGTTGCTAACGAATTCGCCAAACGCCACAACCTTTTAAAAAACAGCGACAACACTTTGAGCGGCGAGGACGTTCGCGAAGGTTTGACGGCGGTTATCAGCGTCAAGCTCCACAATCCACAATTCGAGGGGCAGACGAAAACCAAACTCGGCAACGTGGAAATTCGTTCGCTGGTCAGTGCGGTCGTCAATGAGAGCTTGAGCGAATTTTTCGAGGAGAATCCCGCCGTCACGAAACAGATTTTGGAAAAGGCGGTAATGGCGGCTCGTGCTCGTGAGGCGGCAAGAAAAGCCCGCGAACTTACGCGCAGGAAAAATGCGTTGGAAGTTTCAAGTCTCCCCGGCAAGCTGGCTGATTGCTCCGTCAAAGACCCGGACAAGGCGGAAATTTATATCGTCGAGGGCGACAGCGCGGGCGGCTCGGCTAAGCAGGGGCGCGACAGGAGATTTCAAGCTATCCTGCCCCTGCGCGGCAAAATTTTAAACGTGGAGAAAGCACGCCTTGATAAAATTTTCGCCAACGCCGAAATTCGCACGATGATAACGGCGTTCGGCACGGGCATAAGCGACGACTTCGACTTGAGCAAACGCCGCTACGGAAAAATTATCATCATGACGGACGCGGACGTTGACGGCGCACACATTCGGACGTTGCTTTTGACTTTCTTTTACCGCTACATGAAACCGCTCGTAGAACATGGACACGTTTACATTGCGCAGCCGCCGCTCTATCAAATTCGCAAGGGCAAGAATCACTGGTACACCTACAGCGACGACGAACTTGCCAAAAAACTTGACGAGGTTGGGCGCGACGGCGCGACGGTTCAACGCTATAAAGGTCTCGGCGAAATGAATCCCGAACAACTTTGGGAAACGACGATGGACCCGATGACACGCACAATGCTCCGCGTTGAAGTCAACGACGCATTCGAGGCGGACGAACTTTTTACAATTTTAATGGGAGATCAAGTTGCGCCGCGCAGACAGTTCATTGAGGAGAACGCTCTCCTTGTAAAGAATTTAGATATTTGAATTAGCTCCTAGAAAGGAAGTTTTTATGAAAATCGCAGTTATCGGCGGCACTTTGATTGATTTGGTCTCTTACGTCGACAAAATGCCCGAATATGGCTCGACGACAAGGGCAAATAATTTTCATGTCGCGTGCGGCGGCAAAGGTGCTAATCAAGCTGTGGCGGCGAGCAGACTCGGTGCCGATATTTTGATGGTGTCGGCGGTCGGCAATGATATTTTCGGCGAAATGGCGCGTGAAAATTTTATCCGCAACAATATCGATACAAAATACGTCGTCACGGCTCAAAATATTTCAAGCGGCGTCGTTGTGATTATCGTTGATGACAGCGGACAATATAACAGCGTCTTTTATCCCGGCACAACCACGGCTTTGACGCCCGAAAAAGTTTTAAATGCCGCTGACGACCTTAAAAAGTGCTCAATGTTTGTAATTCAACTCGAAATTCCGCTGGAAACGGTTTACACTGTGATTAATTTTGCCGTCGAAAATAAAATTCCCGTAATGTTGAATCCTTCGCCGATAAATGAAAATTTTTCCGCTGATATGGCTTGTAAATGCGATTTTGTCGTCGTAAACGAAATTGAATTGAAAGTTCTAACGAAAATGCCCGCCGATACCAGAGAAAATATTTTGGCGGCGGGCAAATATCTTTTGTCGCGCGGATTAAAAAATCTTATCGTCACTTGCGGCGCGGACGGCTCAATTTTCATGGCGGAGGACGTTTTGGAATTCGTCCCGACGTTAAAAGTTGCCGCGATTGACAGCACCGGAGCCGGCGACGCTTATCTCGGCTGCTTAGTCGAAACTTATTCAAGGACAAAAAATATTCTTGAATCAATTCAGCGTGCGTCGAAATACGCGGCATTAAGTGTGACACGCAAGGGTACGCAGGATTCATATTTGACAAAAGCTGAATTTGAAAGCTTTAACGAGGGATTTTAAATGGCTGTCGTGATAAATTTAGCCGCGTTGATTGTATTTTTGGCTCTTGCAATATTATTTTCGCATGACAGGCGGGCAATAAATAAAAAAACCGTCGCAAAACTCCTCGCGCTGAATATTTTCGTTGGTTGGTTCCTAATTTCGTTTGAAATCGGTCGAGAAATGATTGTCGTAGCGGCAAAGGCGTTTACAGCCGTCGTGAGTATCTCTTATGAGGGCGTGGCGTTCGCATTGCCGAATTGGGTAAACGTTCCGCAGATGAATTTCGTGACCGCCGCGCTTTTGCCGCTTTTACTTATCGTGCCCATGTTCGACATTTTAAATTACGTTGGAATAATGCCGTTCATGATAAAATGGATTGGGCGCGGTTTGAGTTTCGTGACGGGCGCGCCGAAATTTGAATCATTTTTCGCGGCGGAAATGGCAGTGCTCGGAATTCCAGACGTTCAAGCGGTTTCGGCTACGCAACTACAAAAAATTTCAACGCAACGTTGCCTGACGATAGCGATAATGTCAATGAATTGCGTTTCGGCGTCGATAATCGGCAGTTATATTCAAATGATGCCGGCGGAATTCATTTTGACTGCAATTCCCCTGAACGTCATCAACGCGCTAATGATTGCGCACATTTTATATCCCGTCAACGTATCGCCCGAAGAGGACGACGAAGTTTTCAGCACGTCGGGCAGCGAAAAAAAATTGCCCTTCTTCAACTTTCTGGGCAATTCGATTCTAGGCGCGGGGAAATTAGTTTTTATCGTGACGTGCATGGTTATCGCATTCGTTTCGCTGGCAAAATTGATAAATGCAGGTCTCGCGCTGATAAATCCGGCAATCAGTCTTGAAGCGGCGTTGGGGCTGATTATGTTCCCGTTCGCGTGGCTTTTAGTTCCGGAAACCGCAGAAGCTTTTCAGCTGGCGCAATTCATGGGCACGAAATTAATTACAAATGAATTCGTCGTAATGTTGCAAGCTCAACCGCTCATGGAAAATTTTAGTCGCCATATGCAATGCGTGCTTACGGTTTTTGTAACGAGTTTTGCAAATTTGGGCACGGTCGGAATTTTACTTGGAACTTTTAGCGGCATCGTCGACAAAAATAAAAATGAATTAATTTCGCAGAACGTCAAGTTCATGATTGCTTCCGGAATACTCGTTTCGTTGATGAGCGCGGGCATTGCCGGACTGTTCGTCCGATGATTGAAAGTTTAATTACAAAAAAATTCTCCCGCAAATTTCTCTGCGGGAGTTTTTGATTGTCGAAAAAAATTATTCGGCGTCGAAGGGCGCGTTTGCCTTGCGCTGATATTTCGTGTGATAGTGGACGATGTAAAGCCCTTTGCCGCTGATGTGGCGAATATCGTCAAGATAGCAAAATTGGCGCGTCTTCGGGTAAACGAGAATATCGCCTTCTAAAACGTCTTGGTCGTCGCTGATTATGAGCGTGCTCTGTTCGGTCTCGCTGAAGAAAGCGATAATAAGCGGCTCGATTACGCGGTTGTCGCGCACGGGTACGAAGAAATTCGGCTTAAGCTCCGCTGCGCCCTCGAAATATTGATCCAACACGATTTTTATATTGGCGTCCATAAAAATCCTCCTTCCAAACTTGAGCCATTTTATAAAAATGCGCCGCCTCTGTCAAACGGAAGCGGCGATAAGCAGAAATTTTACTTTGCTAACGAGCCAATCGTCTATAGAAAAGCCGAATGAAATTTCAGCGTCGGGAGCGCGGCGTTTTATTAGCCTTGAAAGTTTCTGCGCCTCCTCCAACGAAAGATTTCCTTTGGCGGCGGTCACGTTGAATAAAATTTTCGTGGCGGTCTTGAAATTTTCTGCGGAGTTTTCGGCGTGTTCAAGGGCGGCTTTGGCGGCTTTGACGACAGAATTTTTCCCGTCGCGTTCGCCGTAGCCGATAATCCCGCCGCCTTCCGCAACGGTTTCCGAAATTGTTTTAACGTCAATCTTCGGCTGCCCGTCAAGCGTCACAGCCTCAATAAAATTCTCAACGACTTTGGCGGAATCGAACTCAAAATTTTTATTCGGCAACTTTATCAGCGCGTCGAAAATAATTTCGTCCTCCGCGTCCTCAAAATTCCCGCCGGCTATAAAAATCACGGGCACGCCAACTTTTTTTGCACAGTGGGCGGCAAGCGCGACCGCCTTAACATTTTCCCAAACTTCCTCGGCGACGACAAAAATCATATCCGCGCCGCGCAGGGCTTGCACTAAATTTTGCTCGTCCGTCCTGTCCAGCAATCGGAATTTGTGAATCGTGTTGCAGCCGTCAAGATTTTTTATGTCGTTCCTGTCGACGGCAAGATAATTCACGCCGGGCAAATTTTTTTCCAACATGCAATTCAGCGCGGCAAG
>JAFXNB010000115.1 GCA_017529935.1 Selenomonadaceae bacterium
ACGTCGCGTTTAGGCACAGAACCTTTTCTTGGCATTTCTGCTGCTCCTTTCAATGCGTAATTCGTGATACGAAATTACTTTTTCTTGGCTTTAGCTTTCTTTGCGCCGTATTTGGAACGCGCCTGCTTGCGGTCTTGCACACCGGCGGTATCGAGGGAGCCGCGAATGATATGATAGCGAACACCCGGCAAATCCTTGACGCGGCCGCCGCGAATCAACACAACGCTGTGTTCCTGCAAGTTGTGCCCGATACCGGGAATGTATGCAGTGACTTCGATGGCGTTGGTCAAGCGGACACGCGCAACCTTGCGAAGTGCCGAATTCGGTTTCTTGGGCGTCGTCGTGTAAACGCGAGTGCACACGCCGCGTTTCTGCGGGCACTCCTTCAGAGCCGGAGCCGTTGATTTTTCTTCCAACATCTGACGACCTTTTCTCACTAACTGATTTATGGTTGGCATGCGCCCACCTCCTTCCAAAATTTTCATGCCTGGTTAAAAGCGCGCCAATATTATCATTGCCAAAAATGCTTGTCAAGCCCGTAATGGCGCGACCTCGAAAAAAAACCCGTCTTTTACGCTAAAAACTTTTCAGAAAGTCAAAAAGCGCGTCATAAGGGCATTTTCTGCGCAAGGGCATTCGGAGGCGAATTCGGCATTGCGATAAATTTTTTTATGAATTATAATCGGCGCATGCATTGAAATGAGGAGGAATATTTTTGAAGTTTAGAAAAGAAATCGTCGTGCTATCATTGCTGGCGGCGATTCAGCTCCCGTGCGCGACCTACGCGGCGGAAGAAGATAAAGAGCTGTCACTTATAGCGGCGGAACAAGAAAAATCTGGCGAAGATGAACAGCTCGGCGAAATAAATCCCGCGCTGAAAGACAGCTTATCGACGGAACGAACGCAGGAATCGGACAAGGAAATTAAAGAACGCAAGAAAAAACTTAGGCAGACGCGCAAGGAAAAGGAAAAAGCTAACGAGCGGAAACTCAAGGAGAGCGCGGATAAAAAGGACAGGCAACGCAAGGAAGAAGCGACTGTAATCGAGTCGCCGAAAAATGAAACGCCGCCGGAGCCTTTGCCACAGCCAAAAGTTGAACCTACGCCGAAACCACAGCCGAAAGTTGAACCTGCACCGCAACCACAGCCAAGAGTTGAACCTGCTCCGAAGCCACAGCCAAAAGTTGAACCTGCTCCGAAGCCACAGCCGAAAGTTGAACCGGCACCGAAGCCACAGCCGAAAGTTGAACCTGCGCCGCAACCACAGCCGAAAGTTGAACCTGCGCCGCAACCACAGCCGAAAGTTGAACCTGCGCCGCAACCACAGCCAAAAGTTGAACCTACGCCGAAACCACAGCCGAAAGTTGAGCCTGCGCCGAAACCACAGCCAACGATTAACCCTGCGCCGCCGCAAACCGTCGAAACTGTCGCCTTGCCCAATCAAAAGCTCGTCTACGCGAATTTTGCTGAAGTCGCCCGCGCAGTTCATTTTATCCCGCTGTACATGCCGCGCAAATCGGGCTACGAGATAACGGCACTGTACGCGGGGCAGGGCATAGCTGAAGTTCGTTACGGGCGCAGATGGGAGCCTACAGTTTCCTTGACGGTTAGAACATACAAACGGGCGGACGGCGAGGAACTTCAAGATATAAGCGGCGTTTCGGGCGTGAAGTGGCGCGTGGATACGACGACGGGCACGACAATCTACATTGCAAAAATTTCCGAGACGCAACAAGTCGCGGCGTGGGCAGTCGGGCATTACACTTTCTCTGCGCGGGCAGAAAATTTATCTTACGCGGGCTTTCATTCGCTGGTTGCCGATGAACTTGTCGAGCTGTCGACGCATTATTATTTAGACTTGTAAACTTTATGGGGATTTTGAGATGTCAGCGATAAAGAATGATATAAACCTGCAGAAACTCAGGAACGCGATTGAAGAATGCAACACGATTAAATTGACGGGAAAAGTTACACAAGTGGTCGGGCTGGTTATCGAGACGCAAGGACCGCCCGTCAGCGTGGGTGAGCTGTGTTATATTACGTCGAAATTCCCGAACGTGCCGCCAATCCCCGCTGAAGTCGTCGGCTTCCGCGAGGGTTTCGTCATGTTGATGCCGATTGGCGAAATGCAGGGCGTCGGTCCCGGTTGCGAAGTAGTTGCCGCGCAGAAGACGTTGCAAGTTAAAGTTGGCGACGAACTTTTGGGGCGGGTGCTTGACGGGCTGGGCAATCCGATGGACGGGCTGGGACCAATTCTGTCGACGATTGAATATCCGTTGCACGCGCCGCCGCCGCACCCTTTGACGCGCCCGCGAATTCATGACAGCCTTTACGTCGGAGTTCGCGCGGTCGACGGGCTGATAACCATGGGCGACGGGCAACGTATCGGAATCATGGCGGGTTCGGGCGTCGGCAAGTCAACGCTCCTTTCCATGATTGCCCGCAATACCGAGGCTGATATAAGTGTCATTGCGCTAATCGGCGAGCGCGGGCGTGAAGTTCGTGACTTTATAGAACGCGACTTGGGCGAGGCTGGACTTAAACGCGCAGTCGTCGTCGTTGCAACTTCAGACCAACCTGCGCTTGTCCGAATCAAGGGGGCGATGACTGCCACCGCCATTGCCGAATATTTCCGCGACCAAGGGCACAAAGTTATTCTGATGATGGATTCTGTTACGCGCTTTGCAATGGCGCAACGTGAAGTCGGTTTGACAATCGGTGAGCCGCCCGCCACACGCGGTTACACGCCGTCGGTTTTCGCGCTGTTGCCTAGACTTTTGGAACGCGCGGGCACTTCGGACACCGGTTCAATCACGGGGATTTATACGGTGTTGGTTGACGGCGACGACATGAACGAACCGATTGCCGACGCCGTGCGCTCAATTCTCGACGGGCATATTGTTTTAAGCCGTTCAATCGCCGCGCAGAATCATTTCCCAGCCATTGACGTTTTGGGGAGCGTCAGCCGTGTCATGGTCGAAGTTGTCGAGCCTGCTCACCTGCAAGCCGCGCAGAAAATGCGGGCGTTGATGGCGGTTTACAAGGACGCGGAGGATTTGATTCACATTGGCGCGTATGTTAAAGGCTCCAGCAAGCGAATCGACGAGGCGATTGGCAAGATTGACGCGATTAACGAATTCCTCTGCCAAGGAATTTTTGAAGTCGATACTTACGAAGTGACCAAGCAGAAACTCCTTAGGATTTCGGGCAAGTGATATGAAAAAATTTAAATTCCAACTCGAAACGCTTTTGAAAGTCACGAAGCGCAAAAAAGACGATGCCGAAATGCAATTCGCCGAATCGTCGCGGAAACTGGAGGAGTGTCGCGCAAAATTGCAAATCCTCCTGCGCGAAATGGCGGAAGGACAAAAAGAATTCGCCGATATGACAAGCGAGGGCAAAAAAGTCACGGTTGGAGTTATCATGACGTATAACGAATTTTTTAATTGGAAACGCGAGCAGATTGAACGGCAACAGGAAATAATTTTGCGGGCGACGCAGGATAAACAACAGAAACTAAAAATTTTAATGCAACTGATGACATATCTTAAGAGTATCGAACAGCTCAAGGAAAAACGACTGCGCGAGTACAACGCGGAAGTTCTTTTCGAGGAGCAGAAAATGCTTGACGAAATCGGCTTGCAACTGTCGATGAGGAAATGAGGAGTGATTTACTTGACGGAAGAAAAAATTTTTGAACGCGACGACAAAAATTATCTGCCCGTGTTCAAACGCTACAAAATCGTTTTGGAGCGTGGCGAGGGCGTTTATCTTTACGACATTAACGGGAAAAAATATCTCGACTTCCTGGCGGGTATCGCCGTCAATGTTTTGGGGCACAATTATCCGCCGCTCGTTAAAGCAATTTCGGAGCAGGCGGCAAAAGTCATTCACGTTAGCAATCTTTACTACACACAGCCGCAAGCCGACGCCGCCGCTAAATTAGTCAAGCTCAGCGGGCTGGACAGGGCATTCTTTGCGAATTCGGGCGCGGAAGCCAACGAGGGCGCAATTAAAATCGCCCGCAAGTTCGCCAAAAAAATTTCCGCCGACAAAACGCAAATTATCACGGCGTGGGACAGTTTCCACGGCAGAACTTTGGCAACTTTAACCGCAACCGGTCAGCCGCACTATCAGGAAGGACTGGAGCCGTTGCCCGCCGGATTCGATTACGTGCACTACAACGACGCCGCCGAACTTGCCGAAAAAATTTCCGATAAAACTTGCGCGGTGATGTTGGAGCCGATTCAGGGCGAAGGCGGCGTTTATCCGCCGAAAGACGATTATCTTAAAAAAGTTCGCGAGCTTTGCGATAAACACGGTGCGCTTTTGATTTTAGACGAAATTCAATCGGGTATCGGGCGCAGCGGAAAATTTTTTGCTTACGAGAAATACGGCGTCAAGCCCGACATTGTCACGCTGGCTAAAGGTTTGGCGGGCGGCGTTCCGATTGGCGCGTTTGTCGTCACGGAGGAAGTTGCGCAAGCTTTCAAGCCCGGCGACCACGGCACGACTTTTGGCGGCAATCCTCTTGCCTGCGCGGCGGCTAATGTCGTTCTCGATACAATTCCCGACGAAAAATTTTTGGCGCACGTCGCTGAAGTCGGAAAATATTTCAAGGATAAACTTATCGGCTTGCAGAAAAAATATCCCGCGCAGATTCGTGAAATTCGCGGCGAAGGTCTGATTCTCGGCGCACAACTCGACAAAACTAAAAAATCGGGCGTGGAAATTGTCAACGAGTGCATGAAGCGCGGCGCGATTATAAATTGCACGGTCGGCACAGTTTTAAGATTTATTCCGCCGCTCGTGATTACTAAAGAGCACGTCGACGAAGTTATTGACATTTTGGACGGCGTTTTAGGAGAATAAACCATGGTTGACAGAAATTTATTCCTGTATGACTTGGCGATCGTCGCTATTCTCAAGGACGAGGGAAATTATCTTAAAGAGTGGCTGGATTATCATTTGCTGGCGGGCGTCGATCATTTTTATCTTTATGACAACGAAAGCCCCGACAATCAAGCCGAAGTCGCCAAGCCCTACATTGATGCGGGGCTCGTCGATTATATTTCCGCACCGGGCAAACATATGCAGATGAAAGCTTATAACGACGCCGTCAAGCGTTTCAAGTTTCATTGCCGCTACATGGCGTTCATCGACTTGGACGAATTCATCTTCCCGAAAAGCAATCGCTCAATCGTTGAAGTTGTCGACGAAATTTTAGCTAATGACGACAATGCGGCGGGCGTTTCTTTCCATTTCCAAATTTTCGGCTCGAATGGACAGGATAAAGCTGACTATTCGCGCGGTGTCTTGGAAAGATTCACGCGCCGCGCACCGAGAGAGGACGAACTCAACCAATATAGGAAAAATATCGCCGACCCGCGCAAGATAGATTATTTTCAGACCATGCATTTTATAAATCTCCTTGCGCCGTTCCATTTGGTGAATGAGGATTCTAATCCGTTGCCGTCGAGTGTTTGTTCGTTGCCGGTATTGACAAAAAAAATCGTCGTGAATCATTACCACGTGAAATCCAAAGAAGAGTACACGAACACCAAAATGCGGCGCGGTTGGCCGTGCAGTTCCGATAATCCTTACACCTACGAAGAATTTCACAGGCACGACCGCAACGAAGAGTTCGACGACGACATTTTGAACTATCGTGCCGCCCGCGCAGAAAATTTTTCCCTAGAAAGCGACGAGCAAAGATTTATTCGCGTGACGGAGGCTCTGGTTGAAACTTTGTCGGACAAGAAATTTTCTTTGGAGGTAGCGTTGATTTGTCGGGCATTGAGCACTTATCTGCGCGAAAAATTTCCGAGCGACGCGGATTATTGGAGAATTTGCGAAGAAACCACCCTAGACGCAACCTTAAAATCCTTCAATAAGGTGACCGATGCGGAGGCGCGGCTTTTAATCCGTGATTTGCCGAATATTTTGCGCCTACCTTATCCCGCCATAAAAAATATCCATCAGGCTACTTTGAATCTTATCGAACAAATGATGAATTTCCGCCGGCAAAGTATTCGTTGGAAAGATTTTGTCGAGATGGATTACCTGCGAGATGTTTTAAAATTAATTTGAGGAGTTGATATTTTGTTAAAGGGCAAAGATTTACTGTCGATTCACGATTTGAGCCGCGACGAGGTCGAAGAAATTATCGATTGCGCGGCTAAACTTAAAATCATGCAGAAGGCGGGCGTCGAACATAAAATTTTGGCGGGCAAGACGCTCGGCATGATTTTTGAAAAGTCTTCGACGCGGACAAGAGTTTCATTTGAGGTCGGTATCTTCCAACTCGGCGGCACAGGTTTATTTTTGTCGAGCAAAGACTTGCAACTCGGGCGCGGCGAGCCGATTAAAGACACTGCACGAGTTTTGGCGCGCTATCTCGACGGAATTATGATTCGCACATACGAACAAGCCAAAGTTGAAGAGCTTGCCAAGTACGCGGACATTCCCGTCATCAACGGCTTGACTGATTTGCTCCACCCCTGCCAAGTTCTGACCGATTTGCTGACGATTCGCGAACACAAAGGCAAAAATTTCCGCGCACTTAAGATGGCTTACGTCGGCGACGGCAACAACATGACAAATTCCTATCTTTACGGCGCGGCTAAGGTCGGAATGACTTTAACCGTTGCTACGCCCGCCGATTACAAGCCGAATTTGAAAGTTTTCGAGAATGCACTCGCTGACGCCGAAGAAACCGGCGCGAAACTCTCTTGGACGGAAAATCCCGCCGAAGCCGTCCACGATGCTGACATTATCGCCACCGACACTTGGGCGAGCATGGGGCAAGAGGCTGAACACGACGCCCGCAAGAAAATTTTCGCGCCCTATCAAGTCAACAAGCAACTTCTGCGCGGCGCAAGCAAAAATGTTATCGTCCTGCACTGCCTGCCCGCCTATCGCGGCGAAGAAATCACCGACGACGTTTTAGAAGACAACGCCCACGTCATTTTTGACGAGGCGGAAAACCGTTTGCACACTCAAAAGGCGATCATGGCTCTAACCATGGGCTGAACCTTCACAAAAAAATTAACTCCTTGTCAATTCGGCAAGGAGATTTTTTGTTGATAAAAACCTTTGCTCATTGTAAAATATCGGTAAGGAGTTGATTAAAATGATTGAAGCACAAACTTTGGAGCAAATGAACCTCGATGGGAGCAAATTGGTAAATTTTGCGCCTGCCGAACTGAAAATTTTCAAAGAAGAGCTCGATAAGCAATTCGCGGAGGGAAATGGCGTCGATATTTTCAAGGCTCTGCGCAACGCTCGCTATCTTGCAATGCTTAAACGCGGATTCAGACAGATGCACGAGGGTCGTTGCCAATCTCATGAGTTAATCGAGGTTGATGACGATGAATAAATTATGGTCTGACGACGGCTGGGAACATTACCTTTACTGGCAAAATCAAGATAAAAAAACTCTCAACCGTATTAACAAGCTGATTAAAGACATCGAACGCAACGGATTATCAGTCGGAATCGGCAAGCCTGAAAAACTTTTATATAGTGAAGGCTGGTCGCGCCGCATCGACGAGCAAAATCGCCTTGTTTATGACATTGACGATAACGGTTACCTCTATATTATCGCTTGCAAAGGTCATTACAATTAAAAATAGCGCACCTCGTCGCGCAAAAAGCCCAGCTCGTAAATCTGCGGCTCCAATTTATTTGTTAATTCGTCCAAAGTCAATTTCGCGTTCAAAGCCATGCGCACTTGATACCAGCCCGCGTCCCAATCGTCTATCTTCCAACGCCACACGTCCACTTTGTCCAGTTCTGCGTAAAATCGCTTGTAAATATCGCGCCCCGCGCTCAAAATCGCCAGTGCCTCGCTAGACAGGTCTGCGCGGTTATTTTTTATCCACGTCGCCGCGAATCTGTCCTCCGTCGCCGCCTCTAGACGCGCTTTTATCGCCGGCAACGTGCATTCCCAGCTTTTCAGCTCCGACAGCGCGAACGGGAAAAAATTATTGCGTATCTGATAAATTTCCCCTTCGTATTCCACGTCGCGCAAGCTCGCTGTCTGATTCGACGGTGCAAATAGGCTCCAGATCACCGCGTCCGTCACGAATTCGCGCGGCAATATTTTGTTCGGCTGTAAGAATTGGTCGCGGTCGTTTAGCCACGTCGCTTTGGGCAGCCGTCGCACCATGTGCACTATCATTGCCTGTTCAAAATTCTCCGGCGTGATTGATAATGCTCCCGCGCTTACATATGGCGCAGATAAAAATGTTGCTCGATTTTGATGCATGAAATCATTTCCATTACACATAAACGACGCAAGAAAATTTTCCGCAATTCTATCGCGGCGGTCTTTATTTTTATATGCAACTGTTAATCCGCTTGATAATGGCGGAAATTTTTTTGTGCAAGGCGGGCGGTCAATCCATTTATTTAAAAAATCTGCGCGATTAGCGGCATGAAAAATTTTAGCAGCGGGTCTGACAAGGAAGTCACTTTTATATTTTTCCCAAATCTCAAGCTTGATTTCCTGTTCTTCCAATGAAATAAACTTGCTAAGGTTCCAAATTAAAAAGCCGACGGGGAAATTCGCCTTGCAACCGTCAAAATTCTTGGAATCGAACATAAAGCCGCGTTCAAACTTAAACCTGAATATTTTATCACGAAATTTTTGGTCGTTAGTTGAATTTATATACTTGAGTTTTGAAAACATGCAGAGATAAGCATTTCGATTGGAAAAATCTTTGCTGATTCGATAAATAAATTGGCTAAATAATTCTCGGCTGACTTCGCCTAAATTTTCTTCCGTCATAGTCTTTTGAATAGCCGTCATTGAAACTGTATCCTTGTTGATTTTAGTTTTGTCGCGTTCGTAGTTGTTAGCGGTGACGTAAGGCGGATTAATGAAGATAATCCAGCGGATATTTGGGTTGGCGAGGTCAGCGCGCAGGTTTTCGGGCAATTTAGCGGCGTCGTCATTCAAGTAATCGTATTGGAAGCACGTCGCGGCAGGAAAAATTTTCGCGCAATAATCAGCCTCGTCTTTAATCAGCGTAGAAATATAGCATTTAGCGAGCGATTCTGCCGGCAAAGAGAATTCAAGGTTGCCGGTGCCCGCAGCCATATCCCACAGCCGAAAATTTTCATCTTTCCACCAGTCGCCGACGGTTTTTTTAAGATAATCAACGGCTTTATCTGCAAAAAGTTTCGGCGTGTAAAATTCGCCGGTGAACCGCCGCAAATTTTCCTCGGTCATTCTGTCCATGCGTTGGCGCACGGTGATAATCGTGTCGTGGTTGCGGATTTTCTCGTATTGGCTCCAAAAAGCTTTGTAAGCGGCAATGTCAATGGGCTTGTAAATTTGCTTGCCGTCGGTCATGTGGAAAACGACTTGTTCGCCGCTAATTTCGGATTTATCGCCCTCGATGTCGGTGATGAAGTATTCGGAGGGCTTATGGGAATTTTTAACGGCCTTGCCGAAGAGACTTTGCCAATAATTAAAAATCGCGTCGAAGTTGTTGGGCGTGATAAGTTTTTTCTCGAAGCGGCTAGTTTTTTTCCTAATGCGTTGAATATCGGTGGTGAATTTAATATCGTCCGCGACGTCCGCGAAGTCGTAGACAACAGCGTCTGTGATGATTTTGGAGTTTAAAAGGTCGGCAACGAGAATTTTGCACGGGGAAGAGGGCGGCAAATCCCAATCGTAGCGCGTTTCATTGCTGTAGAAGTCGAAAAAGGATTTAGTTTCAAAGTACGCGCCGAAATTTTTAGTAACGACGGAAATATAAGGGCTAAGAGGACGCGGGTCATCGCCCGAATACAATCTTTTGGCGTAATAGAGAGCTTGAGCGACGGTTTCAGCAAATATCGAAGGATTTTTAAAGTTTTCATTGGTTTTGAACTCGAAAAAGATTTCAGGCGTGTAAAGGTCGATATAATTAGCCGAATCGAAGTTGCGAATTTTAAAATAGTTGGCAAAGTAATGTACAAGAGCATCTTCCTTCATTGCGGGCTTGATATACTCGTAAAAATGCTTTTTCGCCATAAAAAATCACCTCGTGAGTTAATTTTAGCAGAAAAAATGGTTTGAGGCAAAAAAAAATGCCCTCGCGGGGCGTTGAAGTGGAAATTATATATAAAAATAATTTAGAAGTTACAATTCAATCAATAAATTTACCTTGTTTGAGCGACTTGATTTTTTGACTTGCCAAAGGCTTTTCGTCATCTTCTGCCGGGTCGTACCAGAATTGCATTTCGTCAGTTAAGCCGTAATTTTCGGCGTCTGGAGAATCTAAGAAAACGAGAAATCCTGCCAGAGAAAACGGCCATAACTTTTCGATAACCAAATTGCAATCGTCGAACTGAAAGATAATTGCCTTCGGGTAGGTGATTTTGTAGTTGGAAAACTCGAACGTATCAATGACGATGAGCACATCTTTAACTGTGCGGTTTATATTTTTCGAGAATTTTTCATGGCTTGAATCGTGAGTAACTTTTTCTGTAATCGGAATTCCGCCGTCTTCGTCTTCATTGAAAAGTTTGGCGACAATATCGGCTCTCTCTATTTTAAAATACAAATCCTCGAAATCGAAATAAATCGTCCACATAAAATCCGTAGAGAAGTTTGTGGAATCCTCGGAACCTATCTTGAACAATTTTTTCCCTATAGCTTTGTGCAACAAATTTTCTTCTGTCATCTTAACATAAACATTTTCGATAACCATGACATTTACCCCTATTCTTTAGTAACAAAATGGATTTTTTGATAACGAACTTTAAGTCTTTGCCCCGATATTTCTATCTCAACGGTTGAAGAAGCATTTCTGGTTCTGATGTTCGTCCAAATTTCAAGTGCAGGCGAGCCGTCGGAGGATGATTTTTCTCTGTATATAATTTGAAATCCATCCGAAAATTTTGCGATATAACCTTTTCCGTTTGCCAATGCCTTTATTTCTGCGCCTTTAGTTGCTTTTTCAACAAAATCCTTCATCGTCTCCAAAGGATTTTTGCCAAAAATATGTCGAACGGTATCGTTAGCCTTTTCGCCAAAGAATCCGACTTCATTTAAAACATAATCAGCAATAAGATTTGAGAGATTATCGGCAAATTTACTTACCTTGTCGCCGAAATTTTTACCTTTGCCTGCCCCCAAGATTATACACGCTCCTTTTGATGAATTAAAGTTGTCCAACTCGAAAAATGTAAGATATTCGTTTCGTTAGAATAAGGTTCAAAAATTTTTTTCGGAGCTGCGCCGTAAACGATGAGATTTTTTGGTTGCAATCGTTTTATAAGCTCGCGAAGACCTTCGACAAAGTATTTACGTTCCTCTTTATTTTTTATACAGCCGAGAGAACCGACAGCAAGATTTGAATTTTTATCCAAACCCTCAAAAACAAACTCATAAGTCGAATCTCCGTTGAATCTGACATTTGGGATAACTTCTATTCCATTTTGTTGCCACCAATGACCAAGCACACGTCCTTTAGCTATTGAATCTAATTTCATAAAGAGCGGCATATTTCTCTGAACGCTGAAGTCGGGAGAAATCACGCCGTAAAATTTCTTCAGGATTGGCAAGTACTTTTTTGTTTGATTCCAGACGAGAATAAAATTTTTGTCGTCTTCATAGAAGTGAACCCATTGTTCAAAATCGTTTGTGTTCATTGCTCTGGAAAACGGAATGAGCTTGTTGGGTAATAATTTGCTCGAATGTAGAATAGGAATCTGGAAATCACCAGCGTAATCAGCATTTTTGAATAGATAAGATTTAAAAATATCACATTTAATTTTTGCCATATAATCACCTCGCGGAGGATTATAGTTTGCCTTGGATTTCTTATCAAGTTTTGTGGCAAAATTTTTTAAAACAGCCTAATCTGTCCGGACTGTTCCAAAAATTCTTCTTTACTCCGATAAATTTTGCCGTCCTTATCAACATAAATAAGTTTCAGTTCCCATTGCGAAAGACGAATCCGCATTGCTGTATATGACACGCAAAAAGTTTCTGCCAAAGAAGATACTTTCCTATCGACAGGAAAATAATCCGATAAAGCGTCGGAATTAAATTTGGCGAATTCATCGCGTACAAATTGTTCTGGCATAAGCAAATATGTCGCGAATTTTTCTGCTTCGCGTTCTATTTTCGGCGAATGTTGACCAACTAAATTTCTGTGCAAAACCCAATGTCCTATCTCGTGCGCGATTGTGAAATTTTTCAACCCGCAATTAGCTCTGAATTTATCTGCGCGGGATTCATTCATATAAATTTTTTTATCCGAAACCGATAGTTGCGCCGCCGCATCATTATTTTTAAAATTAGTCCACTCAATGTCCAAAGCAAAATGAAATTCGGCTATTCGCTCGGCATTTATTGGAGGCTTTGAAATTTTTTCAGCTTGAAGAACTTTATTGGCTAACATTTCAATATTTCGGCTCAAACTTTCTCCTCCGCTTGCTCAATCATTTTTTCCACAATGCCGCGTTGAGTTTCATTTAATTTTGGGAAGACGCGCAGAAAATCTACCGCGAGTTTATCCTCAACGATTGTCTCTTGGAAATTTTGCGGAACTTTTTTAGCCAACAGAACTAATTCTTCCGCGTCTGTTTCCAAAAAAATTGCAAGTCGTCTGATAGTAGATTCTGCGGGCGGACGGAGACCTTTGTCGTTTTCTATCTTGCTGATGTACGTAAAATCTACGCCGACTGAATCCGCCAACTCCGATTGAGTCATTTTCTTTGCCTTGCGCAACCGTTTAATTTTTTGCCCAAACGTTTCCATTTTAATCACCCCGTAAAAATAATAATTTGCTTTGAGTTGATTGTCAATAAAAAATCTACGCCAAAGTAACTGGTATAGTCGAAGTTGCGAATATGCTGGATTAACTGACAAAAATGTTTTTTCGCCATGGAAATCACCTCGTGAGCTGATTTTAGCAAAAAATTTATTTCGTATAAAGAAAAATCGCCTGCGCAGTCGAAATGGAACTGCTAAGGCGATTTTTAGCGTTGATACCAAATGTGGGAATTTTTCCGCTGTGACGGAGAAATTAAGCAGAAATAATTTTCACGCCCAACTTTTCAGCCAGAGCACTCTCCTCTTCGGAGAGTTTTTTTTCTGTAATCAGCCCGCTAACTTTGTCGATAGTGCTGAATTGGTAATTGCCTTCCACGCCGAACTTTTGCCCTTCCACCATCACATAAGTTTCTTTGCTTAGCTCAATTATACGAGCTTTGTGAACTCCCTCGGCGGGATTGCGAACGCTGAGGGAATTTTTTTTCAAGTCGACACCGCTAGCTCCGATGAAGGCGATATCTGGTCGGAATTTAGACATGAACTCTAAGTTAAGTACGTCGGAGAAGCCGTCGCGGCTCTGATTAATCAATCCGCCGGCAAAATAGAGTTCAATCTGGGGGTTTTTCGCCAGAATTGCGAGCACATCGACCATGTTCGTAATGATTTTGAGAGAGTAGTTAGCTGGTTGTAAGGCAAGAGCGATAGCGACGGCGGAGCTGGAGATGTCAAGGAAGAAGAGGCGGTTGGGTCGGAGGAGGTTGGCGGCGGCTTGAGCGATGTTGCGCTTAGCGAGGACGTGAGAGAGCCTGCGCTGGTTAGCTTGATTGATGAGGAGGGATTTATGGGAGGAGATGGCACCGCCGTAGGTACGCTTGAGAATGCCTTGGGATTCGAGGTCGGCGAGGTCTTTACGGATGGAGTCTTCGGAGAGGTTGAAAAGGTCGGCGAGTTCTTTGACGGAAACCTGACCTTGTTGTTGGACGAGGGAGGCGATTTGGTCGCGACGTTGATTAGAAAACATAAGTAACACCTTCTTTGAAAAGTGAATAATGGAGGCGGAAGAATGGGATATGGACTGATCGACTACTATCTGGGGTTCGAGGACGTGAAACGGCGAGCGAAGCTGAGCGGAAACGTGCGAGCGGTTTACTACGAGTTGTTGAGTGAATTTAATCGACTGCGTTATCCGGCGGACATTTGCCTAGCGGTGCGGGAATTGAAGTACCGGAGTGGAGTGAAGAGTATCTCAAGTGTACACGACGCGCTGAGTTATTTGAAGCTGTTGGGTCTTATCGATTACAAGCGAGTCGGTGGGGTAACACACTTTCGATTGAAGAGCGAACACATGGCGAACAGGAACCGAACACCAAGCGAACGTCCGCCGAACGCCGTACGAACGGCGGGCGGCGGCGAAATTATCGCAAATTCTACACAATTTAGTGAAGTAGAAGTAGAAAAAGAAGTAGACGGCGCGTCCGCGCGAGGGGGTGAAGCGGTTGACTGGCGGGAATTTGTCGGCACAGATGTCGACACGTGTGCGGGAGGCGATGGCGCCGGAATTGCGGGAGCGAATTGAAGCGTCCGCGCAGGAAGTCGGCAACTTGTGCGCTCAATACGAGGAACGCTACGGACTGAAGGACTTGGAAGCGTGGCAAGTGCGCCGAATTCAGCAAGCCGAACGGGAGCTGGAGCAGTGCAAAACCTGCGCGGGCGACTGTCGAGAAATGGGCTATACGCAGCCGGTGATAGAGCAGACGAACGAGAGCGGCGTGCCCTACGTGTTGTGCAAATGGGGCAGGTTGAATCGGTTCCGTCGGGCGTGTCGTGGCGGGAAATTGCCAGAGAAATACGCAGGCAAGACGTTCAAGGACTACGAAGTTACGGCGGACAACGAGCGAGCAGTGGGCTATGCGAAGTGGCATTGTCAGAAGCAACCCGCGCAGGGCTTGTACTTGCACGGAGCGTGCGGGACGGGCAAAACGTTCTTAGCGACGCTGATAGCCAAAGCCTACCTCGGGCGGTTCAAGACGGTAATATTCGGGGACGTGCCAAGTTTGATGGAAGAAATCAAGGCGACGTTCGACGGAGTGGGAAGTCGGGAAGCGGTGCTGCGCGGGTTCACGAGTTGCGAATTGCTGGTGCTGGACGATTTGGGCGCGGGCTACGTGACGGATTGGACGGTGGCGACTTTGTACCAGATAATCAACGCCCGCTACAATTCAAACTTGCCGCTAATCGTCACGGCGAATTTTTCCCCAGAGGAGTTATTGGAGCGGTTGGGCGGCAAGGACAAATACGCCGCGCAGAGGTTGCACTCGCGTTTAACGGAGATGTGCGTGCCGCTGTCGTTGGGTAATGTGGATAGGAGATTGCGAAATGAAATGCGCAAAGTGTAATGCGGAAGTCGAACGGCGGGATATGAAGCTGTGCAAGAAGTGTTTGACGCGAATGCAGAGGAGTAAACGCGAACACGAACGGCCGCGCAAGTTGGTCACACTCAAGGCGCAAAGTCGAGGTGAGGCGTGATGAAGTGCGAAATCTGCGGCGCGGAATTTGAAGCAACGCGTTCGAGTCAGAGATATTGTTCGCGGGCGGAATGCAAGCGTGAAAGAAAACGGCGCAACCTCAATGCGTGGCGGCGTGCGAACCGCAAGGCGGTAAATCTGCAAAGCGTGATGAAGTGCGTGATGAAGTGCGAAATCTGCGGGGCGGAATTTGAGCCGAAGTGCAAG
>JAFXNB010000116.1 GCA_017529935.1 Selenomonadaceae bacterium
GATAAAAGGCGGCGCGGCGGGTGGCGGCTACGCGCAAGTCGTGCCCATGGAGGATATTAATTTGCACTTCACGGGCGACTTTCACGCGATAACGACGGCGCACAATCTGTTGGCGGCGGTCGTCGATAATCATCTGCACCAAGGCAACGAATTAAAAATTGACGGGCGGCGCGTGGTGTGGAAGAGAGTTTTGGACTTGAACGACCGCGCTTTGAGGTTTGTAATCGTCGGCTTGGGCGGCAAGATTAACGGCGTCCCGCGCGAAAGCGGCTTCGACATAACCGTTGCTTCGGAGATGATGGCGATTCTTTGCCTCGCGAAAGATTTTGCCGACTTAAAGGCGCGGCTCGGAAAAATTATCGTGGCGTACACGGTTGACGGCACACCAATCACCGCGAACGATTTAAAAGTCACCGGCTCGCTCGCGCTGTTGTTGAAGGACGCGATTAAACCTAATTTAGTTCAGACTTTAGAGGGAACGCCTGCGCTGATTCACGGCGGACCTTTCGCGAACATAGCACACGGTTGCAATTCCGTCATGGCGACGAAATACGCGCTTAAACTTGCAGACATTGTCGTCACGGAGGCGGGCTTCGGCGCGGACTTGGGCGCGGAAAAATTTTTGGACATCAAGTGTCGCATGAGTGGCTTGAGACCCGACGCGGTTGTCATAGTCGCCACGATTCGCGCACTCAAAATGCACGGCGGCGTTAGCAAAAAAAATCTCTCCGAGCCGAACGTCGCGGCTGTCGAACGCGGGCTGGAGAATTTGGAAAAACATATCGAGAACGTTCAAGGCTTCGGGTTGCCGGCGATTGTCGCGCTGAATGATTTCCCCACCGACACCGCCGATGAGATTCAAGCCGTCGAAAAAATCTGCGCGGCAAAAAATGTTCGGTTCGCGCGGTCGAAAGTTTTCGCGGACGGCGGCGCGGGCGGCATTGAACTTGCACACGCGGTCGAGGACAGTTTCAACGACGCTAAGGACTTCAAGTTCACTTACGAGGACGACTTGAGCCTTGCCGAAAAAATTTCTGCCGTCGCGAAGAAAATTTACGGCGCGGACGGCGTGACCTTCTTGCCCGCCGCCAAAAAACAGCTCGCGGAAATTGAACAGCTCGGTTTCGGCAAACTTCCTATCTGCGTCGCGAAAACTCAATACTCCCTGTCCGACGACGCCACGAAACTTGGTCGCCCGAAAAATTTTGTCGTGACTGTTCGCGAAGTAAAAATTTCTGCGGGCGCGGGCTTTGTCGTGGTTTTAATGGGCAATATCATGACGATGCCCGGCTTGCCCAAACGCCCCGCCGCCGAACAAATTGACATCACGCCCGAAGGAGTTATCAGCGGCTTATTCTAAAAAAATTTCCTTCATAAAAATTGACACCGCCCGACCTTGAAGATAAAATATGATTAAATCTTATCGGAGGTGTTGTTTATGCTTTATCGTTGTATCGGAATTAAAAGACACAGCAAGCGTCCGCGTTTTGAGAAAGTTGACTCGTTCAGCGCAACCGCCATTCCGTATCACTTCCTCGAAAAAGATTTGGAGAATATGCTTGCCGACCTTTTCAGGAACAACGGAGTGTACCTGCCGATTTATCAGGAAATACACGGTCAAGCCGACCCCGACCTTGTCGCGCTCGATGAAGAGGGAAATTTGATTATCTTTGAGCTGAAACGACCGATCTTTGATAAGCAGAAAAATTTTGACGGTCAGCTTCTGCGCTATCATTCCGAGTGGAAAAATTATTCTTACGACGAGCTTAATCAAAAGTATAAGAAATATAAAGGTGACGCGGCGGAACTTCTGAACGACCACAAAAATTTTTTCGGCGTGAGCTTGCAAAAGACGGATTTTAATCGTGCGCAAAAGTTAATCGCCGTAGCCAACAGAGTTTCCAGCAATTTTATAGATTATATCAAAGCTCTGAATAAGCGCGGCGACTACAGCGTAGATTTTTTACAGTATCGTTTCTACATGATTGACAACAAACTTTTGTTTGAGTTTTTCATTAAGCCCTTTGATGAGGAATTTGCCGCCGGACGCGGATATAATTCACCTTCGCCCGCGATAAATTCTGCATCGGCACCGATTCAGCCCGCTCTTGATTTCAAGACGGTTAACGACATGATTAAACAATATGAAGCCGCACAAGTCGCTTCGGAAAAGCTCGCCATAAAGGAAAAAATTTTGGACGCTCTGTCAACTCTCAAAGCAAAAGCTCAAGAAAATCGTGACGCTGACGCAATGGGGAAAATCGCTGACTGCTACGGAAAAATTCATGACCATGATTCTGCGGCGCGTTGCTTACACTTTCGCGAACTATTTAAATCAAAGTAAATATTGACGGTTACAATAAAAAATCGGGGCACCTCGTAAATTCGAGATGTCCCGATAATTTTTTTTTCGTTGATTTTAGTTGTCGAAGATATTTTTCAAGGCTTGAATGTTCACATCGCGATTGAGTTGCGCGAGATATTTTGTAAGCTTGATTGACTTGGGGCAGACGGCTTCGCAGTTTTGAGAGTTGCCGCAACTGGTAATGCCGCCCTTTTCCATTAAAACATTCAAACGTTTGGGCTTGTCGAATTTTCCGAGCGGGTGCAAGTTGAAAAGATAAGCTTGAACGGTCGGCGCGGGACCGATGAAATCCGATTGCGGTCCGACGTTCGGGCAAGCCTCCAAACAACAGCCGCAAGTCATGCAACGCGAAATTTCGTAGGCCATGCGGGCGGTGTAGGGATTTTGAATCGGGGCTTCGCGGTTTTCCCACGAGCCGTCCAGTTCAATCCAACCTTGAATGCGCTTGAGAGCTTCAAACATGCGCGTGCGGTCAATCAAAAGGTCGCGAATAACGGGGAAAGTCCGCGCAGGTTGAAGTTTAATCGGTTGCTTGAGGTTATCGACGAGCGCGCAACAAGCTTGCTGAGCTTTGCCGTTGATAACCATCATGCACGCGCCGCAAACTTTTTCGAGACAGTTGCATTCCCACACGACCGGCGGAACTTTTTTGCCGTCGACGGTGACGGGATTTTTTTGAATCTCCATGAGCGAGGCGACGACGTTCAAACCGGGGCGATAGTCCACGTCAAATTCTTGCGTGTAAGGCTTCGCGCCCGGCCCGTCTTGCCGCTCTATTATAAATCTGACTTTTTCAGCCATAGCTAACGCTCCTTTACTCTTTCTTGGCGACGGCGTAGTTGCGGGCGCGCGGTTTAATCAACGAGTGGTCGAATTCGCGGTAAGTGACAATCGGCTCCTCGGTTTTTGTGTCGTAGTTTACAATCGTCGTGAACATGAAGTTTTTGTCGTCGCGCCCCATGAAGACGAGGTCGCCGTTTTCGTCGTGTTTGCGC
>JAFXNB010000117.1 GCA_017529935.1 Selenomonadaceae bacterium
AAGCTCTCTCCTTTGCAAAATTATTATCGTCGGGGTGTTGCTTAATAAATTCTTCCAAACTCGTGCGAAACTCTTCGGGAGTCATGTTGTCGTATTCTTGCTTCCACTTGTTATATTTATCGCGCTCTTTCCAAACCAACGAAACGAATCTCTCCGCCTCAATGATACCGAGATTGTCCATAAGGCAATCCATGCCGCGCTCAAGAATTTCTTCGTCGCTAATCATGATAATTCGCCTCCAAAATTTTAACGAATTCCACGGGATTAATTAAAACGATTTCATCAGATTTAAACTTCAGTAATCTGTCGTCCACGGTTAAAAAATAATCACACTGCGCCAATATCGCGCTTGCAACGTGACAGGCGTCTTTTTCTTTTACGCCTACCGACATGAATTTAGCCGCCTTAGTCGTCACCGATTCGGCAAGACCTATGCTGACATAAACTGAAGAATATGATTTCAAAAATCTTTCAACCACTCGTCGGCGAAGTTCAAACGGGCATTGAAGATTTTCGTGGTGCAAAATATATGACGTTGCCATTTTAAGCTTGCCGGATTTTATTTGCTCTTGTATAAAAATTATTGCCGCCGTCTCTTCAGCTATTCGCGGAAAAATTTGGTTGTCGAACGGTCTGCCGAAACAACAGTTGTCAAGATAAATTCTCAACGTCAACGCCTCCGAACTTGCCGTAAAGACTTCGCGCCCGAATCAATCTATCCTGCGTCCGTGATGAAATATTTTTCTAAGCGAACAAACCGAGCAAAATATCCTTCGTGACTTCGGCGGGGTCAAGATTTATATCGCAGTCGGCGGCGGTCACGTCGTCGAAAATCGCGCCGGCTCTCTTCAAAATTTCGTCTAGGCTCAAAAAAGATTTGAACGTCGCCGCCATCGCCGAATTAATTTTCTCCGTCAAGTCGTCAGTTCGCGCGACGATTCTGTTGCCCATGTTGCGCGGGAAGAAGTAAAATTTTTTCGCGCCGTCGGTGTCGGAGTCGAGGAAGCCCAAAAACATTTCGCCCGAAGAAATTTCACACGGCACGCAAAAAGCAATTTCATGCGCGTCAAGCAAATATTTCCTGTCGATTTTTTCCTGCGCCACGTCAGCCAGAATCAGTTTGAACGGCACGGGCTTATCGTGATTCATGCGGTTGTAATCGTTGAGATTGACCGCGAGCATTTCGTCCGTTAGCGTTTCGCCAACAAAAAAAGCCTCCGTCGCGCCGCCTTTGTCAATCGGAGCGTCCGTCATGTCGCCAGAAAAAATTACCATGCGCTCCTTGGTATCGATAAAATTTTCCTCGCCGAAATCGTTTTGCCAGCCGATGTCGCGCTTTAGGGAATTCAAATGCAAATCCAAATCGACGCGCCCTTCTTCCTTGCCGTCGAACAGATTAAACCAGTGCACGCCGACGACGACGGAATTTTTTTCAAAGGTGTAGGACGAGCCGCAGGGAATGTTGCCGACGAATTTTTTTTCACTGACGGGCGCGGCGTAGCTGAACCGTTCGGGAATGAAAATTTTTTTGCCGGCGACGTTCGGGCGAATGTCCTCAACAATCGAATCAATAATCGCGTCGAGAATTTCTTGGGCGTCGAACTTCAAGCCGCCGCGAAAATCGTCCGCGAAAGTTTTTCCGTTGCGAATGTTGTAAACGATACTTTCGGGCGCGGTCATGCGGTAGAGCACGGCGTTGGCGAGCGAAACTTTTCTGTAGGTCGTGACGTTGGCAAGTTCGCGCTGGAGTTCGTCGAGGGAAATTTTTTCGGCGCAAGTCAGCCGCTCCAAAAATTTCGGCGTCAAAGGTTTGTGGTGGCGGTCGGCGAGTTTACGTATTTTATTTATCGTGCCGCGCAGATAATCCGAATGCGGCTTGAACGCCAGCCACAGCGGCTTGAATCGGTGGAAGATGCCCGCCAATTTTCCCAGCCCGTTCTTTGCAATGTACCGCGAAAATTTTTCATCGACGTCCGCAGAAGAATCTCGCAATTTGAAAATAGTTTCCCTGTTCTTTATCAGCAACGTCGAGCCAGTCGCGACGAAAATCACGTAGCGCAAAAATTGCACGGGGTCGCTCGGCAAAATGTTCAGCAACTCGCACAGCCTGATTGCTAATTCTTTGTTGGGCACGTCGTCGACGTTCAGCTCCATGCGCAGGAATTTTATCACGGCGATTAAATCTTCGAGCGTCTCCTTGGAAAGTGCCGCGCCCGATTGAATCAACTTCACTGCGCGGGCTTCGATTTCTGCGTTGTCGATTGCGTTGATGACAAAAATTTTTATCGGCTTGGCGTCGGCGGGCAACTCCAGCGCGTCGTTGGGAATGTAGACAAGCTCCCTGTCGAAGAGTCCGAGATTTTCCAGCCCGTAAGTCGACATGTAGTGTAAAAGTTTGTTCGCCAAAATTTTTTCCGGCGTGCTGTCAGCGACGGTCGCGAAAGATTTGTAAAAGCCGCGATTCAGCTCAAAAATGTTGTAGCCGAATTTTTCTTTGATGAAGTCGAAAATTTTTTCGTCGGCGACGAGCGGACAAACTTTGAACGCCGCCTCCGTGACGAAAAATCCGTGCGCAAGATTTTTTTCGTTGTCCAAAGTCTGCGGCGGAAAATTTTTGTCCTCAAGATTCGGCACGGCTTTGAACAGATTCAACGCGGCGCGAACGTATTCAAAAATTTTGTCGACGCTTTCCATACGAAAACCTCCTTTTAAATCAAAACAAGGACGGTCGAAACCGCCCCTGCTCTGTCGGCGGGAAGTAAAGACTTTACGAACATTTTCCTAAAAATCAGGAACTTCCTTTGCCGAAAAATTTTCGTTCTTATCAATCGCGGAAAATTTAGCACACTAAAATTTATCTGTCAACTGCTGGGAAAAATTTTCGCGCGGCGTGACGTAAAGCGTGCGCTGATTCGTGAAGATGACAAAGCCCGGCTTCGCGCCCGAAGGTTTCTTGACGAACTTGCACTGAACGTAATCGACGGGAACTTTCGAGGAGTCGCGAGCCTTGGAAAAATGCGCGGCGATTTCGGCGGCGAATTGTAAAGTTTCGTCGCTGACTTGGCTTGAACGAACGATGACATGCGAGCCGGTGATTTCTTTGGTGTGGAGCCACAGGTCGTCGGGCGCGGCGATTTTGAATGTCAAGCGGTCGTTCTGCGAATTATTTTTCCCAACCAAAATTTCCGTGCCGTCGGGCGCAAAAAATTTCAGCGGCTGTGGCTTCTTACTCGGCGCGGCTTTTTTCTTGGCGTCTTTAAGATAGCTGCCCGCGATTAATTCTGCGCGAATCTCTTCGATGTCGGCAAGCGTCGTCGAGGCGGTCAGCGCGTGCGCAATGCTTTCCAGATAAAAAATTTCGTCGCGGCAAAGTTCAATCTGCTCGGCGATAAATTTCGTCGAACGCTTGAGCTTGTCGTATTTCTTGTAAAAATTTTGGACGTTGGCGGCAATCGTCAAGCGGCGGTCGAGCGGGATTGAAATTTTTTCGCCGTCGTAAATGTTGTCGACAGTGATTTGGTCGTCGGCGTGGTCTTTGAATTGATAGCGATACGTCGAGAGATTATCCGCGCGAATTCGCCAATCGTCGGCATTTTCGGCGGCAGCGAGTTCATTTTCCAACACGGAAATTTTATTTGTGGCGCGGCGCAGTTCGTTGTTGACGAGCTTGGAAAATTTTTCTTTGTCGGGCGGCACGTAGCTCCCCGCAAGTTCGTCGGCGGTCTCCAAAAGTTCGGAGAGAGTTTCAAAAGTCCGAACGTTGCCGCGCAGATAATTCAGCTTGACGGCGGAGATCGCCAAAATTTTTCCCGCGTCCTCAATCATGCACGGCTCAAAATTTTCTTTTATTTCAAGCAGCGCGGCTTTCAAGCT
>JAFXNB010000118.1 GCA_017529935.1 Selenomonadaceae bacterium
GGAAGAAGGTCACCAGGGGGCCCAGGAAGGTGATATGCTCGGGATGCTTACGCAGGAGCTTTTCGGCAATCTGTATCATCCAGTCCGTACCGCCTGACATGAAAAATAATATAAATAAAATATTGCAAAATCAAATGAAACAAAAGAGATTAAATCAAGATTATCTTTTAAATAACATGAGAAAAATGATAAATGAGAGAATTACAAAAGTGTTTAGCAATTTTCAAAAATTTTCAAATTTTTATCGTCCTCCTCCTCCTCCATTATATACGATGGAAAATGATTATTTTAATCCAAATTATCATTCTAATTATAATTATAATTATAATAATACTTATGGAAATACAAATTATGGTGATATGAGCATGAATTATTATGGAGATAATACAAATATTAAAAAAAGTAGAATAAAATCTGAAAAAAAGAAATCCAAAAAAAATATTATTACAGAAAGGAATAGATCTGGTCAAAAAAAATCGCCTGAATCATAATGCTCAACTCCTTTTATAAAAAGTGATATGTTGCCCCATCTCCTTATCCGCAACCAGATTTTTTTATAGCCAGTCTTTATTCCATTGTTTTAAGGTGTCGCTCAATGAATTTTATTTCCAGCGCGTTCAATTTATATTTGCGATAAAGTTGCGCGTCGACGTTGCCGCTCCAATCGATGTCGCTCTCCGCCGTAAAATCTTGCAACGGAACTTTTGCCCACGTCGGCGGCGGATTGTGTTGCGTGACTTTTAAAATGCCCAGCAACGCCCGCGCAAATTTGCTTTTGATGTAAGCTAAACAAGCCGCCGCCTCCGCACGCGTATCGAAGGCTCCCACCGCCGTAAAAGTTTCCGTGGCAATGACGAACGGCTCTCCAACCAGCGGCTCGCTTAAAACTTCGCCGAATTCGCCGGAGCCGCTTGAACTTGGAATAAAAACTTTGTATTTGCCGAGATTTTCTATGTCGCGGATATAGTTGCGGCGAATCCATTTGTAAATCCGTTGCGTGCCGACGCGCCCCAAAACTTTTAAATATTCGTCATCGGCGGGCTTGGCGTCGAAAAAAATTTTCCCCATTTTATCAAAGGCGTTGGTTCCGACGGAAGAATTATTTTCAGCAAAACGGTAAGCGGCGCGCGGATAAATAATTTTGCTGAACGGGCGGAAATTTTTATCGTCGACACAAACTTTTTTGTGAATGCTTTCGAGTTCGGGGAAGGGAATAAAAGTTTTAATCGCGCCGAAATTTTTTGTGTCGTCGCGGAGCGTGATTGCAACGCCGCCTTTAATTTCGACGCTGCGGAAATATTTTTTGGCGTCGGGTGCGTAGTCGAGAACTTTAAAATGCGGGTCGTTGAGCATTCGGCGATTAAAATTTTTGGGCGTGGCTCCCGCGTCGAATAAAAATCTTGCGGGCGTGATGAAGACCGCTTTATCGGAAATTTTCCGCGCGGCTTCCATGAAGTGATGATAAATGGGCGGCGCGAAAGTTTTGTTGCCGCCGGAAGGGTCGTCCTGATAGGGCGGGTTGCTGATGACGTAATCGAACTTTACAAAACTTGGCGCGGGCGGAGGATTCAAAGCGTCCATGCGCCAAAAGTTGTGGCTGATAATTTCGGCGGCTTCGACAAGATTGGAGTCAGAAAAATTTTCGACGGCTTCAGCGAAAGTCAGCAGAACATTGGCGCGGGCGATAAGCAAACTGTCCGCTTGCCGTTCGTAGCCGTAGACACTTTGAAGGGCGCGTTTGGCTTCGGGAAAATTTTTGGCGGCGCGGAGTTTTCTGTCGAGAATTCCAACGCGGTATTCGGGCGGAATAATTTCACCGGTCTCGGCGTCGTAGCGATTCGTGATAAAGGGAGCCTCGCCGCAAGCAATTTCAAGCCATGTAGAATCAATTCGCCCGTCGTCTAGTGCGTCAACCATGAACTTGACAGCGCGGCTTGGCGTGAAAACTTCGGCGATTGAGCGCGTGCGGAAAAATTTTTCGGCGGCGGACTTTTGAGCGCGTGGTTTGATATTTGTTGGGTCAGAAATTTTAACGCCGCGCAGAAGAATTTTCAGCACGTCTTTGAGCGGCGGCGCGTTGAAGTCAATCATAAAGTTCCTCCAAAAGTTTTTAAAATTATTTTAAAAGTAACTGCCAAATCAACGTCACCCAAAATATTATAGTGTAAGTCTGAACGATCAGCAAGGCGGCGGCATTGTGAAGTGTTGAAGGTATCTACGACGAGACGAACAAGTTCCTCTATCAATGTTGTCGCTGACGCCGCCACGAAAATGCGTTACAGCTTGCGCCACATTTTAAAAGAGTTCATATGCGGGCATATTGCGGCACAAAAAAATCGTCATAATAAATCAACCTGCCTCATCAATTTGGAACGCTTCATTAGTCGCATACCTTTCACCGAGGGCGCGGCGTTGTTTTCGGCTAAAAAATGAATTTTCGGCGGAGTCTTCAGGCTCTGTTTTTTTGTCCAGTTTTTTGTTACAATGGGCAAAAAGGAGGCAATGTTTATGGCTGATTCATCGGTTAGTTATAAATGTCCGAACTGCGGTGCGCCACTTAGCTTTTTGCCCGGCAAGAAAACTATAACGTGTGAATACTGCGGCACGGAGTTTGAAGTCAGCGCGATTGAAGAACTTTTTAACGCTAAACAAGAGATGGCGGCGCGTGCGGCGG
Organism: Selenomonadaceae bacterium; assembly: GCA_017529935.1. GTDB lineage: Bacteria > Bacillota > Negativicutes > Selenomonadales > Selenomonadaceae > Quinella. Next base: position 2,675 of record JAFXNB010000118.1, read on the forward strand.
AGGCTCAAGAAGCAAAATGGGAGACAGAAAACGCCGGCTCTGAGTGGACGAGCGACGAGGCGAAAGCTCTGCACGCTTTTACCTGTTCGAGTTGCGGCGCGGAATTGGTTTGCGACGAAAACACCATGGCTACCGAGTGCGTCTATTGCGGCAACCCGACTATGATTCCTAAACGTTTCGACGGCATGTTGAAGCCCGATTACGTCATTCCCTTCAAAAAGACAAAAGCCGATGCCGTCGCCGCGCTCAAGGAATTTTACAAGGGGCATATGCTCCTGCCGAGCAACTTCACCGCCAACAACCGCGTCGAGGCAATTCAACCTATGTACGTGCCCTTCTGGCTGTTCGATTCCAAAGTCACTGCGCAGGCCGAATTCCGCGCGGAGAAACATCACGTCATCAACACGCCCAAGGAAATTATCACGGAGATTAGCGTTTACAACTGCCGCCGCGCAGGGACGATGAGCTTTGAACGAATTCCCGTCGACGGCTCCAAAAAAATGGACGACGCCTACATGGAGAGTATCGAGCCGTTCAATTATGGCGACCTTGAAAAATTCAGCGCGGCTTATTTAACGGGCTATCTTGCTGACAAATACGACGTGACAGCCGAGGAGAGCGCGCCCCGCGCAGATAAACGTGTCGAGACCAGCGCGATTGATGTTTTGCAAAGTTCCGTTGAAAATTTTGACGCCGTGCAACTGGAAAATGCCGCCGTGATTAAAGATGTTGGCAAGGTGAGCTACGCGATGGTGCCCGTGTGGATTTTGACGACGCGCTATCAGGACAAGCC
>JAFXNB010000013.1 GCA_017529935.1 Selenomonadaceae bacterium
GCGATAAGACCGACGACCGCGCCCAAAACGCCCAGCGTCGGAGCATAAGTTCCAGCCTGTGAAAATATCGAGCGCATTTCCGCATGACGTTGCTCCATGATTGTCAGCTCCGCGTCCAAAACGTCGCCGACGAATTCGGGATCCATGCCGTCGATAACCATGCTCAAGCCGTTGCGGAAGAACGGGTCTTGAATTTCTTCGACGCGGCTTTCCAAAGCAAGAATACCTTCGCGGCGGGCAAGTTGCGACAGCTCGACGAAAGTCTGCACGAGTTCGCCTTTGCTCTGCTCCTCGCTGCCTTGAATCAAAAGTTTAAAAAGCGTCGGCACTTTCGATATTTGCTCCATAGTGAAAGCGTTAAAAATACAAGCGACCGTTCCGCCGATGATGATAAGGAACGCGGCGGGGTTATTCAATGCCGTCAGCGGCGCGCCCTTTAAAATCATGCCGACGAAGACGGAGATTATACCGCCAATCAGCCCTATTACTGTAGATTTTTCCAAAACAGCAGCCTCCTCCTCAAGCTGAAAACTTCCACACCAAAAAATTTTCTATCGTGTCGAATCGTTAAATTCCTGTTCAATATCAGAAAAAAAAATCCTGCCGACGGGGAAAATTTTAGTGTTCTCCAGTCACGTCGACGACGCGGCACTGATAAGCTCCATGAACGCGCGGAATTTTTTTTGCGGGCTGTCCGTAAGTCTCCAGCAACTCGAAAACGTATTTCATGACGACGGCGACGGGAATTTTTTTCATGCAAGCAAGATTATCGTCGCCTGCGCGGGGGCAAGTGTGCTGCCCGCAAGGGTGACACGGCTCCGGCGTCCTAATCAGAATATCTTTAGCGTCGTAGGGAAAAAAGCCGGGCACGGGCGACGCGCCGAACATCGTGACAATCGGAATATTTCGCGCAACGCCGACGTGCATAGGACCGGAGTCTGTCGTCAAAAACAAAACGCAATTATCCAGAAAACCCGCGAGCACAGCCAAAGAAAATTCGCCCGTGAAAATTTTCAAGCGGTCGCTGTCCTTGTGAAGCATTTGCCTGACGCAACCGGAAACAATTTCCCTGTCCATCGTCCCGCCGAGAAAAGCGATTCCGTAGCCGCGCTCAATCAAAATGTCGGCGCATTCGGCGAAGTAAGAATCAAGCCAGCGTTTAGTCAGCCAGCTCGCGCCGATATTGAACGCCACAACTTTTTTGTCGCCGAAATTGTCGCGGAAAATTTTTTCGGCCGCGCGGGCAGTCTCGTCGCTTATCCACATTTCCAAACCGTTGTCAAAAATTTTTTCCACGCCGCAAGCTTGTTGCAGAACGTCGAAATGCGAACGGACTTGATGTTGAGAGCCGGGCACGTATTCGATTTTAAAGCCGTGTTTGATGTGGCGGGCAATCGACGGATTCGGCAGAACTTTATCGAACAGGAGCGCGAAGCCGGGCTTAGAGTAGCCGACGATTTTTTTCGCGCCGCTGAAAGCCGCCAAAGCACTCGCCCGTTCATTTCTGTGCAGATTTATCACGAGGTCGAATTTCTCCGCGCGGATTTTAAAAATAAATTTAACGAAGTCGCGCAAGTTGTCATCGACGCCCTTTTTATCAATCAAAATGCAATCGTCGAGGTTTTTGTTAAGTTGCACGAGGTCGCCGAGTTTTTTATCCGCCAGCAACGCCAAATGCGCCGTCGGAAAATTTTTTCTCAGCGTGGTCAGGGCGGGCGTCACCAACATTAAATCGCCCAGGTGCATCAAGTTTATCACAAGAATTTTCATAACGCGGAAAAATTTATCACGGACGGGCGAAAAAATCAATGGCGTATGCTATAATGTGCGCGAAATTTATCCGGAGGAGGAAAAAATTTTGGCTATCGAGAAGGTTAAGAAATATTTCGCGGAAATTGGCGAACCCGAACGCGTGATTGAATTTGAACAATCGACGGCGACAAGCGAACTCGCCGCGCAGGCTCTCGGCTGTGAAGTCGGAAGAATTGCCAAGACGATTTCGGTTTTCGTGGAGAAAAAGCCCGTGCTGATTCTGATGTCGGGCGATATGAAACTTGACAATAAAAAATTTAAGGCGCAATTCAACTGCCGCCCGCACATGATTCCCGTCGACGAGGTGGAAAATTTAATCGGGCACGCGGTCGGCGGAGTGTGTCCCTTTGCCGTCAACGAGGGCATTCCCATTTACCTTGACGCCTCGCTGAAAAGATTCGACGTGGTTTATCCCGCCGCCGGCAACGATAAAAGTTGTGCGCGATTCGAGATTGACGAACTGGAACGCTACATAAAAAGCGCGGGCTGGGTTGACGTTGCAAAGGCTAAATAAATTCGGTATAATTTTCGCGGAAAGGATGAACGACATGAAACTTAAAAATTTTTTCGCGGGAATTGTGTCGGCGATAATAATTTTTTCCGCAAGCCCGGCTTTGGCTTATGAAGACGACGGAGAAATTGTAAAGGAAGTGCCGACGGAAATTTACATGTGGGTTCAATCGACGCCGCGCGGCAATTACTGGTTCAATCATCAAGCGGCGGGCTATAAAATCCGCGAGGACGGAACGTTGGATTTGAATACGCTGATGGTGCCGACGGTCTGCATTTACGATAACATTCAGATTGAGGACGTGATTCAGAAGCGGCGTTGGAAGCGGCTTTCGTTGAAGGGCTATGATAGGCTTGCCGGTCGCGCGGATTATTTGAAATTTGATTTGGTCAATGTGACGGTGCAAGTTGTTGAGCGCGTGGACTTGGACGACACGTGGGCGGCTCTGGATAAAGATACGTCGTGCGAGCCGATAGATTTAAAAACTCTGCCGAGCACAGATTTGCGCTACAATTTTTTTCGGACGATTTTGCAATGGGCGCGCGACCACAACGAACTGATAATCGGGCGTTCAAAGGGACGCTTGAGCGAGGAGGACGGCGATTTACCCTTGAACGAGGTGCCGATTAATAAAATTTTTATTCCGCCCGCCGCTAATGATTAAAAAATTCTTGACAGCAAAAGGTTTGAATGATAAACTTCGCTGTGTTGCGGAGAGTTGTCCGAGTGGCTTAAGGAGCACGACTGGAAATCGTGTGTTACGTTGATAGCGTACCGAGGGTTCAAATCCCTCACTCTCCGCCACCAATCTTGAAAGTTCCAGCTGTGAACGCAGGGACTTGGTTTCGCCGAACACTAACTGTACTGACAATCCCGCCAGGGCATACGCAGCAACGGGAGGTTATTGTAGCGCAGCTTCGGTTTGAGGTCAGGTCTTTGCGTTGACAGCTGGTTGCTTTAAGGAACGAGCGCAGATTTATATCGGCGAAAAATTCTTCGGCTTTGGTCGGAGGATTTTTTTGTTGAGGTGCGGAAGTAACTTCCACGGCGCAAATTTATATCGGCGAAAAATTCTTTGGCTTCGGTCGGAGGATTTTTTTGTTGACGTGCAGAAAGCTCTTTTGTAAAATCTTGCGCAGGAATTTTTTGGAGGAAAATTATGGCATACGAGGCACTTTATACACGCGGACGCCCGAAAACGCTATCGCAACTAATCGGGCAGGAGCACATCTCGAACGCATTGGCGCGGGCAATTTCCGCCGGAAAAACTTCGCACGCATATCTTTTGGTCGGCACGCGCGGCACCGGCAAAACTTCCACGGCGCGGCTTTTATCCAAAGCGATGAATTGCGAACGGGTTCACGAGGCGCAACTTGCCGGTCGTCCGCTTGACAAAAAAGAAATCCCCTGCAACAAATGCGATTCCTGTAGAAATTTTGATTCGTCGCCCGACAGCGTGGAATTCGACGCGGCATCAAATCGTTCTGTCGAGGACGTGACGCGCCTTTTATCGACGGCTTATCTTGCGCCGTTGCGCGCCCGCGTCAAGACGTTCATAATCGACGAAGTGCACATGCTGTCGTTCGAGGCAGTCAACTCAATCTTGAAATTAATCGAGGAGCCGCCGCCGAACGTGGCATTTTTCTTGGCGACGACAGAAATAAACAAAGTGCCCATGACAATCCGCTCGCGCTGTCAAGTTTTAAACTTCCGGCTGATACCGCAAGCGACAATCGCGCCGTATCTTTTGACGCTCGCCCGCCGTTTGAACGTGACATTGCAAGAAGACGCCGCAAAAAAAATCGCGCGGCTGGCGGAAGGTTCCATGCGCGACGCCTTGACTTATCTTGACCAATGCTACGCCATGGCGGACAAGGAAATCACTTTGGAAAATGTCAACGAGACGCTCGGCTTAATCTCCGACGAAAATCTTGACGACATAATTTCCGCCATAAAAGCTAAAGACAGGGCGGCGGTCGGCGGCGCGATAACGCGGGCTTTTCGTTCGGGCTTGGCGGCGAATATCATTGCCGAATCGCTAATCACGCGGCTCAGGGATATTGAATTCGACATGCTCGACAAGGGCGACAGAAATTTTTCCGAATTTGACAAGATAATTGACGCGTTGCGGGCGGCACTCGGCGAAATGTACGGCTCCGGCATTCCCGATATTATTTTGGAAATGACGCTGATGAAACTCGCCGCGCCCGTTCAAAGTTTCGTTGCGCCGCCAATGCCCGCGCAGACTCCGTCGCGTGGAAATCTTGACGCAGGGCAAAAAATTTTTTATGATACGTTGGAAGTTTTGAACGGGGAAAATAAAGTATTGGCGGCTTCGGTGGATAAGGCGGTTGTCACGGGCTTTGCGGACGATACGCTGACTTTGGGCTTTAAAAATAAAACGATGGCCAGTTTGTTCGACACGAACAGCAGAACTCAATTCGAGCAGGCGGTTACGCAATTTGTTGGGCGACCGATAAAAATTTCCGTCGTCGTCGATGAAAATTTGCCGCCGCCCGTGCTCAGCAGATTGCCAGAACCTGAACGCTCAAATTTGGCGAACGCGATAAAAACTTTTCAAGCGTCCGACGCCACGAAAATTAATGATTAAGGAGAGATTTTAATGGCACAGCAAGGATTTGATTTGAACGCGATAATGAAGCAAGCGCAGATGTTGCAGCGCAGTTTCGAGGAAAACAAAGCGCGGCTCAAGCAGGAAACTGCCACGGCGCAAGTCGGCGGCGGCATGGTCAGCGCGACGGTCGACGGAGAAAAAGTCGTTAAGGAAATTAAAATCGCGCCCGAACTCGTGCAGGACGGCGACGTTAGCGCGATTGAAGATTTGGTTGTCAGCGCGATCAATGCTGCCAATGCTGAAATGGACAAGAAAATTTCGGCGAATATGTCGGCGTTCGCGGGCAATGCGCTGGGCGGCTTGGGCAATCTCGGAGACCTCGGCAACATGAATGATTTAATCGGAAAGTTCTTGGGTGGCGGCAAGGCGTAAAAATTTATGAGTTCAAAAGCAATGGCGGCTCTTGTCGAGTCGCTGACGAAACTGCCGGGCGTCGGTACGAAAACTGCCGCTCGGCTTGCTTATCATATCGCGGCGATGAAGGCGGACGACGTGGAGAATTTGGCGGCGGCGATTCGTTCCGTCAAGCTTGACACTCGCGCCTGCGAAATTTGCTTCAACACGATTGACGCCGATAAAAATATTTGCGACATATGCGCCTCCGATAAACGCGACGGGAAAATTATTTGCGTTGTCAAGGACGCTAAAGACTTGGACGCTATCGAACGCGCGGGAACTTTCGACGGGAAATATCACGTGACGGGCGGGCTAATTTCTCCGCTGGCGGGCGTTTCGCAGGAAGATATTCATTTGCGCGAACTGATAAAGCGCGTGGGTGACGAAAAAGTTGAGGAAATTATTATCGCGTTCGAGCCGACAGTTGAAGGCGACGCGACGGCACTTTTTATATCGCGGCTGTTAAATCCTGCCGGCGTCAAAGTCACGAAACTTGCGCGGGGTTTGGCAGTGGGCGCGGACTTCGCAGGAACGGACAGCTTAACGATAGCTAAAGCAATAGAAAATCGCGTACCAGTTTAAAAAATTTTGCTCCCGACAGCGGGGGCGATTTTTTTTGCAAGAATGAACTTTATCTGGTATGATTAGAAAAATTTTATTGAGAGGACTGGTTCGTTATGAAAGTCAGGAAAGCCGTTATTCCCGCCGCAGGTTTGGGCACGAGATTTTTGCCCGCAACGAAATCGCAACCTAAAGAAATGTTGCCGATTGTCGACAAGCCGACGATTCAATATATAATCGAGGAGGCGGCCGCCGCTGGCGTCGAAGATATTATCGTCGTGACGGGCAGAAATAAACGTTCGATTGAAGACCACTTCGACCGCTCTATTGAATTGGAAATGGAGCTGGAGCGCAAGGGCAAGGAAGAAATTTTGCAGATGGTCAAAGCCATTCCCGAAATCGCCAACATTCACTTTATCCGCCAAAAGCAACCGCTCGGCTTGGGGCACGCCGTCTTGACTGCCAGCCACTTTATCGGCAACGAACCTTTTGCCGTGCTACTCGGCGATGATGTCGTTGTCGCTCGCAAGCCCGTCCTCCAGCAGATGGTTGAAGTCTTCAACGAATATAAAACTTCGATTCTGGGCGTGCAGGAAGTTTCGGAGGAAGTCGTCCACAAGTACGGCATTGTCGATTGCCGGCACGTCGACGAGAACATTTACAAAGTTAAAGATTTGGTCGAGAAACCTGCGCGGGAGGCGGCACCGAGCCGCATTGCGATTTTGGGCAGATATATTTTGACGCCGACGATTTTTGCCTACCTTGAGACGCAGGAGCCGGGCGCGGGCGGAGAAATTCAGCTGACCGACGGACTTAAACGGCTCGCCCGCAACGAGGCAATGTACGCTTACATTTTCAAGGGGCACCGCTACGACGTGGGCACCAAAATGGGCTTCCTCCAAGCGAACATTGAATTTGCCCTGCGCAATCCCGAAATCGCCGACGACTTGAAAAATTATCTCGACGAACTTCATGACAATATGGAGCAAATGCTCGACTACGATTAACCCGCTTTGATTTTTACGGGGGAAGTTTTTATGCTTAAAAAAAGATGGCGGAAAATTTTGGCGGCATCGCTGGTCGTCGGCACATTAACTTTCGCGCCCGAAATTTACGACGTGGAAAATTTTTCAGTCGTTCAAGCGGAAGTTAAACTTTATACGGCAATGGGCGTCGATTACGGCAACGAAATTGAATCGCAGGAAATTGTTAAGTTGCGCGCCCGCGACAAGGCGATTAAAAATGCCGTCAAGCAAGCGGGCGTTTATCTCAAGACTTATTCGCGCTCCGTCAACAGCGAACTTACTGACGACGAAATCACCGCGATAACCAGCAACGCTTATGAACTCGTCGGCGAACCAAAATATAATCGCGTTATCAAACAGGTTTCAGATCAAATCACGCTGATTGTTTGGGAGGTAACGGTTGATGTCAACGTCGACGACGCAGAAATTAAAAATTGGCGTAAGCGTGACAGCACCGAACGTTCCAAGCTGATTAATCAAACCCGCGACGCAAACGAGGCCGCCGCCGATAACGAACGCAAAGTTGAAGACCTGCGCAAGCGTGCAAACAATATCACCGACGAGGCGGAACGCGCCCAACTCAAAACAGAATTTGACCAAGCCGACAATGAATTTTTATTCAATCAGAAAGTCGAAGCAGGCAATAAAGCTACTTACAAGGGAGACTTCGACGCGGCGGAGAAATTTTACACAGAAGCTATCGAACTCAACCCGAACAATTCCGAGGTATACGTTAGCCGCGGCATGCTCTATTCTTCCAACATAATCGGAATCAAGTACGTTAATATGTTTAAGAACAAATCTCGCGGCAACAGCGCAAAGACTTATTATGAATTGGCTTTGGCGGATTTAAACAAAGCGATTGAACTTAATCCGAGCAATGCTGATAATTATGCTCTGCGCGGCTTTACTCACAGCAGTTTTAAAAAACATCAGCTCGCACTTAATGATTTTGCCAGAGCGTTGCAAATTAATCCTAATTGCCTAATCGCTTATACCTTCCGAAGCTTTCACTACAGCATTATTATGAAGGATAATAAATTGGCTTTGGCGGATTTGAATAAGGCGATTGAATTGCATCCGGACAATCCCGCAGGCTACTCCATGCGTGCTTTGATTTACAAAGCCGAGGAAAAATATGATTTGGCTCTCGACGACTTTAGCAAAGCCATTGAACTTGAACCCCATTCTCCGCATCATTACAGTTCGCGCGGCGATGTTTACAGGGAGCTGAAAATGTATTACAAAGCCATTGACGATTACACGAAATACATTGAACTGCAGACAGCCGAAGACCCAGAAGATATTTTGTTGTCTTGGGGCTATTATCATCGCGGCGAATGTTACGAGGCTATCGGCGAGACGGCAAAGGCTCAAGCGGACAAGAAAAAATACGAGGAATTGGAAAAGAAGTGATTCCATGATTAAAATCGTTCAGAATAAAAATCGCGGCGCGGAGGTCGACACGTCAGCTTATTCCTTCGCCGCAACGGAAAATATTCGCCGCCCTTCACGAGTCGCTTGACGTTTACAACGAGACGCCATTGATTAAGCTTAAAAATATTTTTATCAAAGACGAATCAAAACGTTTCGGGCTGAAGGCGTTCAAAGGTCTGGGCGGAGTTTGGGCGATTTACAAAGTCATCAGCGATGAACTCGGCTTGAACAATCCCACGCTCGACGAAATTTTTTCTCACCGCGACGAACTTTCCGAAATGACTTTCATCACGACGACGGACGGCAATCACGGCAAAGGAGTTTCGTGGGCGGCGGGGCTTTTCGGTTGCAAGTCGTTCGTTTACATGCCCAAAGGTACCGTCGAAGTTCGTGCGCAGGCAATTCGCGACGCCGGCTCTGCAAAAGTCACGATAACCGATTTAAATTACGATGACTGCGTTAAATTCACGGCGGCTTTGGCGGAGAAAAATCGTTGGCATTTGATTCAAGACACGTCGTGGGCGGGCTACGAAGAAATTCCCGCGCAAATCATGTTGGGCTATTCGACGCTGGCTTACGAGGCGTTGCGGCAGATGAATTATCAACGCCCGACGCATATTTTCCTTCAAGCGGGCGTTGGTTCCATGGCGGGCGCGATTGCTGCAGTATTCGCTGAAAATTTTAAGGACAATCCGCCGCGAGTGACAATCGTTGAGCCGACGGAGGTCGCTTGCTTCTATGAAACCATGCGCGTTGGCGACGGAAAAATTTATTTGGCGACGGGCAACGGGCAAACGATGATGGCGGGCTTGAATTGCGCGACGCCCTGTGATTTGGCTTGGAAAATTTTACGACGCTACGCCGCCGACACCGCGACGATTTCTGACGACGTTGCCGCCGAAGCCATGAAAATTTTGGCGGAACAGAAAATTATTTCGGGAGAATCGGGCTGCGCGGGCTTTGCGCTGGCTAATGCCGCGCTGAATTCTCCAAAATTGTATCGCGCCCTTGAACTCGACGAGCAATCAATTATTTTTGTCATAAACACGGAGGGCGACACCGACCCCGATAACTACAGAAAAATTTTACAGTAAAAAGGAGGCTTTACCATGAAGGCTTTAAAATTTTTGTTGCTCCTGCCGATAATCGCGTTGCTGGTCGGTTGCGGCGGCGGAGAAAAATCTGCGGGCAACAACGCAATCCGTTTGGGCACGGGCGGCACCGGCGGCATGTATTACGCTTACGGCACGGAACTCGCCAAGCTGATTAAGGCAGAAAGCAACAACCGCGCCCTAGACGTGAAAACTACTGCCGGCTCCGCCGCAAATCTCCGCCTCTTGCGCGAACAATTCCTCGATTTGGCTATCGTGCAGAGCGACACCCTGTCCAATGCCGTCAACGGGCGCGGAATTTTCGCCGCAACAGGTCCGGGCGTCGGCTATGCCGCTGTCGCCGGGCTTTATACCGAAGCTTGCCAAATTATCACCGCCAAAGACTCCAACATTAACGAAATCGCCGATTTGGTCGGGAAAAAAATCTCCGTCGGCGAGCGCGAATCCGGCGTCCTGCAAAATGCCGAGCAAATTCTCATGTCGCACGGTCTAACTTTTGAAATGATGGAAATTAATTACATGTCCTTCACGGAGGCGGCCGCCGCGCTTGAGAAAGGGCAGATTGACGCATTTTTTATCACTGCAGGTGCTCCAACTTCCTCCGTCGCCGATTTGGCTACCAAAAAAGAAATTAAACTCCTCTCCATTGCGCCCGATGTCCAAAACAACATGATGAAACTTTATAAGGGCTACACGCGCTGCATTATCCCCGCCAACACCTACGCGGGGCAAACGGAGGACGTTCAAACTATCGGCGTGAAGGCGGTACTGGTCGCGAATACCGATTTAAAAGATGATGAAGTTTCCTTCCTGACAGAGTTCGTTCTTAAAAATGCCAAAAATCTCCCGCACAACTCCTCGAACACCGATTTAAACGTTCAATATGCCGTCGAAGATATTCCCGCAACTTTCCATGCTGGCGCGGCTAAATTTTATGACGCGCAGGGCGTGAAGGTGAACATTTACAGCGGCAAATCGGGCGAATCGGTTAAAGCAAGCCAAGATTGAGCTTTGGAGGGCGATTTTATGTACACGATTGAATTTAATATGTATCAAACGCTCGCCGTGGCAGTTGTCATGCTCTACGTCGGCACTCTTTTAAAGAAGCGCATTCAATTTTTGGAGACTTTTTGTATTCCGTCGCCGGTCGTGGGCGGTTTACTCTTCGCTATCGTCAGCTGTATCTGCTACACGTCGGGGATTGTCGGCTTTGCCTTCGACGAAACGCTAAAAACTGTCTGCATGGTCGCGTTTTTTACTTCCGTCGGCTTCCAAGCCAACATTAAAGTTTTAAAAAGCGGCGGAACGGCTCTTTTAATTTTCCTGGGCTGTGTTTGCGCGTTAATCTTTGCTCAGAACGGTTTAGCCGTCTTTTTGTCGGGAATTTTAGATATTAGTCCGTTTATCGGGCTGTGCACCGGCTCAATTTCCATGGTCGGCGGTCACGGCACGGCGGGAGCTTTTGGTCCCGTGCTTGAAGACTTAGGTTTAGTCGGCGCAACGACGCTTTGCACTGCCGCCGCCACGTTCGGATTAGTTGCCGGCTCTTTAATGGGCGGTCCGCTCGGTCGTAGGCTTATTTTGGGCAAAGATTTATTGAAAACCGCCGTCAAAGCCGATGATACGCCGCTAGTCGAGGAAGAAAAGAAACATGAACGCTCCGTGAGCATGTACGCGCCCGCCGCCTATCAGTTGGCTATCGCTATGGGCTTGGGAACCGTCGTTTCCATGCTTTTATCTAAAACCGGCATGACTTTCCCGATTTATATCGGCGCAATGATTGTCGCGGCGATTATGCGCAACTGGAGCGAATTTACCGGCGCATTTACCGTCCATATCGGCGAAATTAACGACATCGGCGGCATTTGCTTATCGTTATTCCTCGGTATCGCCATGATTACCTTAAAACTCTGGCAGTTGGCTGAACTTGCTCTGCCGCTCGTCGTTTTGCTTATCGGACAGACCGCTTTAATGTTCCTGTTCGCTTACTTTGTTATTTTTAACGTCTTGGGGCGCGATTATGACGCCGCGATACTTTCTGCGGGTTCTTGCGGCTTCGGAATGGGTGCAACTCCCAACGCTATGGCTAATATGCAAGTTCTCACCGCCAAATTTGCGCCTTCCGTCAAAGCTTATATCCTCGTCCCGATTGTCGGCTCCATGTTCGCCGATTTTATCAACAGCTTGACGATTACTTTCTTTATAAACTTCATTTAAGGAGGAAATTTGATGTTTGATAGCGGAATGACCAACGAACAATTTAATTCTCACCTTGAAACGCTCGCGAAACTGATTGAGGCGACGGCAAAAACTGTTCCCGAAGCCGCGCAGATTGTTCGCGACGCCAAAGTTAAAAAGCCCGCGCACGCCGCCACCGAATCCGTTTTAAATTTCGAGGCTGATAACTTGGCGGTGCCCGAAGTCCACGTCGAAGAAAAAATTTTGGATAAAATCGAAGAGCACAAAGATTTTTAAGCTAAACTCCACAAAAAAATCGCCCCGACTCTGCGCCGGGGCTTTTTGTTTGATAAATCTTCATGCACGTTGTGTTCAAACATCTCTTCGAGGATGACGACTGAGCACTAAACTGCGCTGAAAGATAGCGCAAACCCCCGAGAATCTGTTACCGCAGAATTTCTCGGGGGTTTTTGCTTTGTGATAACGGTGAAAAAACTCTTTAGAAAGCTCGTTCACGTGCAGTATATCAGTCGAAAAAATTTTTTCAAGCGTCGAAGTCGATTTCGGGCAAATTCTCCACAATCTCCAAAGTTTTCAGGCTTATTGGTTGAAATTTCTATCGCGTAGTTGTAAAATTCGCCTGTCGTTGTCCGACCCCGATTTTTTGGGAAAAAGGGGGTGATAACGATGGGGAAAATCCTCAAAAGGATCGTACAGAAAATCGTTGAGAGTGAATTAATCCGCTCAATATACGACTGGCTCAAACATCTCTTCGAGGATGACGACTGAGCCTTAACTGCGCTGTAAGATAGCGCAACCCCCGAGAGTCTGTCGCAAGCAGATTTCTCGGGGGTTTTTGCTTTGTGATAACGATGTTGAAATAATCCTCAATTCGTACACGTGCATTATAAACCGCTGAAAAGATTTTTTCAAGCGTCGAAGTCAATTTCGGGCAAATTTTCCACGATGTCCAAAGTTTTCAGGCTCACGGTTATACAACTCAAGATTAAATCCAAAATGTAGCGCGGATTGCCGTGTTCAGCCGCCCAAGCGTTCGGATCGTTGATTATTCCGCTCGGTTTGTCCTTTTTTATCTGATAGCGGTCGATTATCCACTCAAGCGGGCTGCGTCCGTTCACGACGTATTCAAAACTGCGCGGCGGAATATTTTTTATCTCAATATGCTCGTTGTAGTAAAGAGTCGTCTTATCGGCGGACAACCTCATCTTTTTAATTCCAAATTCCTCATTCCTAATTTCTAATTGCACTTCGGGCGCGGGCTGTGATTCGTAATTCAAATGAATATCGGCAAGCTGACGACCTGCGCGGCTCAATTCCCAAAATTTGTCCGTCAAAATGATTCGCGGCAAAGATTTTTTCAGCTCGGCGGCAAATTTCTCACGATAACTCGGCAAATGCAAGAATCCGTAAACGTAATAGAAAATATCTTCCTTGCTGACGTTCTCGCCGTATTTTTTCCGCGCCTCGTCCAATATCCAATCGCTGATTCCGTCGCGCCGCTGAAGATTTTCCCCGAATAAATTTCCTTGCGTCGCCGCCTCGTACCAATACAGCGGAAAACATTGCCCGTTGAATTGAAATTGCACGTCGGTTATTCGATTCGTCATCAACACGGAAAAATTTCTGTCGCCGTATATCACGCAGATTAAAAGATTTTCTTCGCGACCCGTCGGAAAAAATTTCGGAAATTGTCCGCGTCGATGAATCAAACCTTCGCCGATATAAAGATTTGTCTTGCAGAACGGGCGATAAATGCTTTCGACGATTTTTTTTGCGTCAAAGTCGATTTTAAGCCCGCGATTTTTATTTTGAACGGCTGAACTCGTCCAAACGAATTTTGTCGGGTCAATGTCGGTCGGCTCGTGCGAATTATAGAAATCAATCGTCGTTCGTATATTTTTCTCAAGTTCGGAGCGTGAAAAGTTATAAACCCAAGCATCACGACCGGTTTCAAGCCCTCTTGAGCGCGTAAAGTAAAAATTATCTGTACAGAGAATTTTGCTGTCGTGCAGAGGAATGAAGGTTTCAAAGAGATTTCCGCGCTGATTTATCCAATCGCAACGCTCATTCGGGAAAATTTCCGCAAATTCATCGCTCAAAACGCTTTCAAGCCCCGAAATCGCCTGCAATTTGTCTTCGCGGCTGAGATAATCGCCAATATCGCGGTAAAATATCTTCGCGGAGCCTTCGTGCGCCCTTTTAACCAAAATTGTAATCGCAATCGGGGCTCGTGAACCACTTCCAAACACATTTCCCGCTTCTGAACGCCGCAATTCGCCTTGAGTACGGGCATTGCCGCGCAGATTGAATAAATATATCTCTGCAAACTCCTCAGCAAAGCATTTACGCAATCCGTCCATCGCCGCGCCGTCAATCCAGCCCGCATTTGTCACGAAACCGATAATTCCTTCCGAAATTCGGTCTGAAGCCCAGCGAAAAGCCTTGATATAGCTGTCGTAGAGAGAATTTTTGTTGGTGGCGGCGGTTTTTGCGGCGTAGGTGTTTTGAATGCGCGTTTCAAGCTTAGGATAGAAAACGTTTTGGGCGTTATCGTTCGCGGAGCGTTGCCCGACGGAATACGGCGGGTTGCCGACGATTATTTTGATTTTAGTTTGCTTTTGGTCGTTCACTCGCTCCGAATTTTCCTCCAATGCAAATGAAAACGTCTCAACCTCGTCTTGTTCGTACATTTGAAACGTATCTGTCAGGCAAATGCCCTCGAAGGGCTGATAATTTTTGGCGGGGAAGGCGGCATGGAAAGCGTTTTCGATATTGATAGCGGCGATATAATAGGCGAGCAGAACAATTTCATTGGCATGAAGCTCGTTTTTATATTTTCTAAGCAAATCTTTGGGCTGAATCAAGCCGGATTGAATCAAGCGCACGATAAAAGTGCCTGTGCCGGCGAAGGGGTCGATAATATTAACGCCTTCATCGGATAAATTTTTGCCGAAGTTCTTTTTAAGGACGGAATCGACGGAGCGCAAGATAAAATCGACGACTTCAACGGGCGTGTAGACGATGCCGAGCCGTTCGACGGTCTTTTTGAGCGCGATTTTAAAGAAGCTGTCGTAAAGTCTGATGATGATACGCTGGCGGTCGTCGGCGTCGCCCATGTTGCGGCAATTTTCGCGGACTTGATTATAGAGGCGGGCAAAAATCGCGCGGTCTTTAGTCAAGCCGTCGCCTTCCAAGCGGTCTAAAATCTTCTGCATGGCTTGAGAGACGGGATTTTTCTCCACGAAGGAATAATTTTCAAAGAGAGCCTCAAAAATCGGGCGCGTGACGAGATGTTGAGCCAGCATATCGACGGCTTCGGCGGGCGTGACGTTCGGATTTAAATTTTTCTGCAGGTCTTGGAGGAAATTATAAAAATCATTGCGCGGTTCGCCCTCCACGCTGATAATTTCGTTAATGCGGCGGGTGTGGCGTTCGACGATTTCCGCGACTTTGTGCGCCCATTGAATCCAATAAAGCTGATTGCCGACGTGCTGAACCATGCGGGCATAAATTTTGTATTTAAAATCTTCCCAGCGCAATAAATCTTCCAAAACGAGTTGAGGATTTGCGCCGATAATGATTTTTCGAGAGCCGCGAACGGTTTTTTTGCTTTCGAGAAAAATTTTGAGGCGTTCAATCTCAATATTCATGTTTTCATCGTGAGAGCGCAGGGCATTTATAATTTTCCAAACGTCCTTAAAATCTTCGGAGTTATCAAGGGCGATTTCGGGCGATTTATTCATTGGAACGACGACGGGAATAATAATATAGCCGAATTTTTTATGTGGAGCAGTGCGCATGACTCTTCCGACGGCTTGAACGATTTCAACCTGCGATTTTTTGCTTGCCATGAAAATAATCGCGTCAAGCGCGGGCACATCGACGCCTTCAGCCAAGCAGCGCACGTTATTTAGAATTCTGCAGGCGTTTCCGTCAAGCGGAGTATTTTTCAGCGCGTGAAGTTTATTGGCGCGGGTTGCAGAGGACATTGATTCGATTTTCCCGCGACGTTTACGCGAGCCGAAGACAAAATCAGATTCTACACGGACAAAAGAATTTTTTTCGGCTTGCGACATGTCCGCGAAATAATTTTCTTGAACTTTTATAAAATCGTCGGCGATTTTTTCTGCGTCGTCGATAGTTTTGCAAAAAGCAACGGCGGTGTGAATAAATTTATTCGGATCGTCTTCAATCAGCCGCGCAGAATCGTCGTCAGTCTTTTTAGAGAGCGCATTTATACAGCCGATAATTTTCAGCGTGTCATCCACGGTTAAAGCGTCGTTTTTGTCGTTTATAGACTTTTTAAGGCGCGAATTGAGGAAAGTTTCGTTGACGGTGAAGACAAAAACTTTATATTCGGACAAATAACCACGAGCGGCGGCTTCAGCGAAAGAAATTCTAAAAAATTCTTCGCCGAATACAGCTTCATTGTCCATTGACCAATCTGTAGCCTTTTTTTCGTCGGTGACGGTATCTTTTAAGTCAGTTTTATAAAGTTTTGGCGTTGCAGTCATGTAAATTCTTTTTTTGCCGCGAACGTTCTTGTTGCTGTGTGCTTTGGTGAAAATAGTTTCCTTTTGCAATGTCGTAGCTGTTCGGTGCGCCTCGTCGCAGATAATTAAATCGAATTCAATGTCAAGCCTGCTAACCACGTCGATAGATTGATACGTTGAGAAAATCACGAACGAACTAAATTTTTTGAGCGCGGCGGCGATTTTTTTATCGTCGGTCATGGCGGGCAGCGGCAGATTAACATCAACAATTTCATCGTCGAAATTTTTGGTTGCGGTTTCGTCGGAGCAAATGCACACGGCGTTAATCGGTTTTTCGGCGAAAGTCGCCCATTCCTCCAGCGTTTGACTAAGCAAAGAGATACTCGGCACCAAAAATAAAATTTTTCCGTCGGGAAAAAGTTTTTCAGCGATTTTAAGGGCGGTAAAAGTTTTTCCGGTGCCGCAAGCCATGATTAATTGTCCTCTGTCATTTGTTCGGAAGTGTTCACGAGCATTTTTGACGGCGTTAAGCTGATAATCGCGGAGTTTGCGAACAATCAAAGCCTCTTCCTTAGAAAAATTGTTGTCGAGGAGCGTCCAATTAACTTGAGCGCGGCGCAACATTGCAAGATTAATCATTTCGACGGCGGGCGATTGATTCTTAAGCATTTCGCTGGCGTTAGCGGTAAAATTATCGGAAGTGGAAATCCAAAATCGCCTTGAAAACTTTTTATCGCCGTCAAAAGTCCTTGCGCTGTTTGAAATAAAAGAATCGACGGCAGATTTATTGATTGGCGTTGATTCGGAATAAAATTTACATTGCGCCGCCCAAAAATCGCCGTCAACAGTTTTAACGACTAAATCAATGCCTAAATCTTTGCCGCCGAGTTCGTTTTTAAAAGGAAAATCTTTCCAACGCCAAACATTGGAAACGATTCCGCGCCAAACGGGATAAGTCAGCAAAAAATTTCTCATGAGCCGTTCAAAGCGTTCGCCTTTTTCGACTTCAGACATTGCAAAAATTTCGTAAGTGTCAAGCAAACCGTCAATCGTCATGATTCAAGCCCCCTTTGCCGATATTTTAGCACAAGCGATGGCGTTTTTCATTGCAAAAATCGCTGATTATGTTAAAATGGCGCGGTAATTGATAAGGAGTGATTTTTATATGGTATCAGCGAAAATGTACGAGCTTGGCACGAAAAAATCCACAATCCGCACGATATTTGAATTTGGTCGCAAGCGGGCGGCTGAAGTTGGCGAGGAAAATATTTTTGACTTCAGTTTAGGTAATCCGAACGTCCCGACGCCTGATTTTGTACGCGATGCGGCGATTGAAATTCTTAAAACTTACGAGCCGGCGCAGGTTCACGGCTACACGGTCGCACCCGGCAATCCCAACGTCCGTGAAACGCTTGCAAAGAGTATCAACGCCCGATTCAACACGAATTACGCGGGGAAAAATCTTTTTATCACGAGCGGCGCGGCGGCAGCTATCACGATTTGTTTTAAAGCCCTTGCCGAGCCCGGCGACGAGTTCATAACTTTTGCGCCGTATTTCCCGGAATACAAAGTTTTTGTCGAATCGGTCGGCGCAACGTTAAAAGTTGTCAAGCCGCGTCCCGAAGATTGGCAAATTGACTTCGACGACTTCAAAAAACTTTTGAGCGACAAAACTAAAGCCGTTATCATAAATTCTCCGAACAATCCGAGCGGCGCGGTCTATTCAAAGGAAACAATCGCGAAGCTTGCCGAGATTCTCAAAGATTTTGGGCGCGAAATTTTTATAATCGCCGATGAACCTTATCGCGAGCTTGCTTACGGCGTCGAAGTGGCTTGGGTTCCCGATTTTTATAAAAATACTTTGGTCTGCTACTCTTACAGCAAAAGTTTTTCGTTGCCCGGCGAGCGTATCGGCTATATCGTCGTGCCCGATGAAATTTCCGCCTTCGATAAAATTTTTGGCGCGATTGCGGGCGCGGCAAGGGTTTTGACTCATGTAAATGCGCCGAGCCTGTGGCAGTTGGTCGTTGCGAAGTGCGCGGGAAAATCTGTTGACATCACGCCCTACGAAGTCAACGGAAAAATTTTATACGACGGCTTAATTGCGGCGGGTTTCGAGTGCGTCAAGCCTCAAGGCGCGTTTTATCTCTTCCCGAAGGCTTTAGAGGCTGATGATTATGCTTTTTGCGAACGCGCCAAGAAATACGATTTGCTGTTGGTGCCCGGCGCGGATTTCGGTGCACCGGGATATTTCCGCGCGGCTTACTGCATAAAGCAGGAGACGATTGAGCGTTCGTTGCCGTTGTTCAAAAAGTTGGCGGAGGAATATAAAACAATTAGGAAGTAGGAATGAGGAATTAGGAATTGAAAAAATTTTTGAGTTTTGCGCTTATAATTTTGACGTTCGCGCTCGGCGGCTGCGGTTCAGAAAAAAAAGACGCCGGCAACTTAAAAATTGTCACGTCGTTTTATCCGATTTACCTTGAAACGATGAACGTTACGCGCGGCGTGGAGGGCGTGGAAGTCGTGAACATGACGCCGCCGCAGACGGGTTGCCTGCACGATTATCAGCTGACGCCCGAAGACATGAAAACTTTGGAGACGGCGGATATTTTCGTCGTGAACGGGCTGGGCATGGAAAGTTTTTTGGACAAGGTGATTGAGTCGCGCCCGAATTTAAAAATAATCGACGCGAGCGATTCGCCGGAAATTGTCCCGATAATGGAGGACGGCGTCCCGAATCCGCACGTGTGGTTGAGCATAACTTACGCGATTCAGCAGGTAAAAAATATTTCGTCGAAGCTGTGCGAACTTGACCCCGCCCACGCCGAAGCCTACAAGCGGCACACGCTAGATTATGTCGACGAGCTGACGACACTGCGCGACGAGTTGCACCTTTCGCTGGCAATGCTACCCAACAAAGACATCGTGACTTTCCACGAGGCGTTCCCGTACTTGGCGGCGGAAGTCGGCTTGAATATCGTGGCAGTAATCGAACGCGAGCCAGGCACCGAGCCGACGCCGCAGGAACTTGCCGAGACGATAGAGAAAATAAATTCGTTGCCGGTCAAAGTAATTTTCACGGAGCCGCAATATTCGCCGAAGGCGGCGGAGACAATCGCCCGCGAAACCGGCGCGAAAATTTTTGAACTCGACCCGATAGTCACGGGCGAAGCTAAGCCCGAAAATTTGCTTGATTACGTCGACAGAATGTTAAACAACGTCATCACGCTCGCCAAAGCTTTGCAGTAAAAAAGTCCTTGCAAAATTTTTTAAGCTGTGCTAAACTGCGTAGGCGTTCGGGACGTAGCTCAGTTTGGTAGAGCGCTTCCTTGGGGTGGAAGAGGTCGTGAGTTCAAGTCTCGTCGTTCCGACCAAAAATGAAATCCCCAAAGCCTCCGATAAGTTCGGGGGCTTTTTCCGTTGCAAAAAAAAATCCTCCGCGTGGGAGGAAATTAAAATCGTCGTTTAGGTAAGTCCGCCAAATTGAAATGCAAATCAGCAAGGGCGCGGCTGATTATCGCCGGCGTGATTTTATCAGGCGTCAATCTTTTTTCCAACATGACCAACTTTAACACGTCGGAAGAATTTTCGTCGCCGAACCGAATATGGCTCGCCAGATTTTGTATCAGTGAAGTTCGCGCCGAATCAATAACATCAAGCGGGCATTTCATGTGCGGCATTTTTTTCAGCAAAAGTTTCTGCGCGTCCCGCGTCTTCAGCCATGGCTCGTCGTAAAAAATTTTGTAAAGCTCCTTAACCATGGCTTCCCGCTCTTTTAGCCTGCACACTTCGCAAAAAATTTCTTCGGGCGGGCAGAGTGTTTCGCACTTCGCGCATTTATGCCAATCGTCAGCGCGGCGGCGTTTTTGAATTTTGGCTTGCGATAACAGCGTATCCAAGACAGCCCGCCGCAATTCCGCATCAGAAATTTTTTCCGCTTGCGCCTCGCAACGTTTAATTTCTTCCGCCGTCAAAGTCGGCTCCGCAACCTGAACAGCAACCTGCGCGGGCAACTCTTTATCGGGCGGCTTATCGGCGATTTGAAAACTTTTGGCAATTCGTATCGCCTTGACGCGTAGCTCCGTCCCGCTGAAGGTTTCGTTAATCGCGTCGATAATTTCCTCCGCCAAAAATTTCAGCTGGTCTTTCAAGGCGGAACTTTCAACGTCGACGAACAAAACGCCGCGCTCCAGCTTGACGGGCTTAACTTTGGCGGCAAGGCTTGTGTCAACGAGTTTGTCCCAATTATCATTCAGCTCACTGCATAGAAATTTTTCGTAAGTGCCCGCGCCGAGCGAACGAATCTGTTCATGGAGCATTCGGTTAA
>JAFXNB010000119.1 GCA_017529935.1 Selenomonadaceae bacterium
ATTGTCGAAGGGCTTGCCAGAAGAATTGTTGCGGGCGACGTTCCTGAATCGCTTAAAAATAAAACGCTTTACGCGCTTGATATGGGCTCGCTGATTGCCGGTGCGAAATTTCGCGGCGAATTTGAAGAGCGTTTAAAATCCGTCCTCAACGAGATTCAAAAATCCGACGGGCAAATTTTGTTGTTTATTGACGAAGTACATACGGTCGTTGGCGCGGGCAAGGCTGAAGGTGCAATGGACGCCGGAAATATTTTAAAACCTATGCTCGCTCGCGGGGAATTGCGTTGCATTGGCGCGACGACTTTAAACGAATACCGCAAGTACATTGAAAAAGATACCGCGCTTGAACGGCGTTTTCAGCCCGTCATGGTCGGCGAACCGAGCGTTGAAGATACGATTACAATTCTGCGCGGCATAAAGGAGCGTTACGAAGTTCATCACGGCGTAAGAATTCGCGACGCGGCACTTGTCAGCGCGGCGACGCTTTCAGACCGCTACATTTCCGATAGATTTTTGCCGGACAAGGCGATTGACTTAATGGACGAGGCGGCGGCGAAACTCCGCACGGAAATTGAATCGTTGCCCGCGCCGATAGACGAAACGCGCCGCAAAATCATGCAACTGGAGATTGAAGAGCAGGCACTCAAAAAAGAATCCGACGCCGCGTCAAAAGAAAAATTAAACTCAATCGCCGAGGAAATTTCTCAGCTCAAAGACAAGGAAAAAGTTTTGCGCGACAAGTGGGAGGCGGAAAAGCAATCAATCTTGCGCGTGCGTGCGGTGAAAAAAGAAATCGACGCCGTGAATTTGGAAATAGAAGAGGCGCAACGCGCTTACAACCTGCAGAAGGCGTCCGAGCTGAAATACGGCAAGCTCCCCGAATTGATGAGGAAACTTAAGACCGCCGAGGAAGAAATCGCCGCGCAGAACACCGACGACCGCCTTTTAAAGGAGGAAGTCGGCGAGGAGGATATTGCCAAAGTTGTCAGCCGCTGGACGGGCATTCCGCTAGCGAAAATGTTGACGGGCGAACGCGAAAAACTTTTGCACCTTGAAGACACTTTGCACGAGCGAGTTGTCGGACAGGACGAGGCAGTTAAAGCCGTCAGCGAGGCAATTCTCCGCGCCCGCGCAGGTATCAAAGACCCCAATCGCCCAATCGGCTCGTTTATCTTCCTTGGTCCGACGGGCGTCGGCAAAACGGAATTGGCTAAGGCTTTGGCGGAGGCTCTCTTCGACGACGAACGCTCCATTATCCGCGTCGACATGAGCGAATACATGGAGAAACACACCGTCGCCAGATTAATTGGCGCGCCTCCCGGCTATGTCGGCTATGACGAGGGCGGTCAGTTGACGGAAGCCGTTCGCCGCAGACCTTACAGCGTGATTCTGCTTGACGAGATTGAAAAGGCGCACCGCGATGTTTTCAACGTGCTGTTGCAAATTCTCGACGACGGCAGATTGACCGACGGCAAAGGGCGCGTTGTCAACTTCAAAAACACGATTGTCATCATGACGAGCAATCTCGGTTCGCAGGAAATTCTCACACGCGCGAAAATCGGCTTCATCACGAACAAAGCTTTCGCCGAGGCGGAGAACATTATCAAAAATCTGCTCAAAGATCATTTCCGCCCCGAATTTTTAAACCGCATTGACGACATTATTGTTTTCAAGTCGCTGGCTAAGGAGCAAGTCAAAGCTATCGCGGGAATTCTGCTTAAGAATCTGGACGAGCGGCTCGAAAAGCAAGCAAATATAAATCTTACGTGGACGGAGGCGGCGATAACTGCGCTTTCGGAAAAAGGTTTCGACGCCAACTTTGGAGCGCGTCCGCTTAAACGGCTTTTGACTCGCACAGTCGAAACGGAGCTTAGCAAAAAAATTATTTCGGGCGAAATCAAAGACGGCGACACGGTTGAAATCGGCTTCGACGACGACAACTTCACCTTCAACGCCAAGACGCCCGTCAAGCTTGAAAAATAATTTTCCACGATAAAAAAAATTATCCCCGTCACAATCGGCGGGGATTTTTTTCTTGACGCCCGAAAAAGTTTAACCTATCATGGCAAACAAAAATTTACGGAGGCAACCGACATGAGCAACACATCAAACGAACGAGCGACTAAGGGCAGTAAGTTTTGGATGCAAAAAATTGTCAACGATGATTCGTTGCGGGCGCAGCTCGAAGAAATGCTCGGCGGAAAAATTTTTCGTTGGCATTCGCCGTTGCAAGCCGAATCGTACAAAGAATATCAGCTGAAGGAATCGAAAATTTTTTCCGAAGCATTGGGCTTGTCTCGCGAAGAATTTAAAACGAAATTTTCTTTTTGGCCGACGAATCAGCCGCATTGGGACTCAATCGCCACGTCCGACGGAATTTTATTTTTGTTCGAGGCAAAAGCAAACGTCAAAGAAATGAACAGCAAAATCAGCGCGACAAACATTGAAAGCATCGAAAAAATTTTAAACTCCATGCGCGCGACCTTCGCGGAATTTTCCGATTCGACCGTAGCCGACTTTGAAAGCTGGACAGAAAAATTTTATCAGCTCGGCAATCGCTTAACGTTTTTGTACTTTATGAATCTAATGACTTTCCCGAAAATTTTTCGTACAGTTTTAGTTTTGCTGAACATCACGGACGACGAAACGTACATTCCCACGCCGAAAAAAATTTGGACAGACCATTACGAAAAAGTTTTTCAAGAAATGCTCGGCAAAAATTTCCCGCCGCCAAACGTTGAAGTAATTTATTTTCCCGGCAGACATTAATCAAAAAAAATTTCCCCGTCATAATCGGCGGGGATTTTTCTTTGCAAAAATTTTTAGCGCAAGTTTCGTGACGAACTTAAACTTTTTCCGAAACGGATAAGTGCCGCCGCATAAGCCGCAGCCGCAACCGCCGCCAAAATGTAGCTGAGCGTGTAATTCAAGCCGAAGCCAATCGGCGCGTGAAGAATGTACGTTGAAACTATGTACATGTAAAAAGTTCCGGGGATAATCGCCATAAGATAGGGCATGTTGTTATTCATCATGTAGACGGCAATCATGGCGAAGGCAAAGACGGCAATCGTCTCGTTCGCCCAAGAGAAATACCGCCACAGGAGCGCGAAGCCTTTTGCGTCAGTCTTGGCGAAGTAGAGGACGCTGGCGACGACCGCAAAAATTATCAGCGCGAGAATAAACACGTTAGACCTTTTTTTGTTGTCAATGTGGAGCGCGTCGGCAATCATCAAACGCAACGAGCGCAGAGCCGTGTCGCCCGACGTGATAGCCAGTACAATAACGCCGAGCACCGCAACCATTCCGCCAATACCGCCGAGCATGTCATTTGCGATAATGCCGACGACAACCGCCGCTTGCTTGAAAAGATTTTCATTCGTAGCAATGCCACTGGCGACCGCACCCATAGCCGCGCCCGCCCAGCTCATGGCGATAAAACCTTCCGCAATCATCGTATTGTAGTAAATCAACCGCCCATGCTGTTCGTTCGTGACGGAGCGGGCAATAATCGTCGCCTGCGTGGAGTGGAAGCCCGACGTTATGCCGCAAGCAACAGTTATAAAGAATATCGGGATAAAGTTTTCGCCGAACGGGTGGACATTGGCGACGCCCGCCTCCCAAACTTCGGTCAGCGGGTAACTATTAATGAACAGCCCGAAGAAAATTCCAATGGCACTCAAAAGAAGAATCGCGCCGAAAATCGGATAGACGCGCCCGATAATTTTATCAATCGGCAAAAGAGTCGCGGCGAGATAATACACGAAGATGACGCCGTAAACCATCATGACTTCCGCGCTCAATGTGGAGGCGTCGCCTTTAAGAATGTGCGCGACGAACAAATCTCCTGGCGTGTAGATGAAGACCGTGCCGACCAAAAGCATAAGCAAGCAGACAAAGACGTTATAAACTTTGTAAACGCCGCCGCCTAGGAAACGCCGCATAAGTGAGGGCATTTGTTCTCCGTTGTTGCGCAGGGAAATCATGCCGCTCATATAATCATGGAACGCGCCGCCGATAACGCAGCCGATTGGAATTGTGATAAAGGCAATCGGACCAAACAAAATGCCTTGAATCGGACCGAGCACGGGACCCGTTCCCGCAATGTTCAACAGCTCAATCAAACAATTTTTCCATTTGTTCATCGGCACGTAGTCGACGCCGTCTTTAAGTTTAATCGCGGGCGTTTTGAATGAAGCGTTCGGTTTCATCATTCGTTCGCAGATAGAACCGTAAATCGCCGCGCCCACGAACAGAATCACCAGACCAATTATAAACGTAATCAAAATTTTTCATCTCCTTAGCTGCGATTGACCTCTTCAATCGAAGTTTCAATCTCTTCCATTTTGTAAGCCTCGATAATGTCGCCCTCTTTGAAGTCGCGATAGTCAACAATCGAAATGCCGCATTCGTAGCCCGACGCAACTTCCTTGACTTCGTCTTTAAAGCGGCGCAGAGAATCAATTTCTCCGTCGAACATTTCAATGTTGTCGCGCAGGATACGAATCTTGCTGTTGTTGAAAATTTTGCCGTCCAACACATACGAGCCGGCAACCAACGCTTTGCTGAACTTCATAACCTTGCGAATTTCGACGCGCCCTTGAATGACTTCCTTAAACTTCGGCGCCAGCAAACCGCTCATGGCGTCCTGCACGTCGTGAATTGCGTCGTAGATAACGCGGTAAGTTCTGATGTCGACGTTTTCTGTAGTGGCGGCCTTGCGGGCGTTGTTGTCGGGGCGCACGTTGAAGGCGATAATCAGCGCGTGGGAGGAGGAGGCGAGCATTACGTCATTTTCCGTGACCGCGCCAACGCCCGAATGAACGATGTTAACGCGGACTTCGTCGTTTTTGTTTAAGGACAGGAGCGAACTTGACAGAGCCTCCACCGAGCCTTGAACGTCAGCTTTGACGACGATATTTAAATCCTTCAGCGAGCCAGCTTGAATCTGATTGAACAGGTCGTCGAGCGAAACTTTCTTGGACTTAATCAACTCGTTGCGCTGGCGTTCGATTCTGTGTTCGGCGATAGATTTAACCATTTTTTCGTCAAGCACGGCAAGAATATCGCCGGCGGCGGGCACGTCATTCAAGCCCAAAACTTCGACGGGGACGCTGGGACCGGCTTTTTTGAGATTGTCGCCGCGTTCGTTCATCATGGCGCGAACTCTGCCGTAAGTCGTGCCCGCAACGATGTGGTCGCCGATTCTAAGCGTGCCGCTCTGAACTAAAACCGTAGCGACGGAGCCGCGTCCTTTGTCGCGTTGTGCCTCGATGATGACGCCGCGCGCTTCGCGGTTGGGATTGGCTTTGAATTCTTGAACGTCGGCTTCAAACAAAATTTCCTCCAGCAAATCGTTAATGCCGATATTTTTCTTGGCGGAAACTTCAACCATGGTCGTATTGCCGCCAAAATCGCGGCTAACAAGGTCATGCTTCATAAGCTCCTGCTTGACGCGCATGGGATTTGCGCCGGGCTTGTCGATTTTGTTAATGGCGACGATAATCGGGACGTTAGCGGCTTTGGCGTGGTTAATCGCCTCAACCGTCTGCGGCATGACGCCATCATCAGCGGCGACGACCAAAATCGCAATGTCGGTGACTTGTGCGCCGCGTGCACGCATGGCAGTGAAAGCCTCGTGACCGGGCGTATCAAGGAAGACAATTTTTCTGTCGTTGCAAATGACTTGATACGCGCCGATATGCTGAGTTATGCCGCCGGCCTCCGTTGCCGTGACGGAAGATTTTCTGATAACGTCGAGTAGCGAAGTTTTGCCGTGGTCGACGTGCCCCATAACGGTTACGACGGGCGGGCGGATTTTCAACGTGGCGGGATCGTCTTCAATTTCGGGAATAAGCGTCGGGTCAACTTCGGGCGGTAGCTCCTCGGCAGTGACTCCGAATTCTGCGGCGACGAGCGCGGCGGTATCAAAGTCAATGACTTGGTTAATCGTGGCGACGGAGCCCATCATCAAAAGTTTCTTAATGACTTCGACGGCGGTACAACTCATCTTGCTTGCCAAATCCTTAACCGCGATAGTCTCGCCAACTTTGATATGCGTCGGGCGAGCGATTTCGACTTTGCGGACGGGTTGCGGTGCCGGGCGATTTTTCTTCCGCGCAGATTTTGGAGCACGCTGTTTATCGTTTGCCTGCGCGGCTTGAGTTTTGGCGGCTTCCTTAGCGTTGGCGGGACCTTGACGGTTGCGGTTGCGCTGGCGATTATTTTTATTGCCGTCTTCGCGCTGACGATTTTTAGATTGACGGTCGCCGCGTTCCCCGCGATTGTCCTGCTTATCCTGCCGCTCCTGCCGAATTTCCTGTTTATCCTGCCGTTCCTGCTTGCCGCGTTTTTGTTGCGGTTGTTGTTGCGGTTGAGGTTTCTGTTCGGGCTTAGCCTGTTTTTGTTGCGGTTGAGGTTTCTGTTCGGGCTTAGCCTGTTTTTGTTGCGGCTGGGGTTTTTGTTCGGGCTTAGCCTGTTTTTGTTGCGGTTTGGGCTTTGATTCCGTCGCAGGTTTGGCGGCAGGTTCGACGGGTTTGCGCCGCGCAAAATTAGCCTTGACCAATTCATAAGCCTCCGACTCCACGCCGCTGAAACGATTCTTGA
>JAFXNB010000120.1 GCA_017529935.1 Selenomonadaceae bacterium
AGACTTCAGCTTACGGGCACTTCGGCAGGACGGACGTTGACTTTTCTTGGGAACGCACGGACAAAGCTGACGTTTTGCGCAAGGCGGCTAATCTTTAAAAAATTTTTGACGCGATGATTCAACTTGCCTACGCTATCGGCGTCGCCTATCCTGTCAGCGTGCGCGTTGAAAGTTTCGGCACGGCTAAGGTTGACGAGGAACTTATCGAAAAGCTCGTTAAAGAGAACTTCGACCTGCGCCCCGCCGGAATAATTAAAATGCTCGACCTGCGCCGCCCGATTTACAAGCAGACTTCAGCTTACGGGCACTTCGGCAGGACGGACGTTGACTTTTCTTGGGAACGCACGGACAAAGCTGACGTTTTGCGCAAGGCGGCTAATCTTTAAAAAATTTTTGACGCGATAATTTTAAGGAACCGGGATAAGGAAGTTGATCTCGGTTCCTGATTGCTTTTTGGAGGTGCTTTAATGTTTGATGATTTCGGCGGTTTCTTGACGGGTCTGATTGCGGGCTTGCCGGGCATCGTCATTGCAATGGTGATTCACGAATACTCCCACGCCAGAGTTGCCTACGCGCTGGGCGATTATACGCCGCGACTGCAAGGACGTTTGACTTTAAATCCCGCCGCGCACGTCGACCCGATTGGGCTGGCTATGCTTTTTATCGTGCACTTCGGCTGGGCTAAACCCGTTCAAATAAACCCGATGAACTTTTCCAATCCGCGCCGCGACGATATTTTAGTTTCGCTGGCAGGTCCCGCGTCGAATTTAATCACGGCGTTTGTCGCGCTGATATTTTTAGTTTTGCTGGCGAAGTTCGAGTTACCGCTCTCGGAAGGATTTTTGCTCGTCTTCAACTTGATAATCATCTACAACATAAACTTTGCGATTTTCAACATGCTGCCAATCCCACCGCTCGACGGTTCGCACATCTTGCGGAATTTGTTGCCCTACGAAATGGCGCGGGCTTATGAGCAACTCGAACGGTACAGTTTCATCTTCCTGCTTATAATTTTAATGACGCCGGTGCTAAGTTATGTCTTCGTGCCGCTCCAAAGATTAATATTCGGACTGTTCAGCAGTATCGTTGGAATTCTGCTTTAAAGTAGGCGGTTGCCCGTGTCGAAGTCGTAAAGCGATTCGGCTTTGTCAATAATTTCGTCGAACTCGGCGCGGGCGGAAAATTTCTTCACGTTGCGATAAAAATTTTCGCGGTGAATCACGACCGAACGAATAAACTCCGCCGCGTAGTCAGTGAAAATTCCTTGCGCGTCGACGAGCCGCCAAAACTTTTTAACGCTGTCTTCCGTCGCAATGTCGTATTCGATTCGGTGCAGGATTCGCGAAAGTTCTGCGCGGATTTCCGGCGTGAACATCGTCTTCAGCAAAGATAGCTCCGGCATTGACCGCGACGCCTTGACTAGCCAAAATTCTACTTGCAGGTCGTCGTTAAGATTGTCGAAGCCGCAAGTTATCAGCCGCTCCAAAAGTTCGGGCGGCGCATTTTTTTTTTAGCGGTAACATGCGGAAATCTTTGTAAAACGACGCAATCAGCAACCGTATAAATTCTGTGTTCGTGTAGAGCCTTGAAACTATTCCGCCGAACACGCCGCGCATTAATTTTTCTAAAACTTTCCAGTGGCGAATGTTCCTAAAACTCGTCAGCCAACAACCCGTCTGCTTGAGGTAAGTCGAAAAGCCCGCCGCGATGTCTTGCGGAGTGATGACAACTTCCAACGTCAAATCGCCGATAATCGCGTCAAAAAATTCTTTTGGGAAGGGTAGCTGCTCTTCGCGATAATCCAGCAGAAAACTTTCGACGTAGGGAAATTTTTGCGCGTCCTCCTCCTTTGTCGTGACAAAAAAAATTTTCGCCATGGGAAAGCGGGCGTGTAGCGGCGCAATATAGTCAACGCTCTCGACGACCAAAATCCTGTGGAAAAAATCGTCGCCGTTAATCAATTCCATCAAGCTCGGTTTAATGTCTTCCACGTCATACCTCCGGATTGAGTTCCGCGCCGTATTCGCGCAGGAAAATTTTTTGGTAGCGGCGATATTTCGGGTCAAGCGGCTTTTCTTTCGGGCAGTGTATGCACCAAAAATCTTGCGACTGATTCGGCACGACGACCCGATAACCTGCGCGGCTCATTTCCTTGCAAAGCGACGTATCGTACAAATGCCAGCCGTCGAATAAATCCTCGCGCCACGGCAAATCATACTGCGTCGCCAAAAAAAGCCCGTCAACCGATTCAACTTCCTGATAATCGCCGTCGGGTTCGTCGCAGTGCGAATCAACAACACTTTCCGGCTCGCAGGCGTGCAAAACTCGCCCGTAAGTTCTCATGCCGTCCCACCAAACACCCGTCTCCGGCAAATTCATACAGCCGATAACTCCCACGACGCCGATTGTTTTATCTGCAAAAATTTTCAGCAGGTCGGCGATTAAATTTTTGTTCACGACGAAAGTATCTTGGTGCAGATAAATTTTGTACTTGGCGTCGGAACTTTTCATGGCGCGGTTGTAGCCCGCAGTCATCGAGGCGGCGTTTTGCACGTCGATAATTTCCGCCGTCATGCCGTCGGGAATGTTCAAATGTTCGAGATAAAGGCGGCATTCGCTGTACCACCAATCGCTGTTGACGCACGTTATAAACGCAACTTTTTTATCGTCAGGCATCAATCGTCCCCCAATCTTTTAACCATTAAAAATTCTTCGCCGCGCTCGTCGACGATTTTAAAATTTAATTTTCTGTAGAGCTTGACCGCCGCCGAATTTTCTTTTTGCACGGCTAACGAAACTTGCTTGAAATTTTTTTCGGCGAGGTTCACGAAAATTTTTTTGAGCAGAGCTGTTGCGATTCCCTTGCGCCGAAAATTTTTCAGAACGGACAGCGCAAGCGACGGAGTCTCGTCGTCCGGGTGCCCATAGTCGTTCATGATTCGCGACCAACACGCCCCGACAATTTCCCCGTTGACTTCAGCGACAAAGCAAATATCAGCTGCCCGCGCCCCGAAATTTTCCACGTAAACTTGAAGTTCGGGACGCTCCAAAATTTTTCGCGGCGGCGTCAGTGCACCTTTGGGCAAGTAAATCGCCTCGTACAAAAATTTTTCAAGTTCGCCGTATTCGTTCGGCTTCATTTCGCGAATCATCAAAATCCTCTCCCAAGACGCGGCGCACTTCCTCCAGTGTTGTCAGACCGGCGCGAACTTTTTCCAAGGCATCGTCGACTAAAGTTTTCAAGCCAGCGTCAAGCGCGGAAGTTTTAATCGCGTCAAGGTCGCGGCTGTTTAAAATCATGTTGCGCAGATTTTTATCGACGCGCAAAATTTCATGCAGGGCGATTCGTCCGCTGTAGCCCGTGCCCCGGCAATGTTCGCAGCCTTTCGATTGACAACGCGGACAAATTCGCCTGACCAACCGTTGAGCCACCACGCCGTTTAAAGTTGCCGCCAAAAGATACGGTTCGACGCCCATCTCCAGCATACGAAAAACCGCACTGCACGAGTCATTGGCGTGGAGCGTCGTGAAAATTAAATGACCCGTCAGCGCGGCGCGTATCGCAATTTTGGAAGTCTCCGCGTCGCGAGCCTCCCCGACCATTAAAACGTTGCAATCCATGCGCAACATCGCCCGCAAG
Organism: Selenomonadaceae bacterium; assembly: GCA_017529935.1. Classification (GTDB taxonomy): domain Bacteria; phylum Bacillota; class Negativicutes; order Selenomonadales; family Selenomonadaceae; genus Quinella. The sequence continues at coordinate 3,641 of JAFXNB010000120.1, forward strand.
CCCGCCGCGAACGTCAAATCTGTTTTCTCGTTGACTTGCACTTGGCTGATTCCTTCAACGTGCTGCTCTATCGGGTCTTCAAGCGTCATTATCGAGCGCGTCGGCTGATTCAGTTCGCGAAGTGCCGCGTAAAGCGTCGTCGATTTGCCCGAATTCATCGGTCCCGTTAAAATTATCATGCCCGTCGCCGAGTTTATCATCTGCCGAAAAATTTTCTCGTTCGCCGCCGTGAAGCCCAAATCTTTTAAGTTGTGCAGTTCAAGCGTCGTGTCTAGCAGTCTTATCGTCAAACTTTCCGCGCCGAAGGACGGCATAGAAGCCACGCGCATTTCCACGTTGCCGAATTGTATTGCGCCGTCGAGCGGCAAAAAGGCGGCGGTCGTGTCCATGTGCGCCAAAATTTTTATCCGCGAAGTCAGCGCGTCTGCCAAATGCAACGGCAACGGCTGATGAAGTTCCTGTAATTGCCCGTCGATTCGGTAGCGCACGCGCAACGATTTTTCATACGGCTCAATGTGCAAATCGCTCGCCCGAATTTTTATCGCGAAGTCGAACAGCAAATTCACCAACTCGACAATCGCCCGCGACGAACTCCCCGCAAAGTTGTGCCGCTCCCTGTGAATTAATTTCCTAAGTTGTTCGTCGAAGTCGTTCATTTCATTGCGAGATTTTTTTTCAAAGTCGCCGCCATGACTTCCATATCGGGAGTTTCGCCCGTGTACAGCCGATAAGCCTCCTTGCCCTGCAACAACAACATCGACAGCCCGTTCAGCGTGGGATAGCCCAGCTCCTTTGCCGTCTGGAGCAGTTTCGTCTCGGCGGGATTGTAGATGATGTCGTAGACGAGCGCGCCCTCCGGCAAAAGTTTCAAATCGACGGGCGGCATGTCGTCGACGTGCGGGAACATGCCCAGCGGCGTCGTGTTGATTAAAATGTCCGCCGTCTGGAGCATTTCCTTGAACTCGTCCGAATTCCAATCGAAGGCTTCAACCTGTCCTTGCGTCATAAAATCTTTGGCGAGCGCGTTTGCCTTTTGGAGGTTGCGTGCGCCGATTGTGATGAACTCCGCCCGCTTCTTGCACAAGCCCCACAAAATTGCACGAGCCGCGCCGCCCGCGCCCAATATCACCGCGTGACAATCTTCCGGCAAAAAATTCGCCTCCGCCAACGCCGACAAAAAGCCCGCAACGTCCGTGTTGTAGCCCGTCAACATGCCGCCATCGTTTACGACCGTGTTGACCGCGCCGATAACTAAGGCGTCCGCGTCAATCGCGTCAAGGTAGCGCGCAATCGTCATCTTGTGCGGAATCGTCACGTTCACGCCGCGAAATTCCAAGCCCTTAATCGCTTCGACCGCCATGAAAAGTTTGCCCGCGTGAACTTGCAACGGTATGTAATTATAATTCACGAAACCCGCCGCCTCGAACGCCGCCTTGTACATTTGCGGCGACAGCGAATGCCCGACGGGGTAACCCAATATTCCAAAATTTTTTATCTCAGTTGAAATCATTTGCAAAACTCCTTTCGTTAGCGGCGCAATTTTATCACTTGACTTGGCGCAAGGCAACACAGCGGAATTAAATAAAGATACCACGCGGCGAAAATTGAACTCTGCGGCGCGTCAATCAGCGTCAGTGGCACGACGTTTGCTATTGCCCACGGAATCAGCGGCGCGACTATCACGGCGGAATTTTCAAGTTGAATGGCGAAAATTTCCGGACGCGGCTCCACTGTTCGGCAAAGTTGGTGCGTCAACATTATCGCCAGCGTTTGATTGCAAGCCGCCATGTTCGTGACGACTGCCGCGACCAAAATGCTCACGAACGGCGAAAATTTTTTGCTCAGACGAATCATCAAACTCTGCAGACGATGTAAAAAGCCCGTCGCTTGAAAAATTCCCGCGTAGCAACTCGACAGGCACACGATTGCCACGATGCTTGCCATTGAAATTATTCCGCCGCCGCTCAAAATTTTTGCAAGTTCTGCGTTCGCCGGATAGTAGCCAAGCACGGCGATTTTTATCAGCGCGAAAAATTCTGCGCCCTGAATTTCGACCGCGACCGCCACGCACGCCAAGATACTCGCAAGCATCATCAGTTGGACGGGCAACCTCAGCAAGCTTAGCACGACGATTAAAATTGCGGGGATTAAGACGAATAAATTTATCTCGAACGTCCGCGCGAAAATTTCTTTGGCGTCGACGGTTGCCGCGCCCTCTCCGCCGAAAAAAATTCCCGCCGCAAAATAAAACGCGCTCGCCAAAATCAGCGGGATTATCGACGTGCGAACCATGCCGACGAGATTTTTAAAAATGTCCGTGCCCGTCAGCGTCGCCACGAGTAGCGCGCTTGTCGACATCGGCGAGCACCTGTCGCCCAAATAACAGCCCGATAAAACCGCGCCGCCCGTCAACCACAGCGGCACGCCCAAATTTTCTGCTATCGCCGCGCAGATAACGCCCATGGTCGCCGCCGTCCCGAATGCCGTCCCTATCAACGTTGAAATTAATCCGCACAGCCAGAACGTCATCGGCAAAATTATCGCGGGCGAAAAAAAATCCGCCGTGTAAAAAATTATCGCGGGAATGACGCCCGCCGCCCGCCAATACGCCGTGACAATTCCAATCAGCGTGAGCGTTACCAAAACTTGCTTGACGGGGCGGACGCCCTCTTTCCACATGCCGAAAATTTTTCGCGGCGAATGTCCCAGCTCTGCGGCGTAGAAGGAAAAAATTATCAGCCCGAAAATCAGCGCGAACAAAATCGACACGTCCGATAAAATGCAAATCAAAAGCGCGGCGGAAAATAATCCGAGCAAAAGAATTTCCGTCATGTGCAACCCTCCTCAAAAAATTTTAGCATAATCGTCAAGCTTGTGCTAAAATCTGCGCGGGAGGTTTTAATATGAAATATAAACTTTTGGCAGTGGACATGGACGGCACAGTTTTGAATTCGGATAAAAAAATTTCGCCGCGAACGAAAGTTGCCCTGAATGAACTTATGAAGCGCGGCGTTTATGTCGTCGTGAGCACCGGACGCGATCTTGCCGAGCTTGCCGACTATCGCGGCGAATTTAAATCGATGAACTACGGAATTTTAATCAGCGGCGGCATGATTTACGATTTGCTCCGCGACGCGCCGATAAAAATTCACGCCGTGGACGAGCCGACGATTTTCAAGCTGATTGACTTCGGGCTGGAGACGCGGGCGATGATTCACTTGCACACGATAAAAAAATCCGTTGCCCGCGAAGCTGATATTCAAAACATGGCGGTGTTCGGCATGGGCGTCTATCAAAGCATGTTCGACAGAATTTGCGCACGTTGCGACGACCCGAAAGAATACGTCCGCGCCCACCCCGGCGAAGTCATCAAGGTCAATCTCTATCACCGCGACAAAATTTCCCGCGATAAAAATTTTGAACGCATTAACGCGTTGAATTTGTCGATTTCCTACGCCGAAGCTTTTAACTTGGAGATGTCGCCCGCAAATGTCACGAAGGGTTCGGGCTTGCGTGAGCTGTGCGCTTTTCTGAAACTTGACTTGAGCGAAACGGTTGCGATTGGCGACGCTGACAACGACCGCGAAATTTTACAGACGGCGGGTTTGGGCGTGGCTATGGGCAATGCCTCCGACGCGATAAAAAATCTTGCTGACTTCGTGACACTCGATAACGATAATGACGGCGTGGCGTTCGCCATCGAAAAATTTTTCTGACAATGTTTAAATTTTTTCTGCGCATGGTATAATTGGCGCGTGGGAAATTTTTATGTGCTAAGGGGGAAATTCATATGGCGTTTAACGAAGAACAATTCAAGGAGATAATGGCGGAGTTCACAATCGACACGGAGCGGCTTCAAGGAATCGCGGCGAGTTTCAGGCAGGACTTGCAGTTGGGACTCCGCGACGTGAGCTTGTCGTCAATGCGCATGTTGAAATCTTACGTCGGACTTCCGAGCGGCAACGAGAAGGGCGAATATCTTGCGCTGGACTTCGGCGGCACCAATGTTCGCGTCTCCAAAATTCGTCTGGACGGCGGCGGCAAGTACGAAATTCTTAAGCGCGTCGGACGCCCGCTGATTGTCCCCGGCGAATACGATTACATTTGCAAAGACGCGACCGCCGAGCAGATGTTTGGCTTTATCGCCGAGCTGATTGACGAGGCGATTGACGGCGACCACGACACGAAATATTATCTGGGGCACACGTTCTCTTTCCCGTCCACGCAGGACAACATTTACAACGCGCGGCTCATCATCTGGACAAAAGAGTTTGCAACGCAGGGCGTCGAGGGCAAAGTCGCCAACGATTTGCTGGTTGAAGCTCTCAAACGTCGCGGCGCGGAAAATGTCGTGCCCGTCGCCGTCCTCAACGATACAGTTGCAGTCCTTTTGAGCGCGGCTTACAAGACGCCCGACACGTTCATCGGCTCCATTTACGCCACGGGTCACAACACTTGCTACCTTGAACCGAGCATTCACGACGCGAATTGCTTTGGCTCCGGCGGCATGATTTTAAATCTGGAGTGCGGCAATTTTATGAAGTTGATGCCGAATCGTTTCGACCGCGAATACGACGAAGGCTCCGAAAAGCCCGGCGAACAGCGTTTTGAAAAGATGGTCTCCGGTCGCTACATGGGCGAACTTTTGGGCATGGCGATTGCCGAACTTTTGGGCGAGAAGGGCAAACGATACGCTTTGACTTCTGTCGATATGTCGATGATGATTCTTGACGACACGGAAAATTTGCAACGGGCAACCGATATTCTCATGGCTAAAGTTGGGCGCGAGCTGGAGCTTGACGACGTTAAGAAAGTGATAAAACTTGCCTCGGCGATAGTTGTTCGTTCCGCGCGATTGGCAGCGGCGTCGTTCGTGGCTATCGTTTGGCAACGCGCAGGGCACGGCAAAATTGTCCGTCAGCACGTGGCAGTTGACGGCTCCGTTTATGAGAAGATGCCGCTCGCCAAAGAAAATATCGTAAAGGCGATGGCTGAACTCCTCGGCGACGATGCCGCGCAGGTTGATACAATCCTCGACAACGGCGGCTCCGGTCTCGGTGCGGCTATCGCGGCTGCCATGGTCAAGGCTGATTAAAATTTAGAAATTCGCAATAAAAATGGAGCTGTTCAAAGCGAACGGCTCCTTTTGATTTCAAGCGTCAATGTCAACGTCGATGATTCCCGCCGCGTAGGGCGCAACTTCATAGTGCTGGAAAATAAAATGCACGTGGAGATTTTCGTCCCAATAAAAATTTTCGG
>JAFXNB010000014.1 GCA_017529935.1 Selenomonadaceae bacterium
AGAGGCGGCGCACCCCGACGCGGAAATTATCTGGGGCGTCAGCGTCGACGAAACTTTGGGCGATAGAGTTTCTGTCACGGTTATTGCCACGCGCTTTGACGAGGAGGAGGCGGAAGAAGAAATTCGCGAACCTGTCATTCAGCCGCGCAGAACGGCAACGCAACCTTCGCAACCGTCGCGTTCGTCTCTTGGCAATTTTGATGGCGGCTTCGGCAACACGAACACTCCGCCGCCCAACGTCGAAATTGATATTCCGCCGTGGATGCGTTCACGCAGATAAACATAAAAAAAATTGTCGCAACGCACGGACAAAATCCTGCGCGGCGACTTTTATTTTGCTGGCAAATTTTTTTCCTTAAATATAGCTACGCAACAAAAATTAAGATGAATAAATTCTGAATGACATTTGACACAAGAAAATTATAGTGCTAAAATTTCAGCCGTTGATAGGTAGGAGAGGCAATCGCGGCGTTGAAAAACGACGAGGAAAGTCCGGACTCCACAGAGCAGCGTGCCGGATAACGTCCGGTGAGAGAAATCTCAAAGATAGTGTCACAGAAAAGAAAACCGCCGCCATAAGCGGTAAGGATGAAAAGGCAGGGTAAGAGCCTACCGGTTGTTTGGTAACAAGCAAGCCTGATAAACCTCACGCGGAGCAAACCTAAATAGGAAAGGGTTGAGGTTGCTCGCTGACCTTTCGGGTAAGGTGCTACGACTTGGGCGGCAACGTTCAAGCAAGATAAATGATTGCCACTAACAGAATCCGGCTTATTGACTGCCCGTCAACAAAAAACGTCGCTGCTCAGAGAGTTGGCGGCGTTTTGGCTTTCAGGAAAAATTTTTCTTTAATTCATTTATAAATCACGTCGAAAGATTATAATTCGATTAGATTTTTTAAGAAAGGAAGTGGTTAGTTTTGAGGAGTTTTTTGCGAGCGTTGATGGTGGTGGTTTTTCTTTTATCGATTAGTGCCACGAGTTACGCAGCAGGGCAATTCAGAGTCGGTGACCAAGGCGAGGAAATCGCCGAAATTCAGGGGCAACTCGTTTTGCTCGGCTACGACGTCATGGCGGACGGCACTTTCGGCGCGGCGACAGTCGAGGCTATCAAGGATTTCCAAAAAGCTCAAGGTATCAAAGTTGACGGCTTGATAGGTCCGGCGACCTATTCTGCACTTCTGGGCAAGGACATGCCTGACATAACTAACAACATGAGTTTCCTTGCCAACAGTATCGTTTCCGCGTCGCTGAATTATATCGGCGTCCCTTACGTGTTCGGCGGCACCAGTCCCTACGGCTTCGATTGTTCGGGCTACGTGCAATACGTCTTCGCTAAGGCGGGCATTGCCATTCCGCGCACCGCTGACGTTCAATATGACTTCGGCACGCCCATTTCTACTACTGACCTCGTTTCGGGCGATTTGGTTTTCTTCAGCACCTACACTTATGGCGCGTCGCACGTGGGAATTTATCTCGGCGATAACAACTTCATTCATGCCAGCTCAAGTCGCGGTGTTACTATCGATTCGCTCGGCAGTGCTTATTGGAGCTCGCACTACATTGGCGCACGCAGAATTTTGTAAGTCATTCAAGACTTCAACAAATAAAAAATGTCCTTCGGTAAGCCGAGGGGCATTTTTTTGCGTTAAGAATATTTCATGACGACGCCGCGAATCATATCGCCGACGCGCTTTGTATGGTCGAGTGCCTCCTCCACGTCCTCCAAAATATCTTTCCACTTAATCAAATGGATAACTGCGCGGCTCGCGCCGTGTTCCTTAGCTGCTTCCGCCGCCTCGTCAAATAAAATTCCAATGTCCGCTCTATAAATCAAATCGCCGCGGCTTTCGTTGTCCGAAATTTTATGAACCGCGTCCAAAATCTCGCGCTGATTCTTTTTAACGTCGTTTAGGAGCTTGAACGCCTTAACCAATTCGTTCGTGCTGTCAAGTAAAAGTTTCGTCAAGGCGTGGGAGCGTTTCGTCGAGTGCCCCGCGTGATACATGATGATTCTTTGCAACGCGCCTTGCAACATGTCGACGCCCTTGTCCAGCTCGTTGGCAATGGCAAAAATATCTTCGCGGTCTATCGGCGTGATGAAGCTCAAGTTCAGCTTGTTGATTATTTTCTCGTTAATCTCATCAGCTGCCGATTCAAGCCCCAAAATATCTTCTATCCGTTCCAAAGCTTGGTTCGGGTCTTTTATCACGTCGTCCAACAACACCGCGCCCAAATGAAAAAATTTCGCGTTCTCCAAAAATAAATCGAAAAACTCCGTGTCCTTCCTCGCAAAGTTGAACATGCCCATTCAATCGCCTCCTTAATTAAACCACGTCATGACCTCTTGCGCCGCGCCGCGCAGACAAAATAAAATTGTCCTGTCGCCCGGCTCAAGTATCGTGTGACCGTTGGGAATAGCCGCTTTGTTTTTGCGAACATACGCGCACACCAAGCACGATTTCGGGAGCCGCACGTCCATTAATTTTTTCCCTGCGACCTTCGCGCCGCTCTGAACGATAACTTCAACTGCCTCCGCCCGCGCTCCTTCCAATATCGACACGCTCACCACGCCGCCGCGCCGAGCAAACGCTAAAACTTCGCTCGCCGATAAAAGTCGCGCCGAAATTACTACGTCCACGCCGACTTGTTCGATTAATTCAGCGTATTCCGTCCGATAGACGCGCACGACGGTTTTTTTCGCGCCCATGTGCTTCGCCAGCAACGCCATCATCAAATTCAATTTGTCATCTTCCGTCAAGCAAACAATCACATCTGCCGACGCAACTCCTTCCTGCGCCAACAAATCGACGTTCGTGCCGTCGCCGTAAATCGCTATGCTGTCGCCGCTGAGAAGTTGCGCTATGTCTTCGCACCGCTCGCGGTCTTTCTCGATTACTTTAACATTTACGCCCGCATTTATCAACATCACGGATAAAGTTCGCGCAATTCGCCCCGCGCCGATTATCATCACCCGTTCAAGTTTGCGGGAATTTCTCTGCACAAAGTTCGCGCTGAATTTTTGAATCTCGGTAGGGAAGCCGATAAAATAGGCGTTGTCGTCCACTTGCAGATAATCATCGCCGTGCGGAATTATCATTTCATGGTCGCGAAAAATCAAGCCCGCCAAAACTCCTTGCGGCAGTTGCAATTTCTTAAACGGTATGTCGATATATTTGCTGTCCTTGCGAATTTTTACCTCGAACAAACGAATTTTTCCGCCCGCGAATTCGTCCACGTCAAGCGCGGCGGGCGTCATGAGAATTCGATAAATTTCGTGCGCCGCTATCATTTCCGGATTCAGCATCAAATCTATATCGAAATTCTTTTTTAAATAATCTTTTGCCTCGCTTAGAAATTGCATGTCGCGAATTCTGGCGATTGTGTGCTTTATTCCGTGCTTCTTCGCCAAAATGCATGCCACCATGTTTACTTCGTCAATCGCCGTGACCGCAATAAAAATATCCGCGCCGTTTACGTCGGGGTCGTCCATCGTTATGGGGCTTGCGCCGTTCGCCACTATCGTCAGCACGTCCAAATTATTTTTTACCGCCGTTAATTGGTTCTCGTCTCGGTCGATAACCACAACTTCCATTTGTTCGCTGCTCAAAAGTTCCGCTATCGTGTACCCCAGCTTGCCCGCGCCCACAATCACCACACGCATTTTTGTTTCACTCCCCACAAACTCCGCAACGTCTGCAACCGTCAAAACAGGGCGGCGTCGATTTTAAATCCTTCGCACGATTAAATTCCGCAAGCAAATACTTTTTGTCGAAGCCCTGATTCAAAAAATCCCACGGCAATTCCTCGGCAAAGTCGCGCCCGCGCAGATATTTTTCCTTGTCCAAGCTGAAATTATTTCTAAAGTCCCGTTCGCTTTCCGATTGCAAAATTATTTCCGAAAGTTCAATGTCGCCCCGCGCCAATATCGCTTGAATTTGAGCCGACCTTATCGATTCCGATATTATTTCCACGCCGCCAACTGATTTTAAACTCTTGCGCAAAATTTTAAAAGCCGCGTCGAGATATTTTTTGCCCGCGAACGGCGACCACTGAAACGGCGTGAACGGCTTGGGCACAAAGGGATTCACGCTCAAAGTCAATCGCCCGCCGCAATATTTTTTTATCCTCGTCGACAGCCGCGCAATTTCTTCCACGTCAGAAAAATCCTCGAATGGCAAGCCGACCATAAAATACAGCCGAAAATTTTTTATTCCCGCACGCGAGCCCATCTCCACCGCGTTGAAAATATTTTCCTCCGTGATTCCTTTGTTAATCACGCGCCGCATTTTTTCCGAGCCGACTTCCGGCGCGATTGTCAGCGTCTTTAAGCCACTCGCCGCCAACGATTTTACAAGATTTTCCGTCACCGAATCTGCGCGGAAACTCGCAACGGACATCGGCAACTTTTCGCCCAAAATAAAATCGCACAGCTCATCAATCTGCGGATAATCGGAAATCGCCGCGCCCATTAAGCCGATTTTTTTATCAAATTTTTTTGCGGCGCGAACTTCAGCTTTCAAAACGTCAAGGGAACGATTGCGCGGCTTTCTGAAACAATAGCCCGCCATGCAAAAGCGGCAATGTCGTCCGCAACCGCGCGCCGTTTCAATTAAGTACATGTTAAATTCGGCGTCGTCAGTTAAAATCGTCGAATGCGCGGGGTGTTCGTCGAGATTTTTAACCCATTGGCGCGAAACTTTTTTAGGGAAGCGCGGCACGTACACGCCGGCAAGTTCGGAGAGCTTTTCAAGTTTTTTAATTCGCGGCAAGTGTTCGGCGGAAATAATTTCGTCGATAAGCGGCGGCAGAATAACTTCGCCTTCGCCGATGACAAATGCGTCGAAAATTTTTGCGAGCGGCGCGGGATTGAACGTGGCGCAAGGTCCGCCCGCAATTATAATCGGGTCAAAATCGGTGCGTTGCGCGGCGCGTGGATTAATTTTGCCGGCGCGGAGCATTTTTATGACGTTAAAATAATCCTGCTCAAAACTTAGCGCGAACCCGATGATTTGAAATTTATTTAACGGCGTCTGATTTTCGATGCTGAGCAGTTCGTCGGCGAGGAAAAATCTTTCGCAGGAAACGTCCTTCATGGCGTTTAAAAGCTGATAAATTATGTGGATGCCGAGATTGGACATGCCGATTTGATAAAAGTTCGGATAAACGAGCGCGAATTTGATTCTGCCGCCCGATTTGGGATTTAAAATAATTTCGCGGGGCAATTTGGAGCGGTACATTGAATTCCTCCGAGTTTTTCAGCCATTATAACACAAATTCAGCTGTTCGTTCATGGAGCCGACGCGGTAGCCCTGCAAATCGAGCGTGACATAATCAAAGCCCAAATTTTTCAGCCGCGCAGAAATTTTTTCGCGCAACTTTATAACTTTGTCGAAATCTGCGGGCAAAACTTCAAGCCGCGCAATTTTTCCGTGAACTCGGACGCGCAACTGATTAAATCCCGCGCCCAGTAAAAATTCTTCTGCCGCCTCAACTGTGGCAAGTTTTTCCGCTGTCAAAGTTTCGCCGTAAGGAATTCGCGACGCCAAACACGCTTGCGACGGCTTATTCCACGTCGGCAAATTCATTTCCCTAGAAAGTTCGCGAATCTCCGCCTTGCAAAGCCCGACGATTTGGAGCGGGCTTTTTATTTTAAGTTCGGCAATAGCCCGCGCGCCTGGACGATAATCGCCTGCGTCGTCGACGTTCGAGCCTTCGACCAAAATTTTATCTTCTGCAAGCCGCAAAAAATTTTCAAACAGGGCACGCTTGCACAGATAGCAGCGGTCAACGGGATTTTCTTTGACGCCCGCGATATTCAAAACGTCCGCCTCGAAAATAATTTGCCTAATGCCCTCGCCCGCGCAGAATTTTTTCGTTAAAGCCAGTTCGGAGCGCGGAATGAATTTGCTTGCCGCCGTCAACGCCAAAACTTTATCGCCCAAAATTTCGTGCGCAACCTTGAGCAAAAAAATTGAATCGACGCCGCCCGAAAAGGCCACGGCGACGCTTCCCAGTCCGCGCAAATAATTTTTTAAATCGTCAAGCTTGCTCATGCTAATACTCCTTTGAATTCAAAAACGGCGGGCTCAATCGAACTCGCCGCTGATTTTTTTGAAACGAAATTATTTTTTGTGAGGATGACCGAGCGGCGGCGGCAGAATTTTTTCGTTAAAGCCAGTTCGGAGCGCGGAATGAATTTACTTGCCGCCGTCAACGCCAAAACTTTATCGCCCAAAACTTCGTGCGCGACTTTGAGCAAAAAAGTTGAATCGACGCCGCCAGAAAAGGCCACGGCGACGCTTCCCAGTCCGCGCAGATAATTTTTTAAATCGTCAAGCTTGCTCATGCTAATACTCCTTTGAATTCAAAAACGGCGGGCTCAATCGAACTCGCCGCTGATTTTTTGGAAACGAAATTATTTTCTGTGATGGCGTCCGTGATGACCTACGGGCGGATGTTCGGGCGGCATAATTTTTTTCAAATCGACGCCGAATGATTTCGCCACGTCGTCCCAAGTGTTGTTAATCTTGCGCTTGCTGAGGACGCTCTTAATATCTTTGCCCGAAGCCTTTGCGATTCCTGCGGCAACGGCTATGTCGTGTGGTCGATAACCGTCCTTCATGAAAGATTGCAAAGTTTTAACGTCGATGCCGGCTCTTCTAGCGAAATGTTCGTCGCGTTCCTGCTGAAAGAATTCTTTAACTTGTTTGTCCGTGACGCCCAATTTATCGGCGACTTGCGGCCAATCTACTTTCATTGCCAAAACATCCGAAAAATTTTTTCCGCTGAGCTTCGACAAAATCGCCGCGTGTCTTATGTCTGCGGGGTGAACGCCGTCTTGCAAAGCTTTTTCAATCTGCGCGGAGTCTACGCCGTATTTGGCAGAAAAATATTTTGCCCAACCGCCGACATGTTCCGCTTCTTCCGCTTGCCAAGTTTCGTCCTGTTCGGGCATTTCGGGCGGAGCCGCGTTCACTGAGCTACCGGCAAAAATCATCATGCCGCTCAAAAGTCCGACGAGCAATTTTTTTCTGAACATCATAGAAAATCACCTCGCGCCAAGTATAAATCAAGTTCGGGCGATTGTCTTTAGGCGGCGATTAAAAATTTGTCGGCAATTCTTCACTGAAAATTTTCTGCAAAAAAAAACTTTTGCCACCACTTGTTACTCTCCTCAAACTATAGCATATTTAAAAAAAATATTGGAATATTTTTTGGTGTTGCGAAAGGAGTCGGTCTACATGGCAACTCTTGATAATAATCAGTCCAATAAAATTATTACAGGTTCTTCCAATGATGATAGCATTATCAATAGAGCTACCAGTGTCACAGTCGACGCGCTCGGCGGTGCCGATTCAATCATGAACTGGACTGAAATCGGTCATTCGTCGCTAAGCGGCGGTGCTGGCAACGACGAAATTGATAACAGAGGAAAGTACGTCACGATTGACGGCGGCGCAGACAACGACACAATCACCAACTGGCAAACTGATAATGGAACGCCTGACTATACATCGATAAGCGGTGGCGCGGGCGATGATTCTATCGATAACAGAGGATTGCACGTAACGATTTTAGGCGGCGACGGTAAAGATACAATCCAGAATTGGCAAACCGCTTTTGGAACGCCCGATTATGCATTGATAAGCGGTGGTGCGGACGCTGATTCTATTGACAACAGAGGTTCACACTCTACGATTTCCGGCGGCTCCGGCAACGATTACGTCAACAATATCGCTTCGACTGTAAGCATAAACGGCGGCGAGGACAATGATACCATTAACAACCTCAGCGCGAATGTTACAATCGACGGCGGCGAGGGCGCGGATTCCATCCTCAGCAATCACGCCGATTCAGTAAAAATTTATGGTAGCGCGGGCGACGATTTTCTTAACAATTACGGCGGCAATAACGTAACAATCGACGGCGGCGATGACAACGACAAATTATTAAATACTGGCGAAAAAATTTCGTTGAATGGCGGTGCCGGCAATGATGAACTTATGGTTTTCAATGGTAGCGACAGCGTAACCGTCACCGGCGAAACTGGCAACGATACAATCAGTCTTGAATCTGATGTTGGAAATATTTTAATTCAATACACGAGCGGCGACGGCAACGATTCAATCAGCGGCTTCAACGCAACGAGCACGCTTTCAATTTCGGGCGGCGTATATTCCACGCAGAAGAGCGGCAACAATATAATTGTCAGCGTCGGCGAAGGGAAGATAACTTTAGTCGGTGCGGCGAGCTTGTCGACGGTGAACATTTCGGGCGAATATAATCCATTCATCACGCTGACCGAAGACGACGACAACTATTCCAACACGCTCGAAAGCGCAACGATTAATGCACTGGGCGACAACGATACCATTAACAGTCACGTCTCAAACGTCTCGATTGACGGCGGTTCCGGCAACAATTATATCCGCGTCGACAACTGGGACACCGAAAATATTTCAATTACGGGCGGCGACGGCGACGATACTGTCTTCAACATCAGTAAAAACTCGACGGTAAGCACGGGCGCGGGCAATGACTCCGTTGCAAATGCTTCGGACGCGTTAAACGACCTGGGCGACGGAAACGACTATATTGAGATTAACAACGGCTCTAACGTGACAGTCATCGGAGGCACGGGCAACGATACCATTTGCGTCAACAAAAACAATATCAAGGTTCTTATCAATTACGCGAGCGGCGACGGCTTCGATTCAATCAGCGGCTTCAAGGCGACAGACACGCTTTCAATTTCAGGCGGCGTATATTCTACGCAAACGAGCGGTGACGATATTATCGTCACGGTCGGCGACGGAAAAATAACTTTGGTCGGCGCGGCGAGCTTGTCGACGGTGAACATTTCGGGCGAATATAATCCGTTGTTTATCACGCTGACCGAAGACGACGACACTTACTCCAACAACCTCAACAACGCAACGATTTTGGCTCTCGCTGGCAATGACAAAATTTCAAACTACAAAACCAACGTTAAAATCGACGGTGGATTGGGTAATGACACGATTTATAGTTTCGGTGACAGTAATATTTCTATAAACGGTGGAGACGGAAATGATATTGTCGACAACGGCAGCAACTACTCAACAATTTTAGGTGGCGCAGATGACGACGACATTTCCAACGTCGGCGCAAATGTTTTGATTGAAGGCAGCGAAGGCAACGATACGGTTTACAACGGCGGCGACAACGTTACAATCGACGGCGGAGAAGGCAATGATTCGATTACAAATGGTGGAGCAGATAGAACTTTTGGAGCAAATGTTTTAATTAGTGCGGATGCCGGCAACGATACCATTTCCAATTACGGCGCGAACGTGACAATTAACGCGGGTGCGGACGACGATACCATTCGTAACGGCGGCGATTCAGTTACAATCGACGCGGGTGCTGGTGACGATTCAATTCACAACTACGGCTATAACGTCACAATCAACGCGGGCGACGGCAACGATTCCATTAATAATCGACGATGACATTTCCAACGGTGGCGATTCAGTTACAATAGACGCGGGCGACGGCAACGACTACATCAACAACGGCGGCGAACAAGTTTCAATCAGCGCAGGCGACGGCAACGATTCAATTACCAACTGGGGCGATTCGGTAACAATCGACATGGGCGCGGGCAGCGATTATATCAGAAATGATAACAGTAACGTGATAATCAATGCGGGCGCGGGCGACGACTCAATCAGCTTGAATTCGGGCGCAAGTTTGAATGTCATTGAGTACACGAGCGGCGACGGCTTCGATTCAATCAGCGGCTTCAAATCAACAGATACGCTTTCAATTTCGGGCGGCTCCTATTCCACGCAGAAGAGCGGCAAAAATATAATCGTCACGGTCGGCTTGGGAAAACTCACTTTGGTTGGCGCGGCGTCTTTATCGGCTGTCAACATTGACGGAATTTATAATGACACACCGTCACTAATCACGCTGACCGAGGACGATGACACGATTGAAAATTATCTTAACGGCGCAACGATAGCGGCTCTCGGCGGCAACGATTCCATTCGCAATGAAGGTGACAATGTTTCAATCAGCGGCGGCACCGGCAATGATACAATTAGGAATGATGCGACGACAGAGTGGAACAGCTCGACGAGAACCCATGAAAAGATTGAATCTCCCGACAATGTAACGCTTCTCGGTGACGAGGGCGACGATTGGATTTCCAACGAAGGCGACTCAGTGACAATAGACGGCGGCGAAGGTGAGGATAGCATTCACAATCGCGGCGGCAACTATGTGACAATCAACGCGGGCGCAGGTAACGATTACGTTGATACTTCCTGGGGTGACGGCTCGAACGTTTCAGTTAACGCGGGCGCAGGCGACGATACTATCAGCAGTGCCGGCAACCTCGCAACAGTTTACGGCGGCGCAGGCGACGACAGTATTTATTTGCGCGCCACGAGCGGTTTGGTTCAATATTCTTCAGGCGACGGCAATGATACGATTATTGGTTTCAATGAATCCGATACGTTGACTATTACGGGAGATTCTTACACTACGGAGCTTGACGGCAACGATGTAATAGTTCGCGTCGGTGAAGGCTCTGTTCGTTTGGTCGGCGCAAAAGGTAAAGACCTTAAAATTAACAAGATCGACTCCACGGAAATTATCACGCTTACCGAAGATGATGACGAACTTTATAATTATTTGGGAAACGTCACAATTTACGGCTACGCGGGCAAAGATTACATTTACAATTTGGAAGGCGAGAACGTCACAATCGACGCGGGCGCGGGCGATGATCACATTCGCAACGAAAGCTCGAACGTGACAATCGACGGGGGCGCGGGCGATGATGTCATTAATAGCTACGAAAATTCAAACGTATCAATCAACGGCGGCGAAGGCAACGACCGCATTGACAGCTATAACGACAGCGACTCGGTTACAATAGACGGCGGCGCGGGTGACGACACGATTGTAAACAACGGAGATAACGTTTCAATCAACGCGGGTACTGGCAACGACGAAATTCGTAACGATTATAGCTCGAACGTCACAATCGACGCGGGCGCGGGCAACGATACAATTAGAAACAGCGAAAGCTCCAACGTAACAATCAACGCGGGTGCGGGCAACGATTACATTGGCAACTATGGCTCCGACGTGACAATAAACGCGGGCAAGGGCAATGATGAAATTTTCAACAACAGTTATCGTCAACCTGACGGCACTATTTATTACAACAACAACAGCCTTGGCGCAGATGTCCTGTTCAAATACACGTGGGGCGACGGCGACGATTCGATTTACGGTTTCAAAGAGAGTTCGACATTGCAAATCGGCTCCGGCAGCGGCACTTACTCCACGCAGACGAGCGGCGACGATGTTATTGTCAACGTCGGTTCCGGCTCAATCCTTCTCAAGGACGCGGCGAGTTTGGCGTCCGTCAACATTGACGGAATTTATAACGACAACCCGCTACTCATCATGTTGACCGAAAACGACGACAGCTATTCCAACACTTTAGACAACGCGACGATTCTTGCTCTCGGCGGAAATGACAGTGTAACCAACAGCGGCGCAAATGTCTCAATCGACGGCGGCGCGGGTGACGATTATATCCTCAACAACAGCGGCATGCGCGTTTCAATCAACAGTGGCTCTGGCAACGATTATATTTTCAGCAACGGCTGGTACGCTTCAATCGACGGCGGCGACGGCGATGACTTCATTGTCAGCGATTTTACCAACTCTTTCGCCACAATCAATGGTGGCTTTGGCAATGATTCCATTTATAACGACGGCTCTCACGTTTCAATCCACGCGGGCGCAGGCAACGACTCTATTGAAAATAGCTACAGCTCTGATGTAACAATCAATGCCGGCGCAGATGACGACTTAATCAGCTTGGGTTCGGACGCTAGTTTGAATTTGATTGAATACGCGTCGGGCGACGGCAACGATTCGATTTACGGACTCAAGGAAACGGACACGCTCAACATTTCGGGCGGCGATTATTCAATTCATGCTCTCAACTCGGATATTATTGTCACGGTCGACGACGGCTCTGTCATGCTCAAGGGCGCGACTAGTTTAACGAGCTTCAACATCAACGACGAGGCAATAACTGTCGAGGATGTTTATTACGCGCTCACTTTGCCCGACGGAGTTACGACCAACGTCGCGAACGCTACTGACAAGTTTGAATTCAACGACAAGACTTACTACAAGGGCGGCGCGGAATTAACTTTCACTGCGCCCGAAGGTTCTTACTTCAAAGTCGACGATAAATTAATTTCAACCGAAAATTACACCATGCCCGCCGCCGATACGACTTTGACGGCTGACGATTTAAATTTATTTACGCCGCCGACAATTACGGGACTTAATTTCGTCGTCGACAGCGAGGGCAACGGCTACTACGAGATAAGCAACGCCGACGAATTAGTTGCCCTTGCCACTTACAGCTATGGCTACATTTACATTGACGGTAAGGGTAATGTGAATAATATGAGCATCTGCGCGGGTTTAACATTCAAAGTCGTAGCAGATATTGACTTGAAAGGTATCACTAATCTTAAGTCAATTTATAACTTACGCGGAACATTCGACGGGCAAGGATATACCATTTCCAATTTGACCCTTGGTCCCAACTACTACTCAGGGCTTTTCAGTTATTCATATGGCACAATTAAAAATGTTAACTTAAAAAATGTTAATATCGTGAAGAACTATAGCTACGGTACCGGCGGGCTGGTCGATAACAACTACGGCACCGTTAAGAATTGTTCAGTCACCGGCATAGTTTCTGCTGGTGTTGCCGGCGGGGTGGTTGGAGAAAACAATGGTACCGTCACGGATTGTTCATTCTCCGGCAAGGTCAACACCAACTACGAATTAAAACAAGGCGGGCTGGTCGGTTTAAACAAGGGCAGAATCAACGGAACAAACACCGTAAACGTTACATTCAACGGTAATAGTACTCATGTTGGCGGTCTCGTTGGTGAAAACAAAGGCGGCACAATCAGCGGCATAAATATCGTCAATGCGCAAATTATCGCCGGATCCAGCAGCTGTTATTATATCGGCGGCTTAGTTGGTCTGCTCAGTAGCGGCACAATCAACGGAACAAACACCGTCAACGGCACAATCAAGGGTGATTCCGATTATTCCTTTTATGTCGGCGGCTTGGTCGGTTATGCTAGCGGCGGCACTACAATCAGCGGCACAAATACCGTCATTGGCACAGTCAGCGGCAATGACAAAGTCGGCGGCTTGGTCGGTCAAAACTACGCAACAATATCGGCTGACAACAAAGTCGACGTGCAAGTTAAAGGCAACGAGAATGTCAGCGGCTTAGTCGGAAAAAATGAAAGCAGCGGCAAACTCACGGGCACAAACTATTATCACAGCAACAAAGATGCGGGCGGCATTGGCATTCGCGTTTATTCGGCTGACGCGAGCGGGATTACAGTTTCGGGCGGCGAACCAATTCAAATCGGCGAAAAAAATTTTTACGAGGCGGGCACGGAACTCACCCTTACGATTAATGACGGCTTGGCGGTTAAGGGCGCGACCAATGGCACTTACACCGTCAGCGACCACGACTTAGCGGACGACATTTACTACGCAATCATTCCGCCCGCAGGCTACGAATATTTAAGCGGCGACGAATACAACGGCTATTATCGCGGCGAAGTCGTCTTCAAACCGAAGGCGGGCTATCTCGGCGAAAATATAACCCGCACGATTAGCGAACCAAATCAAACGCTTGAAGGCGGAACGTTGACTTTAGACAGCGAAAATCGTTACGTCTTCAAAAATGCTGATGAAACCTACGCGCTGGCGACGGCTCAAAACGTTGTCGAAAAAAATTATCCCGACCTCACGCAAGTTTACAAAGTCACAGTTCCCGACGATATGACGGTTCAAGGCTCCGAGGTTTACACTGTCGACGGAACGATTTATTGCAAGAGCGGCTCGACAATCACCGTCGCCGGCAACGAATACACCGTCAACAGCGATATGACTTTTATCAAAGAAATTGAAGCGGCGGGCTGGACTTTCAGCGACAGCGTGGCAAGCTATAAATCGGCTAAAACCACGATATCTTACACTCTCGACGATAACGAAAGTCACCATGCCTCGACCAGCGGCGGCGAAACTTTATTGACGGTTAGCGGCGTAAAATCGATTGACGGACTAAGTTTGAACGACAAGACAGTCACGGTTGGCAATGATTCACTTAACAAAGCGACGGTGACGATTTCGGAGGGTTATACGCTTGAACTTGCCGACGACGTTAAAAAGTCTTCGATAGCGTCGGCAGGTTGGACGCTCGACGGGGCGATTGCTTCTTATAAAAATTCTTCGACCTCCGAAGGCTACTCCCTCGACGATAATAAAATTAATTATGTTCCCTCCAGCGGCGGCGAAACTTTATTGACGGTTAGCGGCGTAAAATCGATTGACGGGCTAAGTTTGAATGGCACGACAGTCACCGTTGGCGACGCCTCACTAAACAAAGAAACGGTGACGATCTCCGACGGCTACACGCTGGCATTGGGCAATGACGTTACAAAAACTTCAACGAGTGCGGCGGGCTGGATTCTCGACGGTGCGATTGCTTATTATAAAAAT
>JAFXNB010000121.1 GCA_017529935.1 Selenomonadaceae bacterium
AACGTTCTGAAGGTAAAGACCATTTGACTGCCATTGGGCATGTTTGTCACAAAATCCTTGCCATTATTTTCGCCGTCCTTAGGGATAATAAACCTTATGTTCCGGCTTCAACCTCTTGACTTTTCATAGCCGGTCTCAAATTTAAAGTTTTAACGCGGCAAGTCGACGGCTACCCTATAAACATCACCTCCCAAAAATTTTTTTCATAGGTCAGCGGCGGCGCGAGAAGACGGAAACTGCGGTGGTTGCGCCGGTGGTGAAGGCAGCTATGGCTTCGGCGGTGGCGGTGGCGGCTGCGGTGGAGAACAACGGTGCCAGGAAGAACATACTCAACAACTCCTTTCAGCTACATCTTATCAAACTCGGCTGAGACTTTGCGAATCAATTTTCCCGTGAACTTGACGCTATAGGCATCGGCTCCTTTCGCTATTCAGTTTTCAAAGACTTTCTCGGTCGGGGTGCTTCGTTGACCTTGTGAGCGAAGTATAGCAGAGGCTTCAGCGGATTTCATTTCAATTTTCCTGTGAACGTGTCGGTTGCGACGCGGCCGGCGTTGTGCTACATTAACGAAAAATTTTTGTGAGCTGAAATCTCATGCGCTATATCATTTGCTACGACATCCCCGACGACAAGACGCGCGACAATATCGTAAATTACCTTGAGCGATTCGCGTGGCGCGTTCAATACAGCGTCTTCAGTTGTCGGCTCGAAAAAGAGCGAGCGGCTCTCGTGTGGAAAGATTTATTGGCAATCGCCGACCCCGACAAAGGCAATTCAATTTTGATGGTGCCGCTTTGCAAATCTTGCGAAAAAAATCTTCAACTTTCTGCCAAACCGTTGGAGGAGGAAAAAGGTTTTCTCGTTGTGTGAGGTGAAAAATTCTTGGGCGTATTGTATCTTCTCTCGGCGGGCTGTTCTGCGCGTAAGGCCGGCCCTCGTATCGTCGTCGAAAAAAATTCCGAAGTCCTCGGTCGCTTGCCCGTACGCTTGATTGACGGAGTGGTCGTCGGGCACAACGCGCAACTCTCGACGCAAACAATTTTTGAACTCTTGGAGCAACATATCCCGATTTTTTATATCGACGGGCGCGGCAAAATCATCGGGCATTTCATCAATGAAAAACAATCTGCCGCCCGCCTCTTCCGCCAACTTGAAATTTTCCGTGATCCTGTAAGACAACTCGACACAGCGCGCGAAGTCGTCGCAGAAAAAATTGACAACCAGCGCGACTTACTTAAACGCTACGAAAAAACCGTCGGTGCCGAAAAACTCGATAAGCCCGCAAAAAAATTAAAGCAGACCGCCGATAAACTCGCCGCAATGAAAACCCTCGACGAATTGCGCGGCGCGGAAGGGCTCGCCGCAAAAATTTACTTCGCGACTTTTGCCGACCTGCTCGACCAAACTCGTTGGAAGTGGAAGGAACGTTCTCAACACCCCGCCCGCGACCCCGTCAACGCTCTGCTCAATTACGGTTACGCCTTCTTGGAACGCGAAGTCCGTATCGCCACTGCTCTTGCCGGCATGGACGCCCGAATCGGTTTCTTTCACGCCAACGACGGCAGAAAAGATTCGCTTATCTTCGACCTCATGGATTTTTTCCGTCAGCCCGTCATTGACCGTTTCGTCTTGAATTTGCTAAACAAAAGAATGATTCAGCCCGAACACTTCACGTCGACGCCCGAAGAGTGCCGCTTGACCGACGAAGGCCGCCTCGTCTTTTGTAACCGCTACGAAGAATACATGATGAAAAAATATCGCGAGTATGGCGACAAGACCTCCCGCGAATTGATTAACGAGCGCGTCAAAAAATTTTCCGCTTACTTGAACCGCTGAAAATTTTTCTTGCATTTTGGCGCACGGCATTTTATAATCGGCTCCGTAGTTCGGAGTAAGTTTTTGATTTTGGAAAGTGTTTGGAGGTGACGCGGTGACGCTACTTAAGCAAATCTTTTTCCAAATAATACAAGCGGCGTCAAATCAACAAACTCAAAATTTTTATGGGAAGTTCATGACAAAATTTTTCGAGAACCTCAGCGGAAATCGGCGCATTTGAAATCTCTTTCCAAAACCGCCGTATGAACCGCACAAGGACGCCACCTGCAGGGGGTGCGGGTCGCGACTTTTCTCTTACCGTTTACGGTTTTGAAACTGTCAAAAAATTTGCACGTACCGTCAGGGAGAGACATACCCTCTAGTCGCGACTTTTCTCTTACCGTTTACGGTTTTGAAACATCCACACATTGAAAGCCGTGATCACTTGTCCGACTTCATTTTCGGTCGCGACTTTTCTCTTACCGTTTACGGTTTTGAAACCGTCTAAATAAAGAACGTCATCCAGAGCAAGAATTTGTTTCTCGTCGCGACTTTTCTCTTACCGTTTACGGTTTTGAAACTGTACTTCTCGAGGATGGCATTCATTGCGCTGTGGATTTCACGGTCGCGACTTTTCTCTTACCGTTTACGGTTTTGAAAAAAGAAAAATCACTTCTCCATTGCGGGAAGTGATTTTCTGTATTAGGCTGGCGGCGAGGTGCATTCAATGAAAAAAATTTTTGTCAATCACACGAATCATCCGTCGGAGCGTTGGAGTGCAGAGCAAATTTCGGCGGCGCAAGTTTACGGCGAGATTTTGGATATACCGTTCCCCGCAGTCGACGCCGAAGCCACGCCCGCACAAGTCGCCGCGCTGGTCGAAGAGAATTTGGAAAAAATTTTGGCACTCAAGCCCGCCGCCGTTCTTTGCCAAGGCGAATTCAATTACACGTTTGTTCTGGTTGAGCGGCTGAAAAGTTTTGGCGTGAAAGTCGTGGCTGCGACCTCCGAACGCGCAACCGTCGACGAAATTTTACCCGACGGCTCCACGCGGCAAGTCTCGACGTTTCGTTTCGTGCAGTTCAGGGAATATTGATATGACGAAAAATATAATGCTGGCGTTCGTCAGCCCGGTGAGTGCGCGTTCTTTGAGCGAGCCGATAATTTACCCCGACATTCAAGGGCGGCCGTACAGCGCAATACAAACAAACGAATCAGCGATTGTTTACGTGGCGCGTATGCTCGGCGCGGACTCGTTGGCACAAATTTTTTTAATCACAAGCGACTCGGTCAAGAAAGAAAAAGTTCAGCCCGAAAACGAATTCGGCGACGTGACTCATTTGGAATTTTTGCGGCGGCGCGTGGCGAAAGAATTTCCGCAGCTGGCGAATCGCTTTTCGAGGCAAGATTATTCGGAAGAAGGCACGGGTTCTATCAAGCTTGAAAGGAACATCTTGCAAATCGCGCGAATCGCCGACGCGGTCACGGATTTCGCAAAAAAATACGCGGGCTCGGAAGTCATCGTTCACGCGGATATGACGGGCGGCTTTCGGCACACGTCAATGCTTATGCTGTCGATAATTCAGCTTTTGAGTTATCGCGGAATCAAAATCGGTGAAGTGCTTTACTCGGAGCCGGCCGGGCGCGAAGTTTATCGCATGACGGAAATTCAGCGCATGTTCACGCTGATAACGGGCGCGGATGAATTCGTCAAGTTCGGGAGCGTCGAGGCGTTGAGCGAATACTTCGGCGCGAATCCTTTACCCGCCGTCAAAGATTTGCTTGAAGCAATGAATAGATTTTCCGAGGCGATAAAAATTTGTCGGACGAGCGCGATTGAAGGCGAATTGGAAAATCTCGGCAGGCACATCAAAAATTTTCGCGAGCATCCCGACCGCGATTTAAAAAGCGAACTCTTCGCGAAGATAATCGACACGATAGAGCACGAGTACGGCAAGCTAATCAGCAAGGCGGCGACGCGCCCGGAAATAATTCGCTGGTGCATGCGCAAAGGTTTTTGGCAACAGGCAATGACGCTTTGCACAGAGTGGTTGCCCGAAGAGATTGTCAAGCGCAGAGTCTGTATGCCGTGCGACAGAACCATCATTGAAAGTTGCACGTCGAAGGGACGAGCGTCGAACAAAACTTGGCAACAATATTTCATCATCGATTACAGAATTGCGGAGCAGGGCACGACCACACGAACTTTTTTTGAAGACCTGCGAGACGCGTTGAATACGGGCAACCTTGAGCGATTGCCTGAGCTGAAAAAATTCGCCGAGGAGCACTCGAATTCCGAGGCAGCCTTCAGACTTTGCGCGAACAAAAAAATTTCAGTCAACAACTTCAAAGGCAGGTACCCGACGCTTGCTTCCGTTCTGCAGATAATTTTCGACGAACGCAAATCAAACCCGACCTATCGACAAAATTTTTACCGCTTCCTGCAGACGCTCGATTACGCGAAAATTCCGCGGCTTATTGCAAACTTCCCAAAGGAAAAACTTTTGCAGGCGTTCGACCTCGACCTTGAACAGATAAAAATTCCTTCGCCCGCCGAAAAAGTCGAACACTCTTTGGATAATCGCGAACGGGAATATCGGGAGCTTTTTCGCCAACAGCGCATCAGCTTGAAACCCGACGTCGACACCGCCTTGAAAATCTTGCGCGGCTATCACGAGATACGGCACGAGCGCAACCAAATCAATCACGCCAACGAATCCTCGACGACCAAAATTTCCGAGTTGCGCCGACTTATTGACGAATGCCTTACCGCGCTGGAAAAGCTCAAGACATAAAAAAAACGCCGCTGCGTTTTCTGCACGCAACGGCTAAGAAAATTTTTTGTTGTTGTTGTCCAAATCAGTTCACCACCTTAGAAGAACACCCGACGCATACCAACCAACAAACCTTCAAAATCCGGCATGAACCCCATAATTTTCACCTCCAAAGAATTTAACGGTCAGACGCGAGAATCATTGAACCTGCCACGACGAAGCCTGCAATAAACCACGGCATTTGAATTCACTTCCCCTCTGTAACCATTTCAAAGAACCGTCGATTAAGTCTTGCT
>JAFXNB010000122.1 GCA_017529935.1 Selenomonadaceae bacterium
ATTTTGCCATAGGTCCTACTAATTCTGCCAGACCCTCATTGGGAATCCAGCCTGCCGGAATAAAGAGTGCTGTGATAAAACCCCAGGCAATGAACGCGCCGATATTTGGCATGACCATTGCGCTGAGGAAGCGACCAAATTTTTGCATCGCCTCTTGCATGGATAACACCTCCAAAAAAAACTTTTGTTAATCCTATGCTGAATTCTAATCGCTGATATGCTGCTTGGCAAGCAAAACACCTTGCGCGGCGTCCATTGTGTCTGTAGACAAAATTTTACAGCGGCGCAACTTTGCAGCCACCCATGTCCCCAACCAAAAAATTTTTCTTCGATAATGTCCTAAATCATTGCGGACAAAATTGCTTGACAAGGCAACTTTGCAAGTTATAATTTAATTAAAGTATAGGAGGAAAGGACGTTGCCCTATGGATGTCGACGAGGTTGTTGAAAAAAGTTTCTTGCGACCGATAGACAATACGTCGGTTGTGCAACAAGTTATCGACCGTTTGACGTACGCGATGATTTATAAAGAACTGCGCCCCGGCGACAAATTGCCGACGGAAATGGAATTGGCAGCAAGTTTCGGCGTCGGGCGCAACTCAATCCGCGAGGCGATAAAAATTTTGGTCTCGTTTGGCGTGTTGGATATTCGCCGCCCAGAAGGAACATTCGTAGCCAACGGCTTTTCGGACAAGATGATTAATCCACTGCTCTACGGAATAATTCTCGATCAATCGGATTCGCTCGACAATCTCAAGGAGTTGCGCGAGTGGGTTGACTTTGGCATTTTGGAATTGGCGATGGAGAAGGCGGAGCCGGAAGATTTATTTCAGCTGGAGGAGCAACTTAACAAATTGCTGACGGAAATTGACGGCGGCGACGCGGAAAAAGTTTTCGTGGCTGACGATAATTTTCACGAGGCGATTTCGACGGCGGCGCACAATTCTTTGCTCGGACAAATCGCAAAACTCGTTCGGACTTTGACCAGCGAAATGCGCATGACCACTATCAGCAACATGATAAAAATCGGCAAGCGCAACGAACTCAAAAAGGCGCACGAAGATTTATTCAACATTGTCAATTTTAAAGACGATAAATCCGCGCGGAAACTTCTCGTCGAAGGATATTTTTATCGATACAATGTTTTACGCAAGTAATTAACCTCCCGTGCAGGGAGTTTTTTTATTTGACACGGACTTAGCTTCAACATTAGAATAAAAAAAATTTGTGGCGGAGGTGACATCATGAAAAAATTTCTGGCGGCAATCAGCGCGGCGGGATTTTTAATCAGCGGCTGCGGCGAAACTCCTCAAAAAAATTCTTTGACGATTCAAGTCAACGGCAAAATTTTTAGTGCGACGCTTGAAAATAATCCGACTGCCCGCGCTTTCGTCGAACTGACACGGACTTAACTTTAACACTAGAATAAAAAAAATTTGTAGCGGAGGTGACGTTATGAAAAAAATTTTGGCGGCAATCTGCGCGGCGGGATTTTTAATCAGCGGTTGCGGCGAAACTCCTCAAGCGACCTCAGCTGAAGTAAAGGAGGCGGTTCCGATGAAAAATTCTCTGACGATTCAAGTCAACGGCAAAATTTTTAGTGCGACGCTTGAAAATAATCCGACTGCCCGCGCCTTTGCTGAAATGTTTCCGCTTGAAGCAAACATGACCGAGCTAAATGGCAACGAGAAATATTTTTACCTAGATAAAGATTTGCCGAGCGATTCGGTGAGCGTCAAGCAGATTCACGCGGGCGATTTGATGTTGTTCGGCTCTAATTGCGTCGTGCTTTTCTACAAAAACTTTTCGACGGGCTACAGCTACACGCGGCTCGGCAAGCTCGACAATCCCGCCGACCTTGAAAAAATTTTGGGCAACGGCAATGCTTACGTTGTCTTCAAATAATTTTTGGGAGGTTTTTTTATGAAACATTCGCTGAAAAAATTTTTGGCTGCCGCGTTGTGCGTCGGGATTATCGGCATGCCCATTGCCAGTGAGGCGGCGACTCCTACCTTCGACGTGAACGCTCCAAGCCTAAAAGTTCAGGCGGAGAAACTCGACCTTGTCAAGGATTGGGACAAAGTTTTTCCGAAGAACTTAAAAGTTAATCACCGCAAAGTTACGTTCGTCAATCGCTTCGGCATAACGCTCGCCGCTGACATATACGAGCCGAGAAATTATTCTGGCAAGTTGGCGGCAATCGCAGTCGCGGGACCTTTCGGCGCAGTCAAGGAGCAAGTCTCCGGTCGCTACGCTCAAGCTATGGCGGAGCGCGGCTTTTTTGCAATCGCCTTTGATCCGTCGTTCACGGGCGAGAGCAGCGGCTATCCGCGCAATGTCACTTCCCCCGATTTAAACACCGAGGATTTCTGCGCCGCCGTCGATTTCCTTTCCACTCAACCCAACGTCGACAATCGGCGAATCGGCATAATCGGCATTTGCGGCTGGGGCGGTTTCGCGCTCAATGCCGCCGCGCAGGACACCCGCATTAAAGCAACCGTGACTTCGACGATGTACGATATGACCCGCGTCATTGCCAACGGCTACTTCGACAACGATAAGGACGCCGAAACTTTGCGCAAGGCACGCATGGAGGCGCGCAAGGTTGCAAGTGAGCAACGCACCGCCGACTACAGGAGCGGAACGTATAAAATGGCGGGCGGCGTCCCCACGGAAATTACCGCCGACATGCCGCAGTTCGTCAAAGATTACCACGACTTTTATCAGACTAAGCGCGGCTATCACAAACGCTCCTTCGGCTCCACGACCGGCGCAACTTTTAGCTCCGCGCTGTCTTTTATGAGCATGCCGATTCTTTGCTACAGCGACGAGATTGAAACGCCCGTGCTGATGATTCACGGCGAAAAAGCTCATTCGCGCTACTTCAGCGAAGACGCCTTCAAAAAGTTGACTGGCTCGAATAAGGAGCTGCTGATTATCCCCGGCGCAAGCCACGTCGACCTTTACGACTCAAATAAAATTCCGTTCGACAAAATTGCGCTGTTCTTTAAGGAGAATTTGTGATGCTTAGAATTTTAATCGCGCTGATAGTTTTTATTATGCCGCTGACGACCGCCGCGCAGAGTAAAGATATTTCGATTGACGGCGACCACGGCAAACTTTCCGCTGTCTTGCAGACGCCCGACGCTCAAAAAAATTATCCGCTGGTGATAATCTGTCACGGCTTTACGGGCAACAAGGAATCTCTGTTGTTGACGAGCTTGGCTGACGAGCTGGAGGCGCGAGGCATTGCATCAATCCGTTTCGACTTCAACGGGCACGGAAAAAGCGACGGCGACTTTCAAGATATGACAGTTCTAAACGAGATTGAAGACGCCAAAAAAGTTTATGATTACGCCAGCAAACTTCCAAACGTCACGAGCATTTCAATCGCGGGTCACTCTCAAGGCGGCGTCGTGGCGTCCATGGTTGCGGGCGAACTTGGCGCAAAAAAAATTAAAGCCGTCGTATTGATGGCTCCTGCCGCTGTTCTTCGCGACGATGCAATTCGCGGAAATTTGTTTGGCGTTAAATATGACGCGCTTAATCCGCCCGCGTTTGTAGAAATTTTCGGCGGTCATAAAGTCGGGCGCGATTACATTTTGACGGCGCAAACTTTGCCGATTTACGAGACGGCAGAAAAATTCACGGGTTCCGCGCTGATGATTCACGGCACGGGCGACGTTATCGTCCCCTACACCTACAGCTTGAGCTACAAAAAAATTTACAGGCACGGCGAAGTTGAACTCCTCGACAAAGTCGACCACAGCTTTAACGGTCAAGAAGAGCGCGTCGCCAGAACTTGTGCAGAATTTTTTGCCCGCCAGATGAAAATTTGAACGCGGCACTTGACGAAAAGTTTTTGCTGTGCTAACATGCGGGGCAGTGATTCGGCGCCTTCGTCAAGTGGTTAAGACACCGCCCTCTCACGGCGGGTTCAAGGGTTCGAATCCCTTAGGCGTCACCAATAACGAAACTAACAAGGGCGTTGCGTGCGGCAGCGTCCTTTCGCTTTAAAGGAGTGATAGTTATGACGGAAGAAGAAATTCGTTCGGCAGTGGCTTTGGCAGTCGAGGCGTTGCGCGAAAAAAATCCAATGGCACCGTCGATAACAAACACCGTCACGCAAGATTTCGTTGCGAACGCTCAGCTGGCGGTTGGCGGTTCGGCGGCAATGCTCTACATGCCCGACGAATGCGAATCAATCGCCAAAATCGCGCCGGCATTTTACATCAACATGGGCACGGCGATGCCCTTCTACGCGGAAACACTGCCACGGGCGGCGAAGGCTC
This sequence comes from Selenomonadaceae bacterium, assembly GCA_017529935.1. GTDB lineage: Bacteria > Bacillota > Negativicutes > Selenomonadales > Selenomonadaceae > Quinella. The sequence continues at coordinate 4,293 of JAFXNB010000122.1, forward strand.
TGCACGAAAATCAAACGCCGTGGGTGCTCGACCCTGTCGGAATTGGTTTGGCGAGCTTGCGGACGGAAATTTTAAAGCAGTTAAAAATTTTCAAGCCATCAATCGTGCGCGGAAATGCCTCGGAGATAATCGCGCTGGCGAAACTTTGGGAGCTGATTGAAGACGTAGGCGGACAAGTTCGCGGCGTCGATTCAACGGAAAAAGTTTCTTCGGCAAAGGCGTCGGCTATTGAGTTGGCAAAATTCACGGGCGGCGCGGTTGCGGTTTCGGGCGAAGAAGATTTTGTAACTGACGGCAAGGAAGAAATTCAGTGCGCGGGCGGCTCGGAGCTGTTCACGAAAATCACGGGGAGCGGCTGTGCTTTGGGCGGCGTCATGGCGGTTTATGCGGCGGTTGCTAGTCCGTTTATCGCGGCATTGACGGCGACGACGATGTTTAACTTGGCGGGAATAAAGGCGGCGGCTCAAGCTCCAAAGCCCGCGAGTTTCAAGGTAAATTTCTTGGATAATCTTTATGAGCTGAAGTCGGCGGAGGTTGCAGAAAATTTCCGCGTGGTCGGCTCGTTTGAAAATCTTTTCAACGGCTTATTCAGAAGCGGCTACGAAAATTAAGCGACTTTCATGACAGGAGGGAGAAATTTTGATAGACATTCAACCGGTTGAGCGCGTCGAAATGGCGCAGAGGATTGATAACATACGGCGGCGGATTTCGGCTATCGAGGAGAAAATTGGAATCAACACCGGCGACTTTCAAGCGACGTTGGAGCGGGAAATTGCGCGGCAAGCAAATATTCAGCCGCCGCAAGCCGTCAACGATACTCAAAAAATTCCAAGCGCAACTCAGCCCGTAAACGAAAACGACGCGGCGAACTCCGCAAAAGTTGCCAAAGCCCTGCGCGAGGCGGAAAAAATCGAAACGGATAAAAATCTGCCAATAGAGCAGAAATCCGAACCTGTGCAAAATTATCTGCCGGGCGAGGAAGCGTTGCCGAATAGAGTTACTCCTTCGCAACAAAAGATTGAGCGCGTGGAAGTTCCCGACACCGAAATTAAAGTTCCTGACCGCGACGAAAAAGTTTTTGAGGACAACTACAGCGGCAAGAACGCGGAAATTATCCCGACCGAAGATTTAATCATGCAGACGGCGGCGGCTTACGGCGTCGACCCGCAAACCGTCAAGGGCATTGTCGAATACATCAATCAACGCCAATACGCGCCCGCGCAGGTTGACGAATCCACTGCTACCGAGGACTTGATAGAGCAGGCGGCTTATCGATACGGCGTCGACCCGCAACTTGTTCGGGCGATTGCCATTGCCGAATCCGACATGAATCAAGACGAAATTTCGCCCGTCGGAGCAATCGGCGTTATGCAACTCATGCCCGAAACGGCGGAAAGTTTGGGCGTCAACCCCTACGACACGATAGAAAATATCGCGGGCGGCACGCGCTATCTTAAGCAAATGCTCGAAACTTTTAACGGAAATATCCCGCTGGCAGTCGCCGCCTACAACGCCGGTCCCGGCGCAGTTCAACGCTACGGAGGCATTCCGCCCTATTCCGAAACGCAAAATTATGTAGGGCGCGTAATGGATTTGTTCAGATGAAAAAAATTTTTTTGACAATCTGCGCGGCAATTTTGATGATGACTTCGCCCGCCCGCGCAGAAATTTTTATTGACAATTTTATTTTGTGGACGGCGCACCGCGACGAATTGATTGACGAGTACACGCTCAAGCACTACGGGAAAATCTGCCGCGAGATTGTCCCGCAAGCGGTCGTTGTTCATTGGACGGCGTTTGGGACTCTTGAATCCGTTTGGAAATATTTCTACGCCGAGGAAATGCCCGACGACGAAGGCAGATTAAACGTCGCCTCTCAATTCATCGTTGACCGCGACGGAACGATTTGGCGGCTCATGCCCGAAACAAAATTCGCGCGCCACATTATCGGCTACAACCACTGCGCGATTGGCATTGAAAACGTCGGCGGCTACAACGGGCGCGAGGATTTGACGGAGGAACAACTTGCCGCGAACGTCCGCTTGATAAAATATCTCCACGAAAAATATCCGACGATTAAATATGTCTTCGGGCACTATCAGCAGGGCAAGGCGCGGGCGAGCGGTTTATTTATCGAAAACGTTCCCGACTACTACGCGATTAAAACTGACCCTGGTCCGAAATTTATGCGCGGTCTGCGTGAACAGCTGGAAAAGGACGGCTTAACTTTTTATGACGAGTGAAAATCGGCAAGCGTTGATGGACGGTTTCCGCGACGGCGTGCCGATTGGTTTGGGATATTTTGTTGTAGGCTTTTCGCTGGGCATCGTCGCCAAATACGTGGGGCTTAGTCCGTTGCAGGGTTTTGTTATCAGCCTGCTAAACAACGCGTCGGCGGGCGAGTACGCGGCGTTCACGGTTATAAAATCGGACGCGCCCTATCTTGAAATCGCGCTCTTGACTTTTATCGCCAATGCCCGCTACGTTTTGATGAGCACGGTTTTAAGTCAAAAATTTTCGCCGGACACGCCGTTCCATTCCAGAATTCTTATCGGCTTCGCAGTGACGGATGAAATTTTCGGGATAACAATCGCGCGCGGCGGTCGCTGGCTGAATCCTTTTTACAACTACGGCGCGATGTTGACGGCTCTGCCCGGCTGGTCGTTGGGCACGGCTTGCGGAATCGTTGCGTGGTATTTTTTCTCCGAGGCGGCGGTTAGTGCGTTGAGCGTCGCGCTTTACGGAATGTTTCTTGCCGTGATTATCCCGCCCGCCCGCAAAGATAAAATTATCGGCGGCGCGGTCGCGGTGAGTTTTTTGTTGAGTTTTTTGGCTGAAAAATTTTTCCCCGAAATTTCTGCGGGCAATCGGACGATAGCCTTGACGATTTTAATCGCGGGCGCGGCGGCGGTTCTTTTCCCCGTCAAGGAGGACGACGATGACGCATGACATTTGGATTTACATTTTGGTCGCGAGCGCGGTGACTTTGGCGATAAAAATTTTGCCGCTGACTTTGATTCGCGGCGAGATAAAAAACGTGACGATTCGCTCGTTCCTGCACTACGTCCCCTACGTGACGCTGGCGGTTATGACTTTCCCCGCGATAATCGACGCCACGCAATCGCAAATTTCGGGAGCTTTGGCGTTGGTTGCGGGAATTTTAGCGGCGTGGTTCGGCGCGAGCTTGTTTAAAGTTGCATTGCTATGTTGTTCGGTCGTCTTCGTCACGGAAATTTTTATCTGAACGGAGGGTATCAAATGGCAATTCATATGAGCTTGCGTTTAGCTTGGCATGACAACGGCTGGAACGGTCACATTTGCAAAAAGCCCAGCGAAAATTCTTATTGCGTCGGACAATATTCTTACCCCGGCAACCTTATTGCGAGCAGTCGAGATTTGGATTTTGAAACGGCTCATTGCGGCGAGGCTTGCAAAAATTTTCCATGCCGAATTGCTTGCGGACTCAGCGTCAATGCTTTCGGTAATGATACTATTAAAGTTAAAGTTGAGCCGCCAGGTTTTTTTAAAAGCTTCGATAAATCATACAACGAAAAACCTCTTGAACTCGATTTGGCTCCGTACACAGCTTGTACATGGTGCTACGAACAAATGTTTAGCGACACAATTAAAAACGACGGCAAATTCGACAACGACAAGCGCAAAGAGGTGGCAGAAAATTATTTTGCGCAGTTTGAGGCGGTCAAGTCGCTGATTTTTTATTACGCCGGCTACAGCAATCCTTTCAGCGAGAACGAGGAAAATAATTATATCGTAGTAGGAATTTCGCGACTTAAAAAGATAGAACCTTTTCAATTTTACCCCGATGTAACGAAAAATATTAGCAATACATTTGCCGATGGGTTGGTCTGGCAAAAACCCGTTACCTCAAATTATCCTGACGAAGGTTTTCGCATTCCTTATCAAAAATACGCGGGCAACGAGGACGCGCTAAATAAAATCGTCGTCAAGCCGTCAAATCCTGCGCCATTCAAATACGGCAGCCGCGAAGTTTCAAACGACGATGCCATAGAAGTTATTAATCAGCTCCTGGCTTCCGTCGACGCCTTAATTGAACTTGGCGACACCACGGAAAATTGGAATCAACGCAAAGATTGGTTGAACAGCGTCCTGGCGGAAATTTGGCAGGCAAGAGGACCTTATCCCGGCTTCCCCGCCGTCTTGGAATTTTTAGGTTTGCAAACGCTCATTTCGGATTATATCAAGCTCACGGATTATGCCGACATGAAAAATTACGTTGCTCAAGTACGCGCTTTTCTCGACGTAACAGACAACGCCATTGCCGCAAAATTTTTAACGCCCGACCGGAGCAAAATTCGGCGCAACTGTAAACTCTTGGGCAATGACAAATTAAATTTTCTTTTCGACGTGCTGGCGCGATTTGCTATTACAGCCGCGCAGGTCAAGGCAATTACCGATGACAACAGAGTAAATGTTTCCGTAACCGCCACAATCGCCGAAATGACAGAGAATCCCTACATCATTTTTGAACAATACGTTGGCTGCGACCCCGACGACGTTATTCCGCTTTACAAAATCGACAACGGCGTTATTCCTTCGCCGCAATACGGGATAGCCAATTTGCTTGACGTTGACTCGGCGGAACGATTCAGAGCTTTTTGTGTCGACGAGTTGAAAAAAATTCCTGCGCACTCTTTTGCTAAAGCCGTGACGATTTTAAATTCCGTGAACTTGCGACTCGACCGGATGCCCGATTGGAAAAAGCACCTCTTCCAAAAAGAAAATTTCAGCGTGGATAAAGAAATCCTCGACGGTGCAATCGTGCAAAGGGCGGATACCAACGGCGAAAATTATTTGTACCTGCGGGAAACTTACGAGGACGAACGCACGATTGAAGCGGCTTTGATGAGACTGGCTAACAGACCCGATATTCAACCGAAGCTTGCAATTTCCGCCGAAAAATTCAAGAACAGTTTAAAGGATACGAATTCTCCGCTGGAAAAAAGTTGTCCGCAAGAATACGACAAAATTTTGGACAATCAAGCCGCTATCTGTATGAAGATTTTCACCAAGCCTTTGTGCGTGATTTCGGGCAACGCCGGCACCGGAAAAACTACAGTCATTCGCGCAATCCTTGACAATATCGCACGCGTTCACGGCGTCGGCACGAGTTTTCTTTTGTTGGCACCCACCGGCAAGGCGACTGAGCGAATCAAAGTTCAGACGCAAAAACCTGCCGCGACTATTCATTCCTTCCTAGCGCAAAAAGGCTGGATTAATAAAAACTTCACCTTGAAACGCAACGGCGGCGAAAAATTGCAGGACGTGAATACGATAATCGTTGACGAATGCTCCATGATTGATTTGAGTCTTTTCGCGACGCTGATTAGGGCGATTAATTGGAACAGCGTACAGCGATTGATTTTAATCGGAGACCCGAATCAGTTGCCGCCAATCGGGCGCGGAAAAGTTTTTGTCGATACGATTGATTTGCTGAAAAAAAATTACCCCGACAACATCGGCACCTTGACGGACAACGTTCGGCAACTGGTTAATCGCGTCCTGCAAAACGGTTGCGGAATTTTGGATTTGGCTAACGTCTTCCTCCAAGAAAATCAGCAGACCGACGACGCGGAGAAATTGAAGGTCGCTAAAGAAAAAATCTTTGAAAAAATTCTACTCAACGGCAACGGCGACATCGACAAGGATTTGAGCGTTTATTTCTGGGAGACGCAGGATGAGCTGGAAAAAACTTTAATCGACGTGATAAATAATGATTTGTCTATTCTTCAAAAATCGTGGTTCGACGTGATGAAAGAAGATCCCGAAATGATTCAAGTTATCTCGCCCTATCGCGGAGAATTTTACGGCACCGGCTCGATTAATCTTTTCATGCAGAAAACTTTCAAATCCTTTGGGCTGACAAAATTGCTTGACGGTATCGGTTATTCCGACAAAGTTATTCAAATCATAAACCGCCCGAAATCCAACGCCGCCTATGCGTACAACTATAATACCCGCCAAGCTGTTCGCGCCGAAATTTATAACGGCGAAATCGGGCTTGTCGGTCCGCACCCCTTCGATAAAAAAGCATATCAGCTTGAACGTTTTAAAGTTAATTTTTCCGGCAAAACGCGGCAAGGTTTCAGTTATAACTACGGAAAAAATCTCGGATTTTTCGACGGCAAGGCGATTCCCGAACAAAAAGTTTTGGACAATTTGGAGCTTGCCTACGCAATCAGCGTGCACAAGGCACAAGGCTCGGAATTTGACTACGTTTATATCGTCCTACCGCAACGGGACAGCCACTTACTTTCCATGGAGCTTTTATACACTGCATTGACCAGGGCGCAGAAAAAAGTTACCGTGTTCCTTCAAAATGACATTTCCGCATTGGCGTCGATGAGCCGCGTAGAAAAATCTGCCGTGCGGAAAATAAATTCTTCCGTGTTTGAATTCGCGCCGTTGCCAGAGGAAATTCTTTATTTTAGCAGTCCGTGGTTCGCGGCGGGAAGAAAAATTTCTACGCTCTCGAAATACTTCGTCCGCTCAAAATCGGAAGCGATTATCGCGAATCTGCTTGTCGACCGCGAAATCCCCTTCAAATACGAGGAGCCGCTTTACGCCGCCGACGGAACGATGTTTCTGCCCGATTTTACGGTTAAATTCAAGGGCGAAGATTTCTATTGGGAGCATCTGGGCATGTTGCACGACCCTTACTACAAAAAGCATTGGGACGATAAAAAAATTTGGTACGATAAAAATTTCCCCGGCAAATTGCTTATCACGATTGAAAGCAACAATTTGACGAAAGACGCGGAAGTAATTATCTCAACTATGGCATAAAATCAAGGAGTGAACGATATGCAATACAAGTGCAAGCTTACCGTTATCGATAAAAAAATTTTCGGCGACCTGCAGGAAAAATATCTTGCCGACCCAAAATCGGGCGCGTGTCCTTTCTATGAAGTTGGCGCGGAATATCTCTTTGAACGTTACGGCGACGAAGACACTTTCTGGACGCAGGGCAAAGGCGCGCACTGCTCCGAGGCGTGGGATTGTTTCAGCCGATATGTTTATACGGCACTGCAGGGCGGTTCGATTATGCGCGGCTGGACGAACGATGAACACATGATGATTGCCTGTTGTAATGACGGAACTCGCCCTGTTATTTTCAGAATCGAACGCCTCGATTACAAAGTTGTTTACGTTGACGAACCCGCGCAGATTCAAGAAAAAATTGCCAACGCGCTGAAAACTTTGGACGGCGTGACGGACGCAATTTATCGCGCGGACAAAAATTTTATCGAAGTCTTCATGGACAGAAATCGCGAAGTCAGCGACGAGAAAATTATTTCCGTGGCGGGAAAAGTCACGCGGATTGATTAGGAGGTTGAGCTTGGATAAAGTCAGATTGGCGGCGACGAAAATTTTATACGACGTGGCGGCGAACGGAGCCTATTCAAACGTGGCTTTGGCGCAGACGTTGCGGGCAGAAAAATTTTCCGACTTGGACAGAAAATTTTGCACGGAGCTGGTTTACGGCACAATCAAGGCGGGCGCGTCGCTCGATTGGAAAATTTCAAAATACCTAAGCCGCCCGCTCGCCAAAGTCGACGAAAAAATTTTAGCCGTCCTGCGCGTGGGCGCGTATCAAATTTTTTTTCTTGACCGCGTCCCGAATTCGGCGGCGGTGAATGAATCGGTGGAGCTGGCGAAAAAATTTTGCGGAATCGGCGCGGCAAAGTTCGTCAACGCAGTCTTGCGCTCGGCAGTGCGGGAGCCGCATAAATCGGACTTCCCGACGGGCGACGACTTAAAATCGCTGGCGTTGCGAAATTTTCATCCGCTGTGGCTCGTGAAAATTTTTGTAAAAGAATTTGGGCTTGACGCGGCGAAAAAAATTTTAACCTTCGACAACACGGAGCCGCCGCTGTGCTTGCGAGTGAACTTTTTAAGGACGACTCGCGAAAAAATTTTGGACGCGCTGAAAAATTCGGGAGTGCAAGCTGAGCCGTCGACATTCGCGCCAGAAGGAATAATCTGCACAAAAAATCACGGCGCATTGGATAAATTTCAACCGCTCCGCGCGGGGCTTTGCCAAGTGCAGGACGAAAGCTCCATGACGGCGGCGCGACTTTTGAATCCACAGGCGGGCGAATTCGTGATTGATTGTTGCGCGGCACCAGGCGGCAAGGCGACGCATTTGGCGGAACTTATGCAAAATCGCGGGCGAATCGTCGCGGCGGACATTTACGAAACCAAACTTGAACACATCAAGCAGAACGCCGAACGCCTCGGAATAAAAATTATCGAACCGTTGCTGATTGACGCGCAAAATATCGGCGAAAAATTTTTCAATCAAGCCGACAAAGTTTTGGTTGACGCGCCGTGTTCGGGCTTGGGCGTGCTTAGGCGGAAGGCTGATATTCGCTGGAAAAAAGTTTCTGCCGAATTGAACGACCTGCCCGCCCTGCAAGAAAAAATTTTGGCAAGCGCGGCTGAAACTCTCAAGCGCGGCGGAGTTTTGGTCTACAGCACGTGCACAATCATTCGGCGCGAAAATCAAGACGTTGTAGAAAAATTTTTAGCGGCGCACGAAGATTTTGAACTCGTGGAAATGAAAATGCTCCTGCCGCACGTCACGAACACCGACGGCTTTTTTGCCGCCAAGCTGATTAAAAAATAAGCAAGAAAAAATTTTGGCGAGCGCGGCTGAAACTCTTAAGCGCGGCGGAGTTTTGGTCTACAGCACGTGCACAATCATTCGGCGCGAGAATCAAGACGTTGTAGAAAAATTTTTGGCGGAGCACGGAAATTTTAAACTCGCGGAGATGAAAACGCTCCTGCCGCACGTCACCAACACCGACGGCTTTTTCGCCGCGAAGTTGATTAAAAAATAATTTCCTCCCGACGGAGGATTTTTTTTTGCAATTAACGCGGGAAATTGTTAAACTGCAGTTGAAAAAAATTTCAGAAGGTGAAGCTTTGAACGACAAAAATTTAACGCCGATGATGGAACAATATCACGCGCAGAAATCACAACACCCGAACGAACTTTTATTTTTCCGGCTGGGCGACTTTTTCGAGATGTTTAACGAGGACGCGCTGACAGCCTCGCGGGAAATCGGCTTGACGTTGACGCACCGCCAGCAAGTGCCGATGTGCGGCGTGCCCGCCCATGCCGTGGAAAATTATCTGCAGAAACTCGTTGCCAAAGGTTATCGCGTGGCGGTCGTCGACCAAATCGGCGACCCGAAGGCGAAGGGCTTGACTGAACGCGCCCTGACAAAAATCGTCACGCCCGGCACGATTCTGACGGAGGAAACGCTAACGAACAGCGGAAATAATTATCTCGCGCTGATTTTGGAGGGCGGCGACGAAATCGCTTTGGCGGGCGCGGATATTTCTACGGGCGAAATTTTCTACGGACTTTATGACGGCGGCAATCGCGAACAGAATCTTTTCGACGAACTTTATCGCCTGAATCCGCACGAAATTTTAATCGCGGGCGAGCCGACTTTTTTTAAGCGGCTGAAAAATTTCGCCGACCTTAAGCTTGACGGTTGCTCCTTCACGAACTTTGACGCTGAAAAAAATTCCGCCAAAAATTTTTCCGCCGAGCACTTCGCCGAGGAAAATTTGCCCGCCGCAGAACTTGCCGCCGCCGCCGTGGAAAATCTCCTGCAGTACATTCACGCGACTGTTCGCACGGATTTAAAGCACCTGTCGAAATTGACGCGCCTCGACATGAGCAATCACTTAATCCTTGACGCGACCGCGCTGAGAAATTTGGAAGTCGTCAAGAATTTGCGCGACGGCTCCAAGAAAGATACGCTCTTCGACGTGCTGGACTGCACGAAAACCGCGCCGGGCAATCGGCTTTTGCGGCGGTGGCTGGAAAGCCCGCTCGTCGACATAACCGCGATTAATCGGCGGCTCGACGCGGTGGAGGAACTTTTTAAGGACTTCAAGACGCGGCGGAGTCTGCGCGAAACTTTGCGCGACATTCACGACTTTGAACGGCTCATGACAAAAATTGAAGTCGGCTCCGCCAACGCCCGCGACTTGACCGCGATAAAAATTTCCATGCTTGCCCTGCCGAAGATTAAAGAAATTCTTAGCGGCGCGACGAGTGATATTTTGGCGGCTTGCCGCGACGGGCTGGGCGATTTCAGCGACGAGGCGAAACTTATCAACGACGCCATAAGCGAGAACGCTTCCCTGTCCGTGCGCGACGGCGGCATTATCAACGGCGGCTACAATGCCGAGCTTGACGAACTGCGCCGCTTTTCGATTGACAACAAAGCTTTTCTGCAGGACTTTGAAAACCGCGAGAAACAACGCACGGGAATTCGCGCGCTCAAGGTCGGCTACAATCGCGTTTTCGGCTACTATATCGAAGTGCGGCACAGCGGCGCGAGCAAAATTCCCAACGAATATATCCGCAAGCAAACGCTGGTCAACGCCGAACGCTACATTACGCCCGAACTCAAGGACTACGAAACCAAAATCCTCGGTTCGCAGGAGCGCATTGTCAATTTGGAATACAATCTTTTCTGCGAAGTGCGCGACCGCGTTAAAAATCTTTTGCCGCAAATTCAAGACACCGCCAAAAGAATCGCGCTGATTGACGTTATCGCGTCGCTGGCGGAGGTTGCGCAGGCGAACAACTACACGCGCCCCGATTTGAACATTGACGGCACGATTGACATTCGCGACGGGCGGCACCCGCTGGTTGAGCGCATTTTGACGAGCAGTCTTTTCGTCCCGAACGACACGAGCCTTGCGCCGAATCGTTGCGCGATGATGATTATCACCGGACCGAACATGGCGGGCAAATCCACTTACATGCGGCAAGTTGCGTTGTTGACTTTGATGACGCAGACGGGCAGTTTCATTCCGGCGGCGAGCGCGAATATTTCTCCCGTCGACAGGATTTTTACGCGAATCGGCGCGAGTGACGATTTAGTTAGCGGGCAATCGACGTTTATGGTTGAGATGAACGAAGTCGCGCAGATTTTAAAATACGCCACCGAGCGCAGTCTGGTTGTCCTCGACGAGGTCGGGCGCGGCACTTCGACTTTCGACGGCATGAGTATCGCCCGCGCCGTGATTGAGTACATTGACAAAAAAATTCGCGCGAAAACTTTGTTCGCCACGCACTATCACGAGCTGACGGACTTGGCGGAGACTTCTGCGCGGATTGAAAATTTTTGCGTCGCCGTCAAGGAGCGCGGCAGTGAAGTTATTTTCCTGCGCAGGATAAAGCAGGGCGGCGCGGATAAATCCTACGGCATTCAAGTTGCGAAGTTGGCGGGACTTCCCAAATCGGTGATGAAACGCGCGGAGGAAATTTTAAAGTCAATGGAAACCGCCGAGCCGGTGCGCCCCGTCATAAATAAAAAATCTTCCGCGCCCGATTTATTCGTCGCGCACAGCTTGAAAGATTTGCTGGCGTTGGACGTGCCGAGCTTGACGCCGATTGAAGCAATGGGTAAACTTTATGAATTACAACAACAAGCTAAAAAGGAATTAGGGCAATAAACTTTTAAACGTACAAGCGCGGCGATTACGCTGAAATTTTGAGCGGCGAATCGCGCACACTGTTCCGCCGCTTTTAAAGCGGCCAATGGGTAAACTTTATGAATTACAGCAACAGGCTAAAAAGGAATTAGGGCAATAAACTTTTAAACGTACAAGCGCGGCGATTTGCTAAAAAAGTTTAACGCTGAATCGCGCACACTGTTCCGCCGCTTTTAAAGCGGTCAATGGGTAAACTTTATGAATTACAGCAACAGGCAAGAAAGGAGCTTGGCTGTTAGTTGTTAGCTGTTAGAAAGATTTAATCCTTGTCAGAAAAATTTTGGCAAGGACGAAAGGAAGTTTTACATGATGAAAAAATTTTTACTGTTCGCGATGATTTTAACGGCGATAATTTTGAGCGGCTGCGGCTCCTCGACGGACGACAAGCAGACGATTAAAATCGGCACGCTCACTCAGCTGAACACGACGCCCGAAAACGCAAGCAAACTTATCAGCGGCGGCGAGCTGAATTTCTTCGACAACTTCAACTCGATGCAAATGGCTCTGTCGTCGGGCAACATCAACGTGATTCAAACTTATGGCAGCGTGGCAAAGTACATGGCGGCGCAAAATTCCGAACTTCAAATCAGCGAAAGCCAAACCGTTCCGCTCGTCGATAATTTTTGTTGCGCCATGCGGGAGGACGATACCGCTTTGAAAAATTCTTTCGACACGGCGATTGCCGCGATGAAGGCTGACGGCACACTCGACGCGCTCGTTGACAAATACGTTACGCATTTTGCCGATAATCTGGTTCCCGTCGACATTGCAGAAATTGACGGCGCGGAGACAATTACGGTCGGCATAACCGGCGATTTACCCATGCTCGATTACGTTTTGCCTGACGGAAAACCCGCCGGCTTCAACACGGCTGTACTTTCCGAAATTTCCAAACGTATCGGGAAAAATATCGAACTCGTGCAAATTGAAAGTGCCGCCCGCGCCGCCGCGTTGACTTCGGGACAAGTTGACGTTGTATTTTGGGTCGTGGTGCCCGCCGACGAATCGAACCGCCCGAAAGATTTTGACGTGCCCGAAGGCGTCGCCGTCACCGACCCCTATTATCAAGATATTGTCGTTAATGTAAATCTTTCGACCTTGGATATTGATTTTTGAAAGGAGCTTTTACAATGATTGAGTTTAAAACTTTTGACTTCGACGACAATGAACGCTACGTGGATTATCTCCACCGCTGCATTCAAATTCCGTCGAACGCTTCGCCGCTTCTTTTGCTTGCCAATCGGGACAAAAATAATGTTCAGCGCGCCTACGCCGAAAATCTTTGCTGGCAAAAATTTTCCGAAGGCGACATGGAGATTTGGGGGCCGCCCGCCGGTGATTGGGACGAAATCGATTGGAAAAAAGTTTTCAAAGCGCACGTGCCCGCCGGAACAATTTTTAATTTCGTGCCCGAATATCTCGTCAAACTTTGGCAGCGCGAACTCGGCGACGCGATTGAAATTGATGACGACCGCGACATGTGGGATTATATTTTGTACCTCGACCGCATGGAAAAACTTGAGGGCAAAAAGTTCAAGAGAATTCGCAACGCCAAAAATTCCTTTGAAAAAAATTACACCTACACGATTGAAGACATCACCCCCGAAATTTTTAACGAGCTGTGGCAGTTCCACGTCGGCGCAGAAAAAAATCTTCAAGACCGCGTCGAAAACGTCGAATTGGCTCAAGCCGACAGTGATCAATTCCTGTTCGCGCTGAATCATTGGGACGAGTTCAAAAATCTTTTCGGTTTCGTCGTTCGCGTCGACGGGCAGATTGTCGCTTACTCCGTCGACGAAATGATTGACGATTCGCACTCAATCGGGCTGTTCGCAAAGGCTGATTACAATTTTAGCGGTGTGAATGAATTTGCTTATTGGAATGACGCGAAGATAAATTTGGAGCGCGGCATTTTGACGGAAAACTTGACGGACGACGTCGGCGAAGAAAATCTGCGCTTCTTTAAGGAGCACCTCTGCCCGCTCGTCATGCTGAAAAAATATATCGTGACTTACAACCCCAAAGAAAATTTCCGCGACGTAGAAATTTCTTCGGAGCGCGACGGAGAAAACTTGACCGTAAAAATTTCCGGCAAGCTCGACACCAACTCCGCGAACGCCGCTAATAAGGAGATTTTATCCATGCTTGACGGCGTGAAAAATTTGACGTTCGATTTGAACGGGCTGGAATATATTTCTTCGTCGGGCTTGAGGATTTTGATTGCCGCGATGAAAAAAATCCGCAAGCAGGGCGGAGATATGACGGTTAAAAATGTCAGCGAACAAGTCCGCGAAGTTTTAAACATGACGGGCTTTGCGCAGATTTTTAGCGTGGAGGTCTGACGTTCAATCATGCGTGACGATTTTTTTTCAACGGTCGTCGAAATTATCAAATACGGCGGCTCGACTTTTGCGGCTCTGGTTGCCATGAGCGTTTACATGACGACGGACGGCTTTTTTGTCGGGAATTGGGTTGGCGTCGACGGCTTAGAGGCTATGGCGTTAATTTTTCCGGTTACGATGATTTTCACGGCGATTGGCGTTTTGTTTGAGACGGGCGGCTCGGCTGTCGTCTCCGAACAAATCGGCGCGGGGAAAAAGCAACTCGCCGAAAAAATTATTCGGAGCAACTATCTTTGCGCGGCAATAATCGGAATAATTATCGCGGTCGTCGGAAATTTTTTTGCCGGATTTTTACTCGAATTTTTTGCCGACACCGCCGAAAAAAAACACATCATCAATTTGGCGATTGAGTTTTTGCGGATAATTGTTTTGGGCGTGCCGTTCCTGATTATAGTTTACATGACAGGAGCTTTCATGCGTTGCCTTGAAAAACCTGGGCACGTTCTTTTTCTGGTCAGCTCAACCGCAGTGATGAATATAATTTTGGACGCGCTGTTTATAATCGGATTTAATTGGGGCATGAAAGGTGCGGCGGCGGCGACGGTCATCGCTCAATTTTGCGGCGCAGTGATCGTTTTTTGGTACTTCAAATTTTCGCGACAAAAATTTTCATCTTCGTCGGGCTTCGCAAGTTTCGCGTACATTTTCAAGGAGATAAAAATCGGCGCGGGCTTCGCGGTCGCAACGATTATGACATCTTGCATTGAATATTTTTTGAACGCGGTCGTTCTGCAATACGACGCGGCGGAATTGCTGGCGATGGTGACGGTCTCGAATATAATTTTGTCGTTCGTGTTCTTGCCGCTGAACGGATTAGATACGGGAATTCAGCCGCTGGTGAGCAGACTTTACGCCGCGCACCAAGAGCAACATTGCCTGCGCGTCATGCGCTACGGATTTTTCTTGACGGTCGTTTTAACGTTCGTGATTTACGCGGTGCTGATGATATTCACGGAAGAGCTAGCAAGATTTTTCGTCGAAAACGACGCGCCGATAACGCCGGAGATGATAATTTTCTTGCGGGCGATGTTCGTGCTTCAACCGTTCGTGGGGCTGTACACGTGGCTCAGCGGGCTCATGGCGGCTTTGGAGGACGAGTGGCGCAACTTGGTAATCAGTTTGGTGCCGCTGGTCGTGCAAGTCCCGCTGATTTGGTTCCTGCCGAAAATTTTGCCGATAGAATATCTTTCGCTGAACTATTCGATAAACGACGTGGCGGAGGCGGCGGTCGCGTTCATTTTGATTCGGTCGCTGTTCAAGGAAAAGGGAATCTCCTTCAAGAAAATTTTTCACGCGCGGTGAGTGGAGGTGCTTGAATGGCAAATGTTAAACTTCTCGACACGAGCACGATAAATAAAATCGCGGCAGGCGAAGTCGTCGAACGCCCTGCTTCCGTCGTCAAGGAACTTGTCGAAAACTCAATCGACGCGGGTGCACGGCGTATCGAAATTGAAATTCAGAACGGCGGCAAGGCTTTAATTCGCGTGACGGACGACGGCGCGGGCATGGGCAGGGAGGACGCCGCCCTTTCCGTGAGACGCCACGCCACCAGCAAACTTTCCAACGCCGCCGACCTGCAAAATATTTCCACGTTGGGTTTCCGGGGTGAGGCTCTTCCGACGATTGCCGCCGTCTCGAAATTCACATTGCAGACGCGCCGCGCCGAGGACGAACTTGGCATAAAAATTAAAATTGATGGCGGAAAAGCTCAAGACACACACGAAATCGGTTGCAAAGTCGGCACGACGGTTTTGGTTGAGGAATTATTTTTCAACACGCCCGCCCGCTTAAAATTTCTGAAGGCGACGCCGACCGAGGCGAATAAAATTCACGACTTCATTGTCAAGCTTGCGCTAAGCCGCCCCGAAATCGCCTTCCGATTCATAAACGGCAACCGCGTCGCGCTCGCCACGCCCGGCAACGGAAAAATTCTCGACACGCTCAGCGCGATTTACGGCACGGAACTAACTGACTCACTGTTGACGTTGAAGAGCGACGCGGATAATTTGAAACTCGCTGGCTACGTGACCAAGCCGAACATCGTAAAAAGTTATCGCGGCTGGCAGACGTTTATCGTTAATGGGCGCGTCGTCGAAAATCGGACAATCTCCAAGGCGGTCGACGAGGCTTATAAATCGCTGGTATCGAAGACGGGCTTTCCGCTTGCCGTCGCGATAATCAACGTGCCGCAGAATTCAATCGACGTGAACGTCCACCCGCAAAAAATTGAAATCAAATTCGACGACGAGGGCAAAATTTTCAAGGCGGTTTATCACGCGGTGCGCAAGGCGGTCGAGGGCAGAGACGATTTATCAGAGCACGACTTGACGGAAATTGCCGCCGCGCCCGAAACGCCGCATTTTGAGCAACTGGATTTGAGCGCGGAGCTTCAAGAGCCGCCGCCTAAGAAAACTTCTGAGCGCAAGAAAAAGCCTGCGGAAGATTTTGATTTGGAAAAAATTTTGACGACAGACTCCGCGCCGCCGCCGCCCGAAAAAATTTCTAAGCCGGAACAAAAGCTGGAGCCGCCGCCCGAAAAAGTTTCTGAACCAAAAAAAATTTCCAAGCCCGAAAAAAAATCCGCGCTGGAACTGGAGCCGATTGGACAGGTGGCGCGTTGCTACATCGTGGCGCAGAGTGGCAAGGATTTGTATATCGTCGACCAGCACGCCGCGCACGAGCGAATTTTATTCGACAGGCTGAACTCCTACGCCGAACGGGTGCCCGCGCAGGGCTTGCTGATTCATCGCGTGTTGAAATTCGATTCGCGGGAGACGGAGCTGATAGAAAAAAATTTGGCGGTCTTCGCGGAGTTGGGTTTTACATTGGAGCCGAGCGGCGTGAACGAATTCCGCTTGATAGAAGTGCCCGTCGACGCGGCGGATACCGACGGAGAAAATCTCCTGCGCGGGATTATCGAGGAAATTTTGAGCGGCATGAACGAGGCGGGCGACATTGCAAAAAAAATCCGTCAAGCAGTCTTGGCGACGACGGCTTGCAAGGCGGCGATAAAATCGGGTCAGGAGCTTAACTTCAGGCAAATGGAAATCCTTTTAAAAGAACTTTCCGCGACGCCGCACCCGCATACTTGCCCGCACGGACGACCGACGATTATAAAATTTTCGAGCGGCGACCTCGCAAAAATGTTCAAGCGCACATAAAAAATTTTCCCCGACGTTTCAGCGGCGTTGGGGATTTTTTTTATTAGAAAAGGATTTTTATTCCGCGCGTCAAAATATTCCGCAAGCGTATGAAAGGAGCGTTTAACATGAAAGTTTTATTGATTAACGGCTCGCCGAAAGCCAACGGCAACACGACAATCGCCCTGAACGAGATGATTAAAGTTTTCGAGGCGGAGGGTGTCGAGACGAAATATTTCCACATCGGCAACAAAATTATTCGCGGGTGCATGGCGTGCCAAACCTGCTTCAAAACCGGCAAATGCGTCATCGACGACGTTGTCAACGAGATTGCGCCCGTGTTCATGGAGGCGGAGGGTTTCGTCATCGGTTCGCCGGTTTATTTTGCGTCGCCCAACGGCGCGGCGATTGCGTTCCTTGACAGACTTTTCTACAGCACGTTCCTGCAGGACAAGACCGGCAAAGTTGGCGCGGGAGTCGTGGTGGCTCGGCGCGGCGGCTGCTCTGCGGCTTATGACGTGTTCAATAAATATTTCGGCAACAGCAGCATGGTAATTGCCGGAACGCAGTATTGGAATATGGTTTACGGAATGAATCCCGGCGAAGGTGCGCAGGACGCGGAAGGCTTGCAGACAATGCGCACGCTCGCCCGCAACATGACGTTCCTCATGAAGTCTATCGCGCTCGGCAAGGAAAAATTCGGCTTGCCCAAGCCTGAAGAGTGGACGCCCACGAATTTTATCAGATGAAAATTTATCGACCAACTTACCTCAAAGAATTTCAATGCGACGGCAAAGCTTGTGGTTCGAGGTGCTGTCGTGATTGGCGGATTGTGCTTGACGAAGACACGCGCCAAAAATATCTGTCACTCCCTGCCGACGACCGCGCAGAAATTTTTCAACACGTCGACGAAGCCGCGCAGGCGTTCAAAATGCAACGAACTGGCGCGTGTCCTTTCCTCGACGAAAATTTTTTGTGCAAGTTGCAGCTCAAGCATGGCGAAGAATTTTTAACGGCAGTCTGTCAAAGTTTCCCGCGCGTGACGTACAAACTTGCCGACGAAATTTTTTTGCAGGTGATGACGCTAACTTGTCCCGTCGCGGCGATTCTGATTCTCCTGCGCGGCGAACCGATAGACTTTGAAACCGCCACGGAGTTAAAAGCGCGGCAGGTGTTCGACTTCACGGAGAAAATTTCATTGCCCGCCGAAAAATTTTTGGAACGTCAACACGCGGCGATAAAAATTTTGCAACGGCGGGAGCTGTCGATTAATCGGCGGCTGGCGGAGCTTTGCGAATTCTTTGGCGAAAAAACTTCCGTGCCCGTCGACTTTGACGCGGAAAATCACGCGGCGGCTCTGGCTGAAATTTTCGGCGAAACTTACGACGCGAACTTGACCGTTGACAGAAAAAATCAGCTCGCCGAAACTTTCCTTGCGAACAGGAAAAATATTTTGGCTCAACTGCGCAGGAATTTTTCCGTCGTGCTGGAGAATTATCTAGTCAACGAATTCGCCATGCGCTGTTATCCTAGCGCGTTCGCGGGCGACGAGGCTTTTAATTGTCGCGTGTTCGTGACGACTTATCGGGCGTTGGAGTTCGCGGCGGTCTTGACGGCGATTTCAAAGCGGCGGCTGACCGTCGAAGATTTTTTGGAGTTGCTTTGCGCACTCAACGATAAACTTGACCACAGTCGCGGCGGCATGGAGGCGATTAAAAATTTTGCCGCGTTGCACGATGCTGAAGTTTTTTACTCAATAATGATTGAAGCTTAAAGAGGTGATTGACATGAAAGAAATTTTGGAGCTGTTGGAGCACAACGCGCGGCTCACGACGGGCGAGCTGGCGTCCATGTTGCAAAAATCGGAGTACGAAATCGAAAAGGAAATCGCGGTGCTGGAGAAGGAGAAAATTATTTTGTCCTACGGCGCACTGATTAATTGGGAAAAATTCGGCGACGACAATGTCACGGCGGTAATTGAAATAAATTTGACGCCGCAACGCGAAGTCGGCTTCGACGCCATTGCCGAGCGGATTTATCGTTTCGACGAGGTGCGCACGGTTTATCTTATGAGCGGCAACTTCGACCTGCTAGTCATAATCGAGGGCAAATCGCTAAAGGACGTGGCAAATTTCGTGGCGACGCGCCTAGCCCCGATTGAGGGCGTGACGCAGACGCGGAGCCATTTCATGCTTAAGGCGTACAAGAAAGACGGCGTGATAATGGAAGACGACGAACGCGACCGCAGGTTGGTGATTTCGCCGTGATTGCCGGAGGTGATTATCGTGAGGAACAGTATAGCGGCGGCAACGGACTTCGCCGAATCGCTTAATTACGCGGACAAAAATTACAATGCCGAGCAAGTTATACGTTGGCTGGACGGCGCGGAAATTGTCGGCGCAGGAAAATTCATCTTTGTGGAAGAAGCCGCCAACACCGAAAAATATTCCGGCTCAAATCCCGTGTTTTATATCGTGCACGACGGCAACAAACTTTGCAGGTGCGGCAGATTGTTCGCGGAAGATATGATAATTGCTGGTGCGGGCGTTCATGACGGCACGACTGTAGAATTCCATGCGCGGCGAGGGTGGTGAATGCGCCATGACGTGGCAAGATAAATTGGCAACTTCGGTTAAATCCATTGCGCCGAGCGGCATCAGAAAATTTTTTGACATCGCGGCGAAAATGCAGGACGTAATTTCTTTGGGCGTGGGCGAGCCTGATTTCGTGACGCCGTGGTCGATTCGCGAAAGTTGCGTTTACGGCTTGGAGCGCGGCTACACGAGCTACA
The DNA here is from genome assembly GCA_017529935.1 of Selenomonadaceae bacterium. GTDB lineage: Bacteria > Bacillota > Negativicutes > Selenomonadales > Selenomonadaceae > Quinella. Next base: position 24,191 of record JAFXNB010000122.1, read on the forward strand.
CCGCCAACCGCGGCATGTTGAAGTTGCGCGAGGAAATTGCCAATCACTACAGAGAAAAATTTTCCGTGAACTACGACGTTGACGCGGAGATTTTGGTTACCGTCGGTGTGAGCGAGGCTTTAGATTTGGCGTTGCGGGCGATTGTAAATCCCGGCGACGAAGTTTTAATCCCTGAGCCGTGCTACGTTTCCTATCAAGCCTGCACGTTCATGGCGAACGGCGTGCCGGTCAGCGTGCCCGCCATGATTGAAAACGAATTCCGAATCACGCCCGAAGAGTTGGAGCCGTTCGTCACGGACAAGACCAAGGCGATTCTTATCGGCTATCCGAACAACCCGACGGGCGCGATTATGGAGCGCGACGACCTTTTGAAAATCGCGGACTTCGCCGAGGCGCACGACTTGATTGTTATCAGCGACGAAATTTACGGCGACTTGACTTATGGCGGCGTTCACGAATGTTTTGCCGCGCTGCCGAAGATGCGCGACCGCACGATTTTGCTAAACGGATTCAGCAAGGCGTATGCGATGACGGGCTGGCGAATTGGCTACGCGCTCTCAAATCCCGACTTTATCGCGGCGATGACGAAAATTCATCAGTACACGATTCTTTGTGCGCCGATAACCGCGCAAATTGCCGCAATCGAGGCACTCCAGCGCGGCGAAAAATATATGAAAAAAATGGTCGCCGATTACGACAGGCGGCGCAGATTGATTTACGACGGCTTTAAAACTTTGGGCTTGAACAGCTTCGAGCCGCGCGGCGCGTTTTATATTTTCCCTGACATCACGTCGAGCGGCTTAAGTTCGGAGGCTTTTGCCGAAAAATTAATTCAAGCCGAACACGTCGCGTTGGTTCCTGGCACGGCTTTTGGCAAATGCGGCGCGGGGCACGTCCGTTGCTCCTACGCCACGAGCGTCAACAAAATTTCCGAGGCGTTGAATCGTATCGAACATTTCTTGAAAGGACGCAGATAATCCATAAAAAACTAAAAAGACGCGACCCGCTTTGGAGCCGCGCCTTTTTTATTTCAAGCAGTTGCTTAACGTTTCATGTTGACGACGGTTTCAAGCATTTCGTCGGAAACGGTCGTCATTTTGGAGTTGGCTTGGAAGCCGCGCTGCGTGATAATCATATCGGAGAATTCGTTTGCAAGGTCGACGTTCGACATTTCCAGGGCGGAGGCAATAATGTTCAAGCCGAAGTCCGCGACGGTTTTGATATTCGCCTGACCGGAGTTGTTTGATTCAGCGTAAATCGTCGTGCCGACTTTTGTCAAGCCGCCCGTGTTGGTGAACTGCGCAATCGCCAGCTGGGCTTCGGAGCGAACTTTGCCGTTCGTGTAGGTGCCCGTGACAATGCCGTTGCCGTCAATCGCGAGGCTTTGAAGCGTGCCCGCCGCATTGCCGTTGCTTGTCGGGAAGGAAGTCGTGTTGTTGGCGTATTGGCTTAAGCCCGTGAGGTCTATGGTTGCCGTGTTGGGCGAAGCACCGTTGCCGTCATAATAAGAGAACGAAATCGAAGGATCCGTGCCGCGTCCGTTGCTGACGAATTGCCCTCTGCTGTCGAAGTAAAGGTAAGTAATTTCGCCGTCGTTCATGGTGCCAGCAGCGGTGGAGCCGTCGGATTCCGTTTGTGTGAAGCTGTTGTTAAAAGTTGTAGTGTCGTCGTTGTCCGTGAGAGCGGCGGGACCAAGTTCGCCCTTCTGCGGAACGATGTACATTCTCCAGCGATTTTCAAAGGTGACTTGACCGAGAGCGGCGGTTCCTTGTTGCGTGGCACCGTTCGCGTCGAGATAAGTGTAATTGTAGCTTGTGATTTCGCCGCTGTTGTTTCTGTTTGCCGCGATTGTTTGAACGGTCGTGATTTCATTGCCGTCGTTGTCGTAAACTTTGGCGGTGGCAATAGCGGAGGCGTCAGCGTCATTATCAACAGTGGAGCCGTCTTTATCGATAAGCAAAGTGACTTCGTGCTTGCCGCCTTCCGAATCGTAAACCGTGGCGAGCGTCGTGACGGGAATGCTCTTGCCCACTTCGTAATAACCGCTCGTTACGGTCTGCGTGCTGCCGTCGCTGAGTGTGATTATCGCCGAAAGGACGTTATCCTCGTCGACGTTGACGGAATAAACGCCGGAGCTTTTGCTATCCGCGTTCGCCGTAATGTTAGTCGAGAAAGTCGAACCGACAGTAGGCTTATCAGCGACACCCGAAGCTACGCCGACGATATTGCCCATCTCGTCTTTGAGTGTCACGTCGTAAACCGTGGTAGGATTGTTTTGGGCGTCCAATGATTGTCTTGTGGTGTAGCTCGCAACAGTAAGTTTATCAACAGCGTCAGTAGCGGCATATTCTGTCCTTCCGTAAGCTGTGCCAATTACCGTGCCATCGTAGGCAATTTCCGTGGAGTAAAGGGGCGTGGTAACTTTGGAAGCGTCGCCGCCGAGCGCGGTCGTGTAGCTGATTTTCGTTATTGTCAAGGAAGAGGCATTGAGGTTGCCGCTGTAATTAATGGCGGTCGTTGCGGTTGCGTTCATGGTTTTGCCGACGGGGACAACGACGTCCGTTGCCAAGCCGTTCGTGTTTATGATTCCTTCGGACGAGGCATTCCAACCTTGCACGCGAAGACCGCTACCGGGCATGACGTAATAGCCCTGCTCGTCAAACATGAAGGCACCGTTGCGCGTGTAGTAGGATTGGTCGCCGTTCTTTAGGACGAAAAGCCCGTTGCCCGCCAGCGCAAGGTCGGTGTTTTTGCCGGTCTGTTGCGGCGAAGCGTCAGTAAAGATAAGGTCGATACTCTCAACGTCAACACCGAGACCGATTTGGCGCGGGTTGATGCCGCCGAGGGCAGTCGTCGGAGCGGAAGCACCGCGTTGAACTTGCGAGAGCATATCGGAAAAAGTTGTACGGCTGGATTTGTAGCCGATTGTGTTAATGTTGGCTATGTTGTTGCCGATAACGTCCATGCGCGTCTGATGAACTTTTAAGCCCGCAACACCGGAAAACAGGGAACGCATCATAATAATCACTTCTCCTTTTCTAATTCGGCTTGTTGCCGGAGGTCAGATGTTATTTGACTGTTCCTTGTCCTCTAAAATTTCCTAAGCGTCTGACCTGGTATTTTCAATGGTTCGGTTAAGCTCTTGCCTAACTTCGCTAACTATATCGGCAGTTGACGCCGGCGACTTAAATAATTTTTTGCCGCGAAGATTAAAAGAGGCGACTCCTGCGGCGTTGGGCGGCTAAGCGGCGGGCTTCGGCGGCTTGTCCGTGTGATTTGTCCATTTTATAAACGTAAGCCATGACTTCGGCAATCGCCTTGTAAAGTTCGGGCGGTATCTCGCGGTCAATCTCCAGAGCCATCAGCATATTCACCAGCGTCTTGTCCTGATAAACGGGCACGGCGTTTTTCTGCGCGGTCTCCAAAATGTGTTCGGCGACATGCCCGCGCCCCTTTGCAATGACTTTCGGCGCAAGGTCTCGTTCTGCCTCGTATTTGAGTGCGACGGCTTTTCGTTGCGCGGTGACGTTCGTCGGTTGAGTTCTCTCGTCCATGATTCATCTTCCTTGCCAAGTACTTTACCAAATTATATTTGCCGCCCTGCAAGCCGTCAAGCGCATTGATTTTCTTGCGGCTTTGTGGCAGAATTTAGCTGATAGCTGTTAGCTTCTAGCTGTTAGTGATTAGAGGGGCGATAAAAATGTTGATTGATAACGAAGATAAAAATTTGGTCGAGAAAAAAATTTCTAGCGCGGCGATTTTTGACGGCGTGCTCCTGCATGTGCGCAAGGACGAAGTGGAACTTCCCAACGGTCACAGGGCAACCCGCGAGTGGATTGAACACCCCGGCGCGTCGGCG
>JAFXNB010000123.1 GCA_017529935.1 Selenomonadaceae bacterium
AAGCCCCGCCATGGACGGCACAAGCATTTCCGCAAATTTCGCAATTCGAGTAACGCCGCCGAAAATTACAAGGGCAGTGAGAACCGCCACAGCTATTGCCGTTATCGCGTGGTCAATGCCAAAAGCAGTTTCAACCGCGCCGACGATTGTATTGGCTTGAACGGAAACATAAATCCAGCCGAACGTTACAGAAATTAAAACCGCGAAAAGTTTTGCCAAGCCGGTCATGTGCAAGGCATTCTTCATGTAGTAAGCGGGACCGCCGAAAAACGCGCCGTCGCCGCGAGGTATCTTGTAAATCTGCGCGAGAGTACTTTCGACAAAACCGGTGGCGCACCCGATGAAGGCGATAAGCCACATCCAAAAGACCGCGCCGGGACCGCCGGTTACAATGGCAATGGCGACGCCCGCAATATTGCCGACACCGACGCGCGACGCCGTCGACACGCAGAACGCTTGAAAGCCGCTGATTTCCTTGCCCGTGGTCTTCGAGCCTGCGCTCCCGAAAATTAGCTTAACCATCTCGCCTAGGAGCCTAATTTGAACAAATTTCGTCCGCAACGTGTAAACAACGCCCGAACCAATCAGCGCGATAATTATGACGTAAGTCCATAGAAACGAGTTAATATCGTTAATCACGCCGTGCAATGCTTCCATAAAATCTCCTCCCATGATTTGATATGGAAATTATAGCATAAGCGGCATAAACGTTAAAGCAAAAATTTGTAGCGGATTAAATCTTGACGTAGCCCGCGCTGACTTCCAAAATTTTTATCGCGAAGAACTCCAAAATTTGCGCGAAATCGGCGGCAGTCCCGTCGAAGTCAATATCAAGTTCAAGGCTCGTGGTCAGCTTGCGGGCAAAGGCGTCGTTCACGCCCGAAATATTTTTGATTCGTTCGCACACGGCATTCAACGTGCCGCCCAATCGCTCGAACGTGTCCTTTGTTATCAGCAAAGTCAAATGCCGTTCGACCTGCGCGGCAGATTTAAGCGCGGCTAAAGAAAGTTCATTGCCTGCGCGGCGACCCGCCAACTTTAGGGCATCGCCGCCGTTTAAAAATCCTCCGCCGCCCGTCGACGTGCCCGCAAAAATAATTTCGCCCGTGTTAAGTTCAATCATGCGGCTTGAAATGCTCGCTTCATTTTCCGACAAAATTTTAACTTCAGCCGTGACGAGGCAATCCGCGTGGAAATCGTTGGCTAAAGTTTTGTAAAGTTCTTCGTCCGCAGAAAAAATTCTAAGCTGAACGGCGCGACTGACTTGCGCAAGATCAACAACCCGCGTAAAGCCCTGCCTTTTTAGCGCGGCGATAATTTCGTTTTCAATCTCGATATAACGCCGCCCGTTTGAATCAGCCGCAACGACCGCCACGCGCGGATTGCCAGCATGGAAGTCGACGAGAGCTTTTTTATCAATCAGCCGCGCAGGAATTTTTTTATCGTCAAGCTCCGCGCTAATTTCAACGACAAAAATTCCATTCTCGACGCGGCTAGAAATAATTTTCCAGCTTGAAATAAGCCCCGTGCTGTCAACGGAATTTTCATCGGCAACGAGCATGTAATTTGCAACGCGAGTTTTGGAATTGACGACCGCGCCGAATTTGCGTTCAATCGCCGTGCGCATTGCGTCATGAATTGCCATGCGTTCGGTATTGCCGCGCCCGACAGCGTGAATATTTTCCGCCGAGCACGTCGCACAATTCATAAGCGCAAACAAACTCAACGCCGCGCAAAATTTTTTCATAAGCGAAACCTCCAGCGAAAGTCAATCGGCGAGTACTTGAGAGCCGGTCTCCGTGATTAGGATAGTTTTCTCCCATTGCGCGGAAAGAGAGCCGTCAGCGGTGCGCACAGTCCAATTATCAGTCGTATCGGTGGTGACTTTGGCGGTGCCGGCGTTAATCATCGGTTCGACGGTGAGGACAATGCCCGGAACGAGGAGCATACCGGTTTCCGCCTTGCAGTCGTGGCTAACGAACGGCTCCAAGTGAAATTTTTTGCCGACGCCGTGTCCGCCCAAATCAATGACGACGGAGTAGCCGTTATCGTGAGCCATCTTGCCGCAAGCCGCGCCGATGTCGCCGACGAAGTGCCACGGTTTAGCCGCCGCAATGCCCGCCTCCATAATGTCATGCGTCACGTCGATTAATCTTTGCGCTTCAGGAGAAATTTCTCCGACGGTGTACATGCGCGAGGCGTCCGCAAAGTAGCCGTCCAAATCCGTCGTGATGTCAATGTTGAGAATGTCGCCGTTCTTGAGAATTTCTTTGCGCGAGGGAATGCCGTGGCAGACAACGTTGTTGACGGAAATGCAAATGCTCTTCGGATAGCCTTCAAAGCCAAGGCAACTGGGATTCGCGCCGTGACTTACGATAAATTCGTGCGCGGCGTTGTTCAACGTCAGAGTGTCGACGCCCTCTTTAACCAATTCGCTCATCAAGTCCAGCGCACCGGAATTGATGACGGCGGCGCGTTTAATGCCCTCAATGTCGACGGCGTTGTTGATTAATCTTTTCGGCGGTCGAACTTGATTTTTTGCTTTGACAAATTTTATTTCGTCGAGCCGCGCGTCGAAGTCCGCGTGACATTTTTTATACTTCTTGCCGCTACCGCACCAACACGGGTCGTTTCGTTTCATATTTCGCAACATCTCCTTGAAAAACTTTATCATAAATTATTTCCTCATCAGGCAATCGAGTTTATCACAAGTCGCACAGTCTTTTTTATGCGAAGATTTTTTCTGCGCGGAAATTTTTTCCAGCCCGATAATCGCCGTAACGGATTTGCGCGGCTCCAACATCATCGCCGAAGTTAAACACATTCCGATTTTTTCCGCGCCGCAGATTTTAAAAAGTTTTTCCTGCTCCGTCAAATTCCAATCGCCGTAGCCGGGGCTGAATCGCCAACGCATTCTGTAGCCGTCTTTGGAAAACTTCGCGGCGAAATTTTTTTCCATGGCGTTCGCCGCCTGTTCGACTGCCGCAGTTGCCGCCGCATCCAGAAGCACCGACGCCAAATATTCTCCGCGCTCAAATTTTTTCGTGACTTCGCGCTCAATCTCCGCGCCGACCGTCACCGCCATGCAGATAACTTTTTCGCAACCGTCAAGGTGTTTTATAATCGATTTGCCGACTATGACAAAGGGCGGCTCGCTGGCGACGACGTGATTGCAATAGTCGTAAACTTCCCACGCGCCGCGCACCTCCATCAACAGCAAAGCTTCTTCGCAGGCGTCACGGATATTTTTTTCGCCGAAATTTTGCGCCTTCCTCAAGCCCGCGTATCGACGAACCTCCGCTGCGTCTATCGACAAAATCTGCGCGTTGTATATTGGCAACTTCAACTCCTCCTTTGCAAAAATTTTATCGCCCGCATTCGCCGCCGTCAACATTGAATATCTCCCGACTATATATTAAAATCACGCCAAAGGAGTTGATTAAAAATGCAAAGCGGCACTTGCGGAAAAAATTTAACGTGGACGCTCGACGACGACGGCACGCTCATAATCAGCGGCAACGGCGCAATGAAAAATTATTTTCGTTTCAATTCTGTGCCGTGGTATCATTGCCGTGCGTCAATAACAAAAGTCGTCATCAAAGACGGTGTAACGACGATTGGCTATTGTGCTTTCTTCGATTGCGAAAGATTAACGAGCATTATAATTCCCTATTCTGTCAAGGAAATTGGCAGGTGGGCTTTTAGCGTGTGCTGGAGCTTAACGAGCATAAAAATTCCCGATTCCATCACGATGATTGGTGGTTTTGCTTTCAGCGATTGCGAAAGTTTGCCGAGCATAAAAATTCCCGATTCCGTTACGACGATTGGCGCAGATGCTTTCTACGCTTGCAAGAAATTGACTAGCGTCATAATTCCCAGCTCTGTCAAGGCGATTGGCAGGTGGGCTTTTTATAATTGTACATCACTCAAAAAAATTTATTACAAACGCGGTCTTAACGGTGCAGAAAAATTGTGCAAAGGCAACAACGCCAAACTTATTCCGTATGATGAATTTCCGCCCGCACAAGT
>JAFXNB010000124.1 GCA_017529935.1 Selenomonadaceae bacterium
GATTCAGCTTTCGGGCGAAAGTTCGGACGTGGCGACTTCAACCGACGTGATGATTCGCACGATTGATTTGGAAGAAGTTCAGCGCAAAGAGGTTATGGCGGCGATTCGCGATAAAGTTGGCGGCTATGAAGTCCTGCGCGAGGAAAAAGTTGGCGCGGTCATCGGCGGCGAGCTGATTTTAAACGCGGTGCTTGCGCTGGTAATTTCGTGGGTGCTGATAATTTTGTACGTCGCCTATCGCTTTGAATTCCGATTCGGTATCGCGGCGGTTTTGGCGTTGGTTCACGATATTTTAATTGTGCTGGCGTTCTTCTCGTTCACGCAGCGGCAAGTTGATTCGTCGTTCGTGGCGGCGTTGCTGACGATCGTCGGCTATTCAATCAACGACACGATTGTTATTTTCGACAGAATCCGCGAAAACTTGAAATTGCACTTCAGGCGCGGCGGCAACGTTGTCGAGCTGGTCAACCGTTCGATTTATCAAACTTTGACGCGTTCATTATACACGGTCTTCACTTGCCTATTCACGACGTTCGCGCTGTTCTTCTTCGGTGGCGAAACGACAAAAGATTTTGCGTTCGCGCTGATTGTCGGCTTCATGAGCGGTTGCTACTCGTCAATTTTCATCGCGGGTCCGCTCTGGCTGGAGCTTAGGAAATTCGGCGGTAAAAAATAAAGTGGAGGTTTTAACATGGAAATCACGCGCAGAAATTTTGTAAAACTTGCGGCGACGACTGGGCTTTTATTCTCGTTCGGTAAAGCTCAAGCCGCGACGAATGAAAAAATTTTGGTCGTCTACTATTCGCGCACGGGCGAAGAATACGGGCTGGGCAACATCACCGAGGGCAACACAGCGATTATAGCGAAATTTATTGCGCAAAAACTCGGCGCGGACATGTTCGAGATTAAGCCCGTCACGCCTTACCCTGACAACTACGAGGAGTGCAAAAAAGTTGCCAGCCGCGAGAAGGCGACCAAAGCCCGCCCGCCATTTATCGGGAACGTTGACATTTCCGGTTACGATATAATTTTTTGCGGCTATCCTATCTGGTACGGCGACGCCCCGCAAATTGTCTACACTTTCCTTGAAGGTCACGACTTCAGCGGGAAAAAAATTGTCCCGTTCTGCACGCACGGCGGCAGTGGGCTTTCTAGCACAGACCAAAACATTGCTTTAACCTGCCCGACGGCGAAAATTCTGCAGGGTTTTGAAATTCACGGCTCGATTGCGCAAAAAAATCCGTCAAAAGCCGCCGAACTTGTCGATAATAACCTTAAAAAACTCGCGCTAATTTAGGAATTCGGGATAAATGGATAAATTACAAAAGATTTTTAAACTAAAACCTACACAAGTTATAATTCTGAGCTTTGTTTTTATGATTTTGCTCGGAACTTTTTTATTAATGTTGCCAATTAGCACGACAAATAACGCGGGCTTGCACCCAATCGACGCACTTTTTGTGTCAACTTCGGCGTCATGCGTCACGGGCTTAACGGTCGTCGACTTGCACAACGATTTAACAATTTTCGGGACGATTGTCATGCTTTTTTTAATTCAAATCGGCGGTTTAGGAATAATGACGCTTGGAACGCTCGTTGTTCACACTTTGGGCTATAGATTTCGCCTTAAAGAGAATATAATTTTGCAAGAATCGCTAAATCAGGGCGGTCAAGAGGGGATTTTCAACCTAATAAAGAGAATGATTAAATACACGCTGGTAATTGAAATTTTTTTTGCGGTGATTCTTACGGTGCATTTTTATCCAGAATTCGGCTTAAATGCGGTCGGCTACGGGATATTTCACTCGATTTCGGCGTTTTGTAATGCGGGATTTGATTTATTTGGCAATTACGACAGCCTTTGCAAGCGAAATGACGATTATTTTCTTATGACGTGCATTGGTTTATTGATAATTCTCGGCGGAATTGGTTTTACTGTCATGTCCGATTTTATTAACAAACGGAGCTGGAAAAAATTCACTTTGCACACAAAAATTGTCGTCGTGATGAATCTTGCGCTGATTTTGGTCGGTACACTTTTAATTTTTTGGATAGAATACACCAATCAGCACACATTAGCCGAATTAAATACGCCGGCACAGCTCGCAAATTCCTGTTTTATGTCAATTTCGTGTCGAACGGCGGGTTTTAATAGCTTTGATTTGGCGCAATCGGAGCAACTTACGCAACTGACGATGATAATTTTAATGTTTATCGGCGCAAGTCCACTTTCGACGGGCGGCGGCATAAAAAGTACGACGTTTTTTATAATTTTAATGTCAATGTGGGCGGTTTTTCGCGGAAAAAATGAGATTGTCGTCTTTGGCAGGAAAATTAATCACGAATTGCGCAATCAAGCCTTTGCAATTTTCACGATGGGCACAATTTGGGTCGTAACGGCGGGCATGTTGCTTTCCTACATAGACGGCGAAGTCCACGAACTGGAGGAAATAATTTTCGAGACAGTTTCGGGCTTCGGGACGGTCGGCATGGGAATCGGGATAACTTCGGAATGGAACATGGCGGGCAAATTAGTTTTGGCGTTGACGATGCTCGTCGGCAGGGTCGGAATCATGACGTTCATGCTTTCGCTGATAAAGCAGAAAAAATCGCGGATAAAATATCCTTCGGAAGACATAATGATAGGTTGAGGTTAAAAAATGGAGAAAAAAAATTTTGCGGTGCTCGGCTTGGGCAGATTCGGAAAAAATGTGGCGTTGACGCTGGAGGAAATGGGCTACAACGTGCTGGGCGTGGACAAAGATGAGCTTGTTGCGACGGAATTGGCGGAAAGTTTAACAAAAGTCGTCAGCTTCGATATAAGGGACGAACACGCGCTAAAAGAAGTTGGAATATCTGAATGCGACGTGGTAATAATCGCGTCGAAAAGTTTGGAAGCAAGTTTAATGGCGACAATACTTTGCAACGAGCTGAACGTAGGCGAAATAATCGTCAAGGCGATAGACGAACGGCACGCGAAGATGGCGGAGCGGCTTGGTGCGTCAAGGATTATATTTTCGGAGCGGGACACGGCGCGGCGTCTTGCGCGGAGTTTAACGGCAAGAAATGTCGAGGAATTAAGCGAGATAGATGACAACATTAGAATAATCCGCGTAAAAGTTCCGGGAAAATTTGTCGGGAAGAATTTAATTAATTCCAAATTGCGTGCGGATTACGGCTTGAACGCGATAGCGATACAGAGCAGCAAAGAAATGATAATCCCGCCGTCGCTGGAATATGTATTTAAATCGGAAGACAGAGTTTATTTGATAGGGACGAACGAATCGCTGTTAAAGTTTGAGCGCGAATTGGATTGAAAAAAATTTCTGTCGTCGTTGGCGGCAGATTTTTTTTGGCAAGTATTTACATGAAGTTGGCTCAAAGTTTTATAATCGTGGCGAAAAATTTTTTAGGAGGAAGTATCATGGACATCAGCAGGCGAGAACATTTTAAAATGGCGGGCGTCGCGGCAGTCGGGGCGACAATCGGAAATTTCAACATCGCCGAAGCTAAGAGTAAAAAATTGCTCAAGCTCAACGCGGCTCCGGTCGTCGGCAGCAAAAACGTCACGGGCATGAAACACGCGGGCACGGCGGCTAAAGTTTACTTCACGGAAAAAATCGACGCGCCGCACCTTATCAAACTTTACGGCATGATTAACGAAAATATTTTCGGCAAGGTCGGCTTGAAACTGCACACGGGCGAGCCGCACGGACCGAATATTTTGCCGCGCGATTGGGTCAGAGCTTTTCAGGCGCAAGTTCCCAACTCCAACATCATTGAGACGAACACGCTTTATAACGGCGCACGCTACACTACCGAGGGGCACCGCGAAACTTTGCGGACGAACGGCTGGACTTTTTGCCCCGTCGACATCATGGACGAGGACGGCGGCGTTAATCTGCCCGTGCGCGGCGGCTTCCATCTGCAGGAAGTCACCATGGGAAAAAATCTCGTCAACTATGATTCAATCGTCGTGCTCACGCATTTCAAAGGGCACGCAATGGGCGGTTTCGGCGGCAGTTTAAAAAATATCGCAATCGGCATGGCGAGCGGGCAAGTCGGGAAAGTTCAAGTTCACGGCTACAAAAAAACCGAAATGCCGCCGCCCGGTCCCTACTGGTTTGACGGCGAATCAATGCCGCTCCAAGAAACTTTTATGGAGCACATGGCGGACAGCGGCAAGGCGACTTGCGACTACTTCGGCAAGCGGATTGTGTTTATCAACGTGATGCGGCGTTTGAGTGTCGATTGTGACTGCGCGGGCACACATGCCGCCGAACCGACGATGGCTGACGTTGGGATTTTGGCGTCGACGGACATTTTAGCGATTGACCAAGCGTGTTGCGATTTGGTTTACACGGCGACCGATTCAAAAGATTTGCGCGAACGAATTGAATCACGGCACGGCTTGCGGCAACTTTCCGCGATGGCTGAGCTTAAGATGGGCAATACGCAATATGAATTGATTAGCGTTGATTAAAAGTTGGAGGCATGTGTTTATCAACGTGATGCGGCGTTTGAGTGTCGGTTGTGACTGCGCGGGCACACATGTTGTGCTTGGCGACTTGAAACTTGAGGCGGCAAAAGCGGCAGGAAAAATATTTGAGGACGCGGGCTTTGAGACTTCAGCAATCGCCGTTGACAAGCCTCACCCGCAGGCAGAGCCGGTACGCCCGATGAAGTCGGCGACCTTGCGGAATTTTTGATGAGCAGTCGCGGCAGATTTATAAGCGGCGCGGATTTCCTGATTGACGGCGGTACCACTGCTTCCTATTGGTACTGCGATTTACAATATTTTAAAGCGACACATTGAGGTGACGACATGAAGAAAATTTTTTTACTCCTGCTGATGATTTTGACGGTAAGCGGTTGCGGCGGCGAAGAAAAAGCTCCCGTTGAGCCTGAAAAAAAATCCGTCGAGCAAACGCCCGCTCCGACTGATAAAAAAATTCTGGTTGTTTATTTTTCGCGAACGGGTGAGGAGTACAGCATAGGAAACATTACGAAGGGCAACACGGCGATTGTCGCGGAGATGATTGCCGCAAAAACTGGCGCGGACACTTTCGAGATAAAGCCAGCCGTTGCTTACCCCGACGCCTACGAACCTTGCACGGAAATTGCAAAGAAAGAGCTTGAATCGAACGCACGACCTGCGCTTGAAAAAAATATCGACAACCTTGCGCAATACGATACAGTTTTCATAGGATTTCCGATTTGGTGGGGAGCGTTGCCGCGCGTGATGATGACGTTCCTTGAAGCCAACGACTTTAGCGGCAAGACGATTGTTCCGTTCTGCACGCATGGCGGTAGCGGTTTAGCTGGCACTGTGCGCGAAATTAAAGACGCCTGCCCGAACGCAAAAGTTCTTGACGGTTTGGCGATTGTCGGCAAGACCGCGCAGAATGATTCCGCCGCCGCTGAAATGGAAGTTGACGCTTGGTTGAGCGGTCTGGGCTATTAAAGCACGTTCAGCTCGTTGAGGGCGACCCTGAATTTGGAATGGGTGTATTGGGTAGAAAATTTGGAGTACACATTGGAATTGGATAAATGAACGTATTTGAAAAATTACGTAGCGGACAACATTGCCATGTTCGCGACGATAAAGGCAACGGGAATTTTGACGCGACAAATTTTCTGACGCCGCCTTTCCAAATCGACTGCGCTTGCAGAATGTTTCTCGGCAAAAATATTTTCGCCAATCACGGAAAGTAGGATTGTTTACTGTGAAAATGTTCCGCCGCAAATGGAGCTGTTCACGGAGGACACGCACCTCCAAGTTTATCTGGGCGCACGAAGGCATTTGACATTCACGACACGGCGGAGCTGGAAAAAGTTTTCAGCCAATTCACGGCGACGGTGATTGGATAAATGAACGTATTTGAAAAATTACGTAGCGGACAACATTGCCATGTTCGCGACGATAAAGGCAATGGGAATTTCGACGCGACAAATTTTATCACTCCGCCTTTCCAAATCGACTGCGCTTGCAGAATGTTTCTCGGCAAAAATATTTTCGCCAATCACGGAAAGTCGGATTGTTTACTGTTAAAATGTTCCGCCGCAAATACGTTCACATCACATGAACGGGCGTTCTCTACTGCCGCGCCGCGCTCGCAACCGAAGTTTTGGGCGCGTAGAAAGACTGTTAAAAAAAATTTTTTTATGATATACTCTCCGCAACGACATTTGAGGGGAGTATATTTTTTTTGAGCAACGATAAACCGAAACGTCCTTTCCAAATCATTTTCCGATTTATAAGATTCGTTATCGCGATGGTGCTGACGTTTATTATTTCGTTCGCCGTGACTTTGTACGTTAAAAGCGACGACCCCGCCGAAAATTTCAGCTCCGTCGTTGAAGAACTTTTTGACGACGCGCCGATTAAACGCGGCAATGCGCCCGAAATTAAAACGCTCTTCGACGAACAGAACGAGCAGCCCTTCGACCCCGCCAATTACGACGACTCCGATAAAACTCCCGAAGCCGATAAAAAAATTTCCGTAAATGAACCGCCCGTTCAACCTGCGCGGCAAGCTGAGGAGTTGGGATTTTTAGCCACAATCGATAGGATGACTTCCATTGAGCCAGCCGTCGACGAGAAAGTTAAAACAATTCCGCGCTACGTTCCGCTTGACAAGATACCCATTCTCCTTTGCCAAGCGATTATTTCCGTCGAGGACACGCGCTTTTACACGCATAAGGGCTTCGACCTTATCGGCATTGCCCGCGCAATTTTCGTCAACGTGGAGGCGGGCGAAATTCAAGAGGGCGCGTCGACAATCACCCAACAGACCGTCAAAAATCTTTTCCTCACCAGCGACCAAACGTTCACACGCAAGGCTGAAGAACTCGTTCTGTCTATGAACATGGAAAAAGATTTCAGCAAGGATAAAATTCTGGAGATTTATCTGAACGTGATTTATTTTGGCTCGAATTTTTACGGGATTTACGACGCCGCGCAGGGTTATTTCGGCAAAGAGCCTACCGACCTGACGATTGCCGAATGCGCCATGCTCGCCGGCTTGCCCAACGCGCCCAGTCTCTATTCGCCCTACGTCGACTTCCACCTCGCCAAACAGCGGCAACTTGTCGTTATCGACGCCATGGAGCGGACGGGCATTATAAGCAAGACCGAGGCGGAGAGCGCGCGCATTGAGGAAATTATTTTGGCGCACTGAAAAATTTTAGGAGGCTGAGATCATGACAGCAAAAATTTTGTACGGAAAAGAATTCGCGGCAAAGATAAAAGAATCTGCGCGGCAAGGCGTGGAGGAGCTTAAAAAAGATTTCGGCGTGACGCCGGGGCTAACGGTAATAATCGTCGGCGAAAATCCCGCGTCGCAAGTCTACGTTCGCAACAAGCACAAAACTTGCGAGGAGCTTGGGATAATTTCTCAAGTCGTCGCTATGCCCGAAGACACGACGAAAGAAATTTTGCTTGCGAAAATCGACGAACTCAACGCCGATAAAAATGTCCACGGGATTTTGGTACAGCTGCCGTTGCCCGCCGCGATTAAATCTCATTCGGACGAAATTTTGAATCGAATCGACCCGCGCAAAGATGTTGACGGCTTCCACCCCGTCAACGTCGGCAAGCTGGTTATCGGGACGCCCGCGCTGGTTCCGTGCACGCCCGCCGGTTGTATTGAAATGCTTGACCTCGCGGGCATTGAAATTGATGGCAAACGCGCCGTGATTATCGGGCGTAGCAATATCGTCGGCAAGCCGCTGCTCCATTTGCTCATGGCGCGTCATGCAACGGTTACGGTCTGTCACACGCACACGAAAAATTTGGCGGAGGTCGCTCGCGAAGGAGAAATTTTAGTTGCGGCGTCGGGTAAGGCGGGACTCGTTACCGCTGATATGATTCGCCCCGGCGCGACGGTTATCGACGTGGGCATTAATCGCATTGCGCCGAAAAAATTAGTCGGCGACGTGGACTTTGACGCGGCTAAGGAAATTGCCGGCGCGATAACTCCGGTGCCTGGCGGCGTGGGACTTTTAACCGTCGCTATGCTGATGAAAAATGTCGTCAAAGCGGCCCGGCTCCAATGTTTATCATAATCGTCGCGGCAATTCTCGGCGGCGTGATGGCGGTTGCGCTCGTCTCGATAAAATTTCTTTTCAGCGAGCATATGGCGAAAAAATTTTATCGGCTGTTCGCGCTGGCGGATTTGGTTTTCATCACGATAATAATCGGCGGCTGGCTGATTCGCTCACTCGTGCCGGGCTGGTTCGTGTCGCTTTTCGGCAACGTCGCGACGATTTTTTTAATGGCGCAACTAATCTGCGGCGTTTTAGTTTTGTGCGCGGTCGTCGTGAGATTTTTTTATCGCAAATTCCACAAGCCGAAAAAATTTGACCCTGCGCGGCGGCGAATGTTGGCTTACGGCATGATGTATCCGTTTTTATCGCTGGCAGTCGCGCTTTACGGCAACCATATCGAAAAAAATTCCGACGTGGAAAATTTCTACGACGTGCCGATAAAAAATCTTCCGCCCGAATTGGAGGGCTTCCGCCTCGCGCAGATTTCTGATTTACATTTGGGCGCGTATTTTTCTTTGGAGCGACTCGAAAATCTTTTGCAAAGAGTAGCCGACAGCAAGCCCGACCTTTTGGCGATAACCGGCGATATTTTCGACGACGTGGCAATGAACCCCGCAGCGATTAAAATCGTCGACGCCTTCACCGATAAATTTCGCTACGGAATTTTTTATATTCACGGCAACCACGAACACTTTCGCGGAATTCGCGCGATTGAGGAGCGGCTTGCTCAAACGAAAATTCACGTGCTGATTAACCGCGCCGAAAATGTCACGTCGAAACTTTTTATCCTCGGCGTCGATTATCCGTCACGCGCACCCGTCATGAATTCTGGCGGCGATAAAGACCGCGAGAAACTTTTTGCCGAGGCGCGGAAAGTTTTTGTCGATAAGGCTATGGAAAATGTCCCCGCCGACGCTGTGAAAATTTTGCTGGCGCACCACCCCGAATTTATCGACGACGGCGCGGAGAGAAATTTCGCGCTGACTTTGACGGGACACACTCACGGCTCGCAAATCGGTATCTTCGGCGTTCCGCTGTTCCCTGTGTTTAAATATACTCGCGGCGTCGTGAAAATCGGCGACAGCTTCGGCTATGTTCACGTCGGCAACGGCAGCTGGTTCCCGTTCCGCTTCGGTTGCCCGCCCGAAATCGCCTACTTCACGCTAAAGAACAAATAACGGGTTTTTTCTTTGACAACGATAATATCCTGATTTATACTTGCCACGGGAGGAGGTCGGCTGATGAAGAAATTGTACATGGTCGGGCTCGTGTTGATATTAATTTTCGCGGTGGCGATGATAGGTTACGGCGCGTGGCTCAATAAGAGCGGCGAACATCAGATAACCGAACGCATGGAAAACAGAACGATTCCATTGCAGGGCGCGAAAGTTCAAGTACGCGACATGCACCCGACGCTATTTTTGGAGACGGTTAATCTTTACTCGGATGAAATGGCGGACGCGGTCGCATTGATTGACGGGCGAATTGAAGGTGTATTCGTATCCAAGAACAGTAAAGTTCAGCGCGAACAAGTTATTTTCTCTTTGGTCAACGACGAAATTCCGCTGAAAATTCAGCAGGCGGACAGTTCAATCGCCAAGGCGGAGGCGCAACTTGCCAACGCAAAAAATAATTACGCACGCTACACACGGCTAAGGGAACGCAACGCCACGTCTGTAGAAAAGTTCGACGAGGCGGAGGCGAGTTATTTTGCGTCGGAGGCGGCGTTGAAAGAAGCGCAAACGATTAAAGAACAGTTATTAGTTCAATCCGCGCGGCAAGACGTGAAGGCTCCCATTGACGGCGAAATTTTAATTTTATATAAACAGCAAGGCTCCTATGTTCAGGCAGGCACGCCGATTGCCCTCGTCGGAAATTTTTCCAGATTATTTTTCTCCCTGCCCGCTGACGATAAGCACGTGCAACGGCTTTCGGTGGGCGACAGAGCTAAACTCAGCTTCACGAACAATCAAATTTTGCGCAAGGCTTACGATACGGAATTTGCGGCGGGCAATCGCGGCGACGCTCAAGTTTTCGACGTGACAGTTAAAGAAATCGTTCCGCCCTTGAATGAACCGGCGAGCTTGCGGAAAATTGTTTTTGAAATTGACAATCGCGTCGGACTTTTGGAGCAACAAGCTTACACCGGCGTAGTTTTAAAAACTATGCATTCAATGAGACTTTTGACGGTGCCGCTTGCCGCGATGATTGATTCCAGTCGCAGTGCGGTCTTCGTCGTGACGCCCGAAAATACTTTGGAACGCCGCGCAGTGAGCACCGGCGCGGATGACGGCAATTACATTGAAATACTTTGGGGCGTTCGAGAGGGCGAGACGGTCGTAACTTCGGCGTCGGAAGGTCTTAAAGACGGCATGAAAGTCACCGTGACATTGATTGAGGAGGCGGGCAAATGAGGCAACAGAACAGTCAAATTTTCAGCCAAGAAGCCCTCGATAAACTCCGCTCGCCCGAAAAGCTCGATACCATGTTGCCGATAACGACGCCCGTCAGTTGGATGGCGTTAATCGCGATACTAGTCTTGCTGTTCGCGGTGGTGCTCTGGTCGATTTACGGCGCGTTCACAGTCAAAGCTGACGGCATGGGACTAATCATGGACTCGGCGGGCGTTATGAACGTTTCGCACATTGCCAACGGAAAAATTGCGCATCTGTACGTTCAGCCTGGCATGAAGATTAAAAAGGGCGACTTGATAGCGCACATGGAGCAGGCGACGCAATCCGCCGATACGCGCATGGCGCAATATGGCATGGGTTTAGCCAACAACGACCGCGACGCTATGGGGCGTGCTTATCAATACGACGCCAAACGCTATCAACAGGACGTGGCGGAAGATGTCTACAGCGACTACGACGGCATTGTTGATGAAGTCATGGTCGATGTCGGCACGATGGTTAGCGCGGGTACTCCGATTTGCGCCGTGCGCATGACGCAGAATCGCGAAGACATGACGGGGCTTTTATACATTCCCGTTGACAAAGGCAAGCGCGTTGAAGCCGGCATGACAATTCAGCTTGCACCCAACGGCGCGGACGTTTCGCAGTCGGGTAGTTTAATCGGCGTCGTTCGCAGCGTTTCGCAATATCCGATAACCGCGCAGGGCATTCAACAGCACCTCGGCAACGCTCAACTTGCGCAGTGGATTTTGCAAGCTCAAAATTCGTCGCTCATGGAAGTAACTTTCGATTTAGTTAAAGATGCGGACGACAAGTCGGGCTACCTGTGGACTTCCAAAGTCGGCGAACACAAAATGATAACGCCGGGAAGTTTCTGCACCGGCTCGATTATCATTGAACGCAAGCCGCCGATTGAAAAAGTTTTCTACAAGCTAAGTCAGTGGCTCAGGAGCAGATAATGATTGACAAGATAAAAAAATTCTTCGGGATAAACTCGACGCGAATCAAAGTGCCGACGATTTTGCAAATGGAGGCGACCGAATGCGGCGCGGCGTCACTGTCAATGATTCTGGCGCATTATAACTTGTGGTTGCCGTTGGAAAAGTTGCGTCAAGAATGCGGCGTAAACCGTGACGGCTCCAAGGCAAGTTGCGTTATCCGCGCGGCTCGCAATCGCGGCTGCACTGCTAACGGCTACCGCTGGAACGCGGACAGACTCAAGGAAGTCGGCGAATACCCGCTGATTATCCATTGGGAATTCAATCACTTTGTCGTTATGGAAGGCATTAAGGGCGACACGGTTTATCTTAACGACCCGGCAATGGGGCGGCGCACTGTCAAATGGGAAGAGTTCCGCACGTCTTACACCGGCGTTGCCTTGCACGTCGTCCCTAATGAAAATTTCAAGCCCGAAGGTGAACGCTACAATATTTTTAAAGCCGTCGCAGAAAAGCTCGCTCAAGATAAATGGGCTGTGCTTTTTATTTTGCTCCTCAACTTCGGCATGATTATTCCAGGGCTGGCGTCGCCGGTCTTCAGCCAAATTTTTCTCGACGACATTTTAGCCAAAAAGCACACGGATTGGATGTTTAATTTTTGCCTGGCGATGACGATTTCTTTTGTCGTGTGCGGTGTCATGACTTGGTTGCAGGCGGTAATCTTGACGCGCTGGCAGAAGAAATTGACGCTGGCTGATTCGGCGAGTTTCTTCTGGCATTTACTGCGACTGCCCATGGCGTTTTTTAATCAGCGATTCGCCGGCGAAGTTGCGTCGCGCGTCAACTACAACGAATCAATCGCGGGCGTGTTATCGGGACCGGCGGCACTGGCGATTTTAAATTTCCTCGTCGCGATTTTTTATCTGCTGTTGCTCCTGCAATATCACGTAGGCTTGACGCTAATCGGCGTGTTTTTCTCCAGCATTAATATAATCGTCTTCTTCGCGCTGAGACGCCACCTAACCGATATGAACATGAAAATTCAGCAGGACGCCGGCAAGGAATACGGCACGACGATGAACGGCTTGATGATGATTGAGACGATTAAGGCGAACGGCAACGAAGCTGATTTCTTTGCAAAGTGGGCGGGCTATCGTGCGAAAGTCCTTAAAGCAAGTCAAGACGTAGCGATTTGGCAGATGACGGCGACGATTGTCCCGACGCTACTCGGTGGCATTAACGGCGCGTTGATTATGACAATCGGCGGCTTCTCGATTATGGACGGCGTGTTGACGGCGGGCATGTTCACGGCGTTTCAATCGTTGATGGGAAGTTTTCAAGAGCCGGTCAATTCACTGCTCGGTTTAGGTTCGACGCTTCAATCAACGGAAATGCAAATGCAACGCCTAAACGACGTGCGCAAATACGAGATTGACGATTTGAATTGCCGCGACGAAAAAATTTCTGATGAGCCGGTCGCCCGCTTGAACGGCGAACTTGAGCTTAAAGATATTGATTTCGGCTACAGCCCGCTGGAAAAACCGCTGATAAATAAATTTTCTCTGCACATTGAGCCGGGTCATTGGGTGGCGGTCGTCGGCGCGAGCGGTTCCGGCAAGTCAACCGTTTCCAAAATCGTCACGGGCATTTACGAGGAATGGAGCGGCGAGGTTCGCTTTGACGGCGTGATTCGGCGCGAATTGCCCCGCGCAGTCATCGTCAATTCAATCTCCGCCGTCGACCAAGACGTTTTCCAAATTACCGGCACGATTACGCAGAACTTGACGCTGTTTGATGATTCGGTTCGGCGCAGCGATGTCATTCAGGCGGCGAAGGACGCTTGCATACACGAAGATATTTTGCAACTCGAAAAGGGCTACGATTCTGAAGTTTCGGAGGGCGGCTTGAATTTTTCGGGCGGGCAACGTCAACGCTTGGAGATTGCCCGCGCCCTTGCCAATAATCCGTCGCTGTTGATTTTGGACGAGGCAACTTCCGCGCTTGACCCGATGACTGAGCAGACTGTTTTGGAAAATATCCGTCGGCGCGGCTGTTCGTGTTTAATCGTGGCGCACAGACTTTCCACCATTCGCGATTGCGACGAGATAATTGTTTTGGATAAAGGCGTCGTCGTGGAGCGCGGCACGCACCGCCAAATGATTCAGCACGACGGACCTTATAAAAGATTGATTGAGGAGAGGAGCCAGGAAGGCAATGAGGAATTATGAATTAGGAATTAGGAATGGGGGTAACAACGATGAATTCATTCCACATTCCTAATTCCACATTCCTAATTAAAATCGCGGCGGGCGAACGAATTCGACTTGAGGACGGCGAACGGCTTGCGCTGATTGAATCCGGCAAAGTTGAAGTTTACGCCGTGACACGCGCTGAAGGTTCCTTCCGTCAGCAATTTCTGGTTGCGCTGGAGTCGGGCGGCGCGGCGTTCCCGTCGCTTGACCAATTTGAGCAGACCGAGACGCTCCTTTATGCCGCCGAAGACACGCAGATAAAAATTTTGACATTCGACGAAGTGTCGCCCGAAGAATTAAAAATTTTAATGCGCCATTGGTTCGCCGAGCTGATAAAGTTGCCGTGGCTGCGGCTCATGGCGGACAAGGGCGACGACACTTTAATCCCGTGGCTGGAC
>JAFXNB010000125.1 GCA_017529935.1 Selenomonadaceae bacterium
CAAGTTCCTTAGCTTTTGCAATCGCGCCTTTCATGCCCAAAGCCCCCGCAGTCAGAACGAGTTGTGCGCCGTAAGCCTGAAGAATTTTCCTGCGCTCAAGGCTCATGGTTTCGGGCATTGCGATAATAATTTTGTAGCCACGAGCCGCCGCGACCGCTGCCAATCCGACGCCGGTATTGCCGCTTGTCGGTTCGATTATCACGGAGTCGGGCTTGAGTTTGCCTTCGCGTTCGGCACGTTCAATCATCGCCCAAGCAATTCTGTCCTTGACGGAGCCCGCCGGATTGAAATACTCAAGCTTCGCTAAAATCTGCGCGGACAAGTTGTTGACACGTTCAAAATTTTGAAGACGATAAAGCGGCGTGTTGCCGATTAACTCTTGAAACTGATTGTAAACTTTTGACATTGTAAAACCTCCTAAATTCCTTCGCCGTCGAGACCCGTAAAACGGCTTTGAATTGTTCGTTCCATTTGTGACACGCGACCTTTTTGAATTTTGATGACAAGTCGCCCATAAGAGAGCGTCGAAAATTCGCGGGCGATTTGAGTTTGCAGCGTCAACAAAGTTTCGTCGCTCCACAACGAAACTTTTTCCGACCAATCAACCAATCGTCGCCGTTGCGTAATTTCGACTTGCATAAGCCGCGCGTCCTGCGCCACGAAGACAATTTCGCCGCTCAAAATTTTTTGCATTTCGTCAAGCGCGAACTTCATGACTTCATCGGGAATTGCTCCTGCTTTGATTTTTTTAGTCATCATGCACCTTCTTAAATCACGTAGTCAAAGTAAAATTTCAGCTCACGGAATTGATTCAGGAAAAAATATTTGTTCGAGAAGTCGGCAAGGTCACGGGAATTTTCAACGGCGGCAAATTCATTCAGGAAGTGGGCAAAACTTTCCGCGCTGTTGACTTTGACGCCGAAGCCGCGACCGTTGACGAGCGGAACTTTTTCAAACGTGTAATTTTCAAGGCGACCGATTGAAATAACTTTTGCACCGCGAATTTTTACGAAGCCGCCTTCGCGCAGTAAAATCAAATCGAAGTCGGCAGGGTATTCGTAGCTGAAACCTTTGGTCGGAATCTCATCGCCGATTTTGTAAGTGACGTTTTCAATCTCGGCAACTTGAGTTATCTTGCGTTGCTCCACGTCGTAATAAAATTCGTTGAAGAGTTCGGCGCAAAATGTCAGCTTGCCGTCGGTGAAAATCGTTCCGTCCGCCTCGGAAGTTTGCGCGTCAAGGACAATGCCGCCGCCCGCAACGTCGCAGCCGTCCATAAGAACGAATCGCCCCGTTGCTTGAAATGTTCCGAATTCGTCGAAGGCAATTTTATCTTTGAGCTTGAAAATAATTTCGCCGACATCGTTCAACTTGAGCGCGGAAGGATTTTCTTGACGTTGCAAAGTTGCGGCATCGACCGTGAGAATTATTTTTTCAACCGTCGCTTCAACTTCAGCCGTCGCCAATTTGAGCTTGTAGCTTTTGCCGACCGTCAAAAAATTTTTTCCGAGCCAGAATACCGAAGCCCGCAGTCGATTTGAAACTTTGGGCGGCGAATCGTTTGCAAGCGTGATAATTTCGCCGCGCCTGTTGAAAAATTCATCGGCGACAATAACTCCGACACTTTCGCCCGTCTGCGCAGAAAATTTTTTGTCACGTTCCTGCCAATGAGCAAACTCGATAACAACGGTTTGGCGACCTTCGGGAAAAATTTTTATCTTGTCGCCGACGTTCAATTTTCCCGACTCGATTCGCCCTGCAATGATTCGTCGCTCGTCGAATTTGTAAACGTCTTGAATCGGCAAGCGCAATGCCGCAGAAAAATTTTCCTCGACGCCGGAAATTTTATCCAACGTGTCAATCAGCGTTTCGCCCGCGTACCACGAAAGATTTTCCGAATGTTCCGTGACGTTATCGCCGACAAAGCCGCTTATCGGGATAATTCTTTGCGGCGTGATTTTTATCGTCGCCAAAAAATTTTTGATGTCGTCGGAAACTTCAAGGAACCTCAACGCCGAATAACCGACCAAATCCATTTTGTTGACGAGGACGAAAATTTTTTTGATACCCAGCAAACTCAACAGGTAAGCATGACGCCGCGATTGTTCCTGAACGCCCGCTTGAGCGTCGATAACTAAAAACGCCGCATTTGCATTTGCCGCGCCGCTTATCATGTTTTTCAAAAATTCTTTGTGCCCCGGCGCATCGATTATCAGATAATCCCGCGTTGCCGTCGAAAATTTAAGTTGCGTCGTATCGATTGTAATTCCTTGCTGACGTTCTTCGGCAAAGGCGTCAAGCAGATAGGCGAACTCAAAATCTTTACCGGTCTCGTCGGCAATACGTTGAACTTTATCGACGACACCTTGCGGCAATGACTTCGTATCGTAGAGCAATCGCCCGATAATCGTACTTTTGCCGTGATCTACGTGCCCGACGAAAACAATTTTTAACTCGCTCATAATTTTTCCTCACATGTAGCCTTCGCGGCGAAGTTTTTGCAACGCGTAAGAGTCTTCGTTATCTTGAGCGCGTCCCGCACGTTCGCCGATATTCGTTGACTTCAGTTCCGCGATAATTTTTTCGAGCGTATCGGCGTCCGAATCAATTTTGCCCGTACAACATTCACAACCCAAACTACGATACCGCTTGCCGTCTTTGGCGAAATACAAATCAATCACGGGAATTTGCTCGCGGCGTATGTACTGCCAAATGTCAAGCTCCGTCCACGACAACAGCGGGTGAACTCTGATGTGATGACCTTTCGAGAAATCCGTTTTGAATTGATTCCAAAATTCGGGCGGCTGATTCGTGTAATTCCAAGCGTCTTGGGCGTTGCGTTCGCTGAAAACTCGTTCCTTTGAGCGCGAACCTTCCTCATCGCGGCGAACACCGACAATCAAGCCGTCAAAGCCGTATTGCTTGACGACCTGTTTTAAACCTTCGGTTTTGAGCAACCGACAACATTCCAAGCGTCCGAGAGCGGGACTTGCTCCGAGTTTTACGGCGTCCCAATTCGTATGGACGATTAATTTTATGCCAAGTTCCTTCGCCACGCGGTCGCGGTATTCAATCATCGCAGGAATTTTTCTCAATGTGTCGACGTGTATAAACGGAAACGGAACGTGTCCGAAAAACGCTTTCTGCGCCAGCCAAAGCAATACCGTAGAATCTTTGCCGATTGACCAGAGCATTCCCAACTTGCCGAGTTTGCAATACGCCTCCCGCAAAATGTAAATGCTTTCCGATTCCAGCTCGTCGAGTCTGTCCATAAATTTTGCCTCCTTAAAATTTGTTCGATTGCCGCTTGTCGACTTCGAGAAAAATTTTTTCGCCGTCGGTTTTGAGAATCTGCCACGTTAATTTTGTCGGTGAATCGTCAGCAAAAAGTTTCGCGCCCGCGCCGCCCAAATCCGCCGAAAGTTGGTAAGCAATCGCATTGCGCGGACAAATTTTCACGCAAGCACAACAACCCCAACAATCGCGCACGTCCCGAATCGCCGCGCAAGAATTTTTCAGCGTCAGTAAGTTGCCGGGACAAATATCAACGCATTTTCCGCAACCGACGCAATTTTCTTTATCAATGCAAATCATCATTCAAACTCCTGAAAATAATTTTGGTCTTGCCGCCCGTCGTCACCGAGTTCACGAGCAAATTAAATTTATCGTCGCGGTTCGGGTAGTCCAGATTTTGAGCGAAGCCCGCCCAACGTGTTTCGCGACGCGCTTTGAGATGTTCAATCAATACTTTTGCGACTGTCAATCGCTCCCGCAACTCAAAAATTTTCAGCAAGTCATACATATCGGCGGCGTTAAGATTTTCGGAAAGTTTTTCAATGCGCTCAATATTTTTTGCCGCCAAATTCAGTTGCGATTCGTTGAAACGATAATTTTGCGTCAAGCCGCCGGCGTATTCGTCCATTGTCGTTTGCATTGCAATTTCCAATTCGTCAATCGTGAACGCCGAATCATTTGCAAAAAATTTTTCAAAATCGCCCGTATTAAAGTCAATCGGCGCGGGCATTTTTATTTCCGCCAACGTCTCCAAAATCGATTCCGCTACAATTTCAGCTTCGGCAAAAGCTCCCGTGACATATTTTTGAGGACAGCCGCCCGCCACATCGCCCGCCGCAAAAAGATTTTTCAGCGTCGTTTGCCGATTTTTATCAACCCAATAACCCGCCGCCGTATGTCCGCCGATTATGTAAGGTTCGGTGCCGCAAATTTCTACGTTGAATTTGCTCGGAGGTTGATTCGTTTCAATCCAGCGCAATGTTTGTGCCGGCGACATGTTCAGATAGGCATCAAGCAAAAATTTTTCCTGTTCGGCAGAAATCCCGATCGTTTTCAAATAGCAAGGAGCGCGTCCAAAAAATTTTTCACTCGTGACAGCAAAAACTCGTTCGCTCGTCGTGTTGCCGTAGTTTTTTTGATAAAATTCGCCGCGTGAATTGATTTGCGCCGCCCCGACGCCTTGAGCCAAAGTCCCCGTCGGCGCGATTGTATCCTTACACCGCAAAGCTACGAATCTCATTTCAAAAGTCGTCATCTCGGCTCCGGCGCGAATTCCCATCGCATAGCCCGCACCCGTGTTAAATGGCGAATACCACATCTGATGACGAGAGCCGCCCGCATGATTCGGCAAATAAATTCCGCTCGCGCCGCCCGTCGCAATCAACGTGACTTTCGCCGCGAAGTTGTAAAAAATTTTTTCGCGAACGCCGAAACCATACGCCCCGACAACTTTGTTGCCGTCAAGCAGGAAGTCCGAAACGTTGACATGATTGAGAATCGTGACGTTCGGAAATTTTTTGGCGGCGGCGGCAAGAATCAACTTGATGTTTTCACCGTTGATTTTGACGTTGCGCCAACCGCGTTCAACATAATTGCCGGCTGAATCCTTTTCTATCACCAAGCCGAGCCGCTCAATCTCTTTTGTAACGTGATTTAATCTCTGCGCCATTGTCAGAAGTAAATCTTTCCTCGCAATCCCGTGCGCATCGTTTAGCGCGTAGTTCACATAGTCTTCCGGCGTGTGATTCTTGCCGATATAGGCGTTTAGCGCATTAACTCCCGACGCAAGGCAACCGCTTCGCCGAATATCCGCCTTTTCGACGATAAAAATCTTTATTTCGGGATTTAATTCGCTTAAACGAATCGCCGCGAATAATCCTGCCGCGCCGCCGCCGATTATCAGCACGTCCGCCGAATAAAATTTTTTCATAACTGTTGCTCCTGCACGAATCGAATAAATTCTTCCGTCGCCGCCAAATTCGCAACTTTTGCCGTATACATCTGATTTCCCATTTGCGGCACCATCATTTCAGGCATTCGCTCACACATGACAAGATTTTTCTCGTATCGAGCCAAAATTTCTTCGTGACTGTGAACATATTGATGAAAATCGCGCCGCGAGACATACACGCAATAAAAATGTTCGCCGCTGTCGGGAATTTTGCGCTCATTACTCGCTACCATGTCCGCCCAAATCTGATAAACGTCCGTCGAGTGCGCGAAGTTCATCATATCGGGCGTATAACCTCCTGCAGGGCGCATATTCACTTCCAAGCCGACGAAATCGCCGACTTCGCCCAAACCTGCCTTTGCTTGCGTCAAGCGGAAAAATTCCAAGTGTACAAACCGACTTTTGACGTTGAATGCTTTTGCCGTTGCCCGTCCGAATGCGCAAAGCTTTTCGGGCGCGTAATCCGTCGTATAATACGATAATCTAAATGCTTCAGCACAATATCCATAACCGACGGCGGCCAGACCGTCATTGATTCAAATAACGGCTCCGAATCGGCGTTCAATATCGCATCGTAGGAGCAAATGTCGCCCGTGATGAATTCTTCCATGACATACGGCACTTTTGGCAACGTTGCAAAAAATTTTTCCAAGTCTTCGACGTTTTCAAGCTTAAAAGTATCACTCGCGCCAACTCCGACATCAGGTTTGACTATAACGGGGTAGCCGACCTGCGATATAAAAGTTTTTGCCGCTGAAATGTCCGTAATTTTGTGTAGCCGAGCCGTCGGAACTCCCGCTTTTGCGTAGTAAGCTTTCATAGACGATTTATTTTTTATCCGATCGAGATTTTCTATCTGCTCACCCGTCGTTATATGAAAATCCGTCCGAAGTCGTGCGTCCTGCTCCAACCAAAATTCGTTATTCGATTCGAGCCAATCAATTTTTCCGTATTTAAAGCTGAAAAACGCCACCGCCTTAAAAATTTCGGCGTAATCGTCCAAATGCGGCGTGAAATAATATTCCGTCAGAGAATTTTTCAACTCGTCGCGCAGGTTTTCAAATGGTGTATCGCCAATTCCAAGCACGTTGACGCCGTTTTTCTTCAAGCGGTCGCAGAAATTCCAATAATGCTTCGGAAATTGCGGTGAGATAAAAATAAAGTTCATCATCCTGCCTCCATTGCGTGATGCATGTGTTCATGTTGACTTTGCGGCTCCGTCATTCCAAAAATCATCGCTACATGACTTAATATCAAAAATACCGTCAACAAGAGGAAATGGGCTTGTCGGCGGGCTTTGTCATTGAGATTTTTGCCGACTAAGCCGATTTCCAACAGCGTTATGCCTAAAAGCGGCACCGCGCCTATGAGGTATGACATGACAGCTATTTCATCGAGCAAACCGCGCCATTCAAGGGCGGGCAACACGTTCAGCGAAAGATATATCACTACAAACGCGAAATAAATCCCGATAATTATCCCAAGAACTTTGCTCGCGCTTGAAATTCCCGCGCTTGACCTTTCGCCGCGCCACAAGATATAAAATTCCGTGATTACGAGACTTTCAGCCAATATTACAGGAATTGCCATGAAGAAAATCAAATTCCACGGCTGATTCGTCATTATCAGTTCCATATAATTGGTCATATTATCACCGACTCTCTGCGCTTGGCGGCATTTTCGATAACCTGCGTTTTATCGCCGTCAAAGCCGTAAATTTTGTGAATGAAAACAAAAGCCTCGTCGCCTTCGTGCAAAGGAACCTGTTCTAAGCCGCGAAAACCTTTCAGCAGTTGCCCTTTAATCTCAACGTCGACTTGAATCACACTGCCGCGAAAATATGTTCCGCGAACAATCCCGCGTTCGGTCGTGACGGGCATCGGTTGCGGCATTTCGTCTATCGTCGCTCCAATTTCCAAAAATTCAGGGCGCAAAATTCCTTCGCGGGGCTCGTATTCATCAAATCCCTTGAAAATAGTATAGTCGGGAACTTGCACGCTCTCGCCGATAAATTTCGCGACAAAAGGCGTCTTCGGCGACTGATAAATTTCAATCGGTGCTCCGGATTGTTCAACTCTCCCGCGATTTGTGATGATTATTTCGTCGGCGACTTCGACTGCCTCGTCTTGATCGTGCGTCACGAAAATTGCCGTGATTCCCAACTTGTGAATCGTCTGCTTCAACCAGCCGCGCAGTTCTTGCCGGACTTTAGCATCAATCGCCGCGAACGGTTCATCAAGCAAAAGTAATTCGGGATTCGGCGCAAGTGCTCTTGCAAATGCCACGCGTTGACGTTGACCGCCAGATAATTGCAACGGATAACGACTCGTGAAGTCTTTCAGCCCGATTAACTCCGCCAATTCCTCAACGCGGTTTTTTATCTCGCTGTCAGATTTTTTCTGCACAGTCAAGCCGAACGCTATATTGTCGAAAACCGTCATATGCTTGAACAGCGCGTAACTTTGAAATAAAAATCCTATCCCGCGTTCGCCCGGCGGCAAGTCATTTACTTTTCGCCCGCCGATAAAAATTTCTCCGCTATCGGGCGTTTCAAGCCCCGCTATCATTCGCAAAATCGTCGTCTTACCGCTACCGGAAGGTCCGAGCAATCCGATTAACTTCCCGCGCTCAATCGCAAAGCTCACATTGTCCGACGCCTTGAAATTTCCAAAATGCTTGTTGATGTTTTTGACCTCGACTTCAATCATTGGCGACACCTGCTTTCAAATTCGACACTTGCAGAGAAGCTTTGCCGGCATTTTCAATCAGATTGCGCAGAATCAGAATTATTATCGCGAGCAAAACCAATACCGACGCGACCGCAAATGCCGCCGTGAAATTGTATTCGTTATAAAGAATTTCTATGTGCAAGGGTAAAGTGTTCGTCTTGCCGCGAATGTGTCCGCTCACGACGCTGACCGCTCCGAATTCTCCCAAAGCCCGCGCCGAGCATAAAACTATCCCGTAGCCTAACGCCCATTTGATATTCGGCAAAGTCACGCGCCTAAAAATCGTCCAACCGTTTGCGCCCATTGTGGCGGCGGCTTCTTCTTCCGAACGTCCTTGACTTTCCATAACCGGCACCAATTCGCGCGTTATAAATGGAAATGTCACAAAGACCGTCGCTAAAATTATTCCCGGCACTGCGAAGACGATTGCCAAATTGTATTCTTGCAACAACGGATAAAGCGGACTCATTCGCCCGAAAAGCATAATGAAAAATAACCCCGCCACGACCGGACTTATCGCGAACGGCAAATCTATCAGCGAACCCAAAAAAGTTTTCCCGCGGAAGTCAAACTTCGTCAAAAGCCACGCCGACGCCAATCCGAAAATCGTATTGAGCGCGACCGCCAAGATTGTCGCCTCGATTGTGAGCCATAACGCCTTGAGCGCGAATTCGTCCGTCAGTGCCGCAAAATAGAAGTCGACGCCTTTCGACAACGCCTCTTTCGCGACCAATATCAACGGCATTATCAACATCACGAACAGAAAACTTGCCGCCAAAAATATCAACGTCCGCTTGAGCCAAATTGATTCACGCACCGACGACGCCCCCAATCCGTTTCAACTGCCGCGCTTGCCAACCGTGGATGCCCAGCAAAATCGTCAGCGATAAAATCATCATCACGATTGCGATAGCCGCCGCGCTCTGATAGTCGAACTGTTCAAGCTTCGTCATAATCATCAGCGGCGCGATTTCCGTTTCGTAAGGCATATTGCCCGCGATAAAGACGACCGAGCCGTATTCGCCGATTCCGCGCGCAAATGCCAATGCAAAGCCCGTCAAAAGCGGCTCAATGAGTTCCGGAAAAATTATTTTGCTGAAGATTGTCCAATTACCCGCGCCGAACAAATTTGCCGCCTCTTCAAGTTGCGGGTCGAGTTCTTTCAGCACGGGCTGAACACTTCGCGCGACGAACGGAATACCGACGAAGATTAGCGCGATTGTGATTCCGATTGGCGAAAATGCCGTTTCAATTCCGATACCGTAGAAAATTTTTCCGAGCAAGCCGTTTTGGGCGTAAAGCGTCGTCAATGCGATACCGGCGACCGCTGTCGGCAACGCGAACGGCAAATCTATCAGCGCGTCCATGATTTTTTTGCCGCGAAAGTCGTAGCGAACTAAAACCCATGCGATTATCAATCCGAACAGCGCGTTAATTATTCCCGCCGTCAATGCGCAGAAAAAACTGACTCCGTAAGCGTGGACATTGCGCCAATCCGTCACTGCCGCGAAAAATTTTTCAAAGCCCATGCCGCTCGCGTACAACATGAACGCCGCCAGCGGTATGAACAGAAACAAACTCACGTATGTCAGCGTAATGCCCAGCGTCAAACGCCGACCGGGTATCACGTCGCTTTTTCCGAACATCGTCAATCACTCACTTCTGATAAATCTGGTCGAAAGAGCCGCCGTCCTTGAAATGTTCGTGAGCCTTCACCCAACCGCCAAAAGCTTCGTCGACCGTGAACAATTCAAGCGGTTTAAACGTATCGGAATATTTTGCGAGGATTTCTTGATTGCGCGGGCGATAGAAATTCTGCGCGGCGATTTCTTGACCTTCGGGCGAATACAAATAG
Organism: Selenomonadaceae bacterium; assembly: GCA_017529935.1. Classification (GTDB taxonomy): domain Bacteria; phylum Bacillota; class Negativicutes; order Selenomonadales; family Selenomonadaceae; genus Quinella. The sequence goes on from JAFXNB010000125.1 coordinate 9,830, forward strand.
TTAATGTACTCTTCGGCAAGGGAGCGCGTGCCTTTTTTGTCGACAATTTTATCGACGACGGCAACAGAAGGTTCGGCGAGAATACTCAAACTCGGCGTGATAATCTCGTAAGCGTCGGGATTGTCTTTCTTCGAGAGCAACGCTTCATTTTCCCACGCAATCAGCACGTCACCTTGCCCGCGTTGCACAAAGGAAGTAGTCGCGCCGCGTGCGCCGCTGTCGAGCACGACAACATTGGCAAATAATTTTTTCATGAAGTCGCGAACTTGAGCCTCATCGCCGTTAAATTTTCTACGAGCGTATTCCCAAGCTGCGAGGTAATTCCACTGTGCGCCGCCGGAAGTTTTCGGATTCGGCGTTATGATGTCAACGTCATCGCGAATCAAATCGTCCCAATCGCGGATATTTTTCGGATTTCCCTTGCGAACAAGAAAAACAATCGTCGAAGTGTACGGCGAGGAGTTATCCGGGAATTCGTTTTGCCAACCGCCCTGAATCAGTCCGGCATTTTTAATTTCAATCACGTCGTAAGCCAAAGCCAGCGTCACAACATCAGCCTCAAGCCCTTCAATGACTGCGCGAGCCTGTTTACCGCTGCCGCCGTGTGATTGCGTCAAAGTCACTTCACCGTTGCCGAGTTCCTTCGTCCAATGTTCATGAAATTTTTCATTGTAAGCGGCATAAAGTTCGCGCGTCGGATCGTAGGAGACGTTGAGAAATTCTTTTTTGCCGGAGTTCGACGCCGAATCACTCCCGCAACCGCTCATAATTCCCGCCGAAAAAATCAATCCTGCCGCCAGAAAAACTGTTGCCCATTTCTTGAATTTAAACATGATGTAAAACCTCCAATAAACGCCAAAAGCCTGCAAACCTGATTACAAATCAGACTTGCAGGCTTTCGTTATCGAATCACCTGTATTTTCTTATTCAATTCAGATTTGGTAAGTATAAATAATGATTTCCATTTTGTCAACCGGAGGTTGTTGGTAAATTAAAAGTCGTTCAAACAGCGAGGATTAAGCGGCGGGCGTCCGACTCTCTTTTTGGTAAAATGAATTTGACTTTAGGAGTACTCTCTTGTCCAAGTGTACTTTTCCGAACGCTTAGAACAGGTGTTCATAAAGGGTAAAAAGTGATATAGTAAGTGTATTATGAGAAAAAAAATACGAAACAGATTTAACGGATGAGCAATGGAAAGTGATTGCGCCTTTGTTCGTCAACATGCGAAAACGCAAATGGGAAAAGCGCGAATTGGTCAATGCGGTCTTGTATCTGGTGAAAACGGGCTGTCAGTGGCGTAATTTACCGCACGATTTCCCACCAGTCTTTACCGTGCACAGCTTTTATCGTCGTGCTCGCCTTAACGGACTTTGGGACAAAATCCTCCAA